>CAKPTK010000081.1 GCA_934190685.1 uncultured Prevotella sp.
ATGCTAAACAAGGAAACAAGAGAACGCATCATCGCCCTCATCAACAAGGAAGTGGTGCCTGCCATCGGTTGTACAGAACCTATGGCTGTGGCACTCTGCACAGCCCAAGCCGCCACAACACTAGGCAAAAAGCCGGAAAACATCCATGTATTCCTCAGTCCCAATATGCTCAAAAATGCCATGGGAGTAGGAATTCCCGGCACAGGAATGATCGGACTGCCCATTGCCATCGCACTCGGTGCTCTTATCGGGAAACCCGAATATGAGTTGGAAGTGCTCAAAGACTTGACTCCCGACACACTTGAAGAAGGGAAACAATATATTCAAGAGGACCACATTGACGTGAAACTCAAGGAGGGTATCACTGAAAAGCTCTACATCGAAGTAACTTGTATGGCAGACGGAGACACCGCTACGGCCATCATCGCAGGTGGTCATACAAATATTGTCTATGTGGAGAAGAACAAAAAAACACTGCTTGACAAACGGGGTGGAAACAGTACGGAAGAAGAAAATGAAGACATCAAGCTCAATCTCAATTTGGTCTACGATTTTTCCATGACTACTCCTGTGGACGAGATTCGTTTCATTCTCAAGACCCGTGACTACAATCTCAAGGCCGCCAAAGAATCTCTCAAAGGAAATTATGGGCATTGCTTGGGAAAGACCATGGACCGTCCTTTGAGCCACGGCATCTTCGGCAACAGTATTTTCTCCCACATCATCGCCCGTACAGCCTCAGCGACTGACGCCCGCATGGGTGGTGCCATGATTCCCGTAATGAGCAATAGTGGAAGTGGAAACCAAGGTATTTGCGCCACCAACCCTGTAGCTGTGTATGCCGAAGAAAATGAGAACACTGAGGAAGAGTTGATTCGCGCACTCACCCTAAGCCATCTGACCGCCATCTATATCAAACAGAGCCTCGGCAAACTCTCCGCTCTTTGTGGCTGTGTAGTGGCCAGCATCGGCAGCAGTTGTGGTATCACTTATCTAATGGGCGGCGACTATGAGCACATCTGTCATTCAGTGAAGAACATGATCGCCAACCTCACGGGTATGATTTGCGACGGAGCGAAACCAAGTTGCGCCCTGAAAATCTGTTCAGGAGTAAGCACTGCCCTTCTCTCGGCTTTACTTTCTATGGAAGGAAAATGTGTCACTTCCACAGAAGGCATCATCGAGAACGATGTGGATCGCTGTATACACAACCTCACTTCTATCGGTGCTGACGCTATGCGTTCCACCGATGATCATGTGCTCAACATCATGACACACAAGCAATGTTAAGCAGCATTTGACAAAAAATAAAAATCGCCCGGTTCTTGTGCAGCAAGCACAAAGACCGGGCGATTTCTTTTCTACTCTATAGGGTTATCTCACCACTGCCGAAACAGCGATGGTGGTTTTCGTCATAGATCACACAGAACTGACCTGGAGCCACACCTTGGATAAGTTCCTCGGCATGCACGTTATAGCATCCGGGGGCCGTTCGCTCCAAAATGGCAGGATGGTATTCAGGAGTATGACGGATTTTAAACGTCACTTTCATTTCCTTTTCTCCCCTCCAAGGATCCAACGTAAGAAAATGGAAATCATGAATGGGAAAATCACGTTTGTAGGCAGTGGCGGGTTCAAAACCCTTTGACACATACAACACATTGTTTGCCACGTCCTTTTTCACCACATACCAAGGACCTCCACCAACTCCAAGACCCTGACGCTGGCCAATGGTATGGAACCACAGTCCCTTATGCGTTCCGATTTTTTCCCCGGTTTCAAGCTCAAGCACTTCTCCTGGCTGTTCACCGAGATACTTACGGATGTAGTCGTTATAATTGATTTTTCCGAGAAAACAAATACCTTGCGAATCCTTTCGCTTAGCATTGATAAGATGTTCACGCTCTGCAATTTGTCTCACTTCATCTTTCATATAATGGCCAATGGGGAAAAGCGCTTTTCGAAGTTGCCAATCATAAATCTGGGCAAGGAAATCGGTTTGGTCCTTCACAGGATCCGGACTGGTCACAAGCCATTTGTTCCCCAGTTCATCCATCTCAGTTTGAGCATAGTGTCCGGTAGCGATAAGGTCGTAGTTGTACCCCATTTTCTCATGGAAGGCACCAAACTTAATCAGTCGATTGCACATCACATCTGGATTTGGAGTAAAGCCCGAACGGACCTTGTCCATCGTGTACCGAGTCACTTGATCCCAATATTCCCTGTGGCAATCAACAACTTCAAGACGACATCCATACTTCCGTGCCACAGACGTCGCCATTTCAAGATCCTCTTCCGAAGAGCAATCCCATTCTTCCTTTTCCTCTGGTCCTATCTTGATGTAGAAACAATCAGGGTGCAATCCTTGCTGTGCCAATTCATGCACAACCACAGAACTGTCCACTCCGCCCGATAGCAACACTGCAATCTTTTTGTCCTTCAATTTCTGTTCCATATTTGCAAAGGTAGTGCAATTGAGCGAGATATAAAACAAATTCACACGTTTTTATTTTCCATTCCTTTCCGCCTATCCATTCTTTATTTCAAGAACACGGTTTTTATTTGGATTTTCTTTACAGACCTATTACCAAGTTCTTCATCAGAATTAAGCATTTCCTCAAGGTCCTCACTATAGAATGGGGCATCAGAAGCAACAAGTACATAAATTTCCGCTCCCTTCTGGAAGGTTTCTGAATCCAATATCATATCAGACTTGGCACCAATCATCAAGCATGGCATTTCATCGTCTGTATCATAAAGCATGTGAACAAGGCCTGTCTCTTTTGAAACAGACACTATATTATAGAATACGGGAATAGTATCCCTATTGATGACCCGGAAGCTGAACTCCGTATTTGTCATGGATTTCTTTTCCGCTTCAATTTTCAAAGAGGAATTTGTCACCCGACCAGGCACCTTCTTCATCAAAATCTGAAGTTGCAGATAAACGATTGCCGTATTCGTCTCAAGTTCTTCGTCAGAACCACGCAACGATGCACCCAATTGTCCCCATGACTCATGACTTTCCTGCGTAGTGGCAAGTATCGTTTTCAACAGCCGCATGCTCACACTCCCAGCATACTTCCGTACACGAGCAACAGCATCCGATATTTTAACACGGCCTTTTTCTTTCAGATAATAGACTTTCCTTGATTTCTTGTCCAGCAAGGCCAGTTGCTGACACCTGCTTAAATCAACAATATCCGTTGGCTTAATCCGACTTCCTATCTTAAGCGGCTGATGAGTGTCCATATTCAAGGCATATCCGGAAAGTTTATATACATCGTATATATTTTGCGCTCTCAATCCTATCCATAGGAATGACAGCAAAAAGAACAATATAAATCTTTTCATTTCTTTGTTTTTTTGAATAACCAAGTTGTCAGAAAATCCTCACAAGCGAAATAAACATCAAGTGTCAACTGCCCTAAAGCCACAATCAAAAGAATCTTCGGTACATTGATTGACACACGGAAAACACTATAGAAGAAACATCCCAACACAATGCCCACAACCACCAGCGCCACAAGTGTCAGACGTATGACCACAGGTTTTGACTTGCGTCCCGAGAGAGAAAGATAAAAGAAAGCCATTCCTATGGCAAGCAATACACCTATGCTCCAATTGAGTATATCATCAACCACAGTGAGATACATTCCATCAAGCATATTGGAGATGATGTTGGCATGAATGAGTACACCAGGGTAGTCCATCGAGAGTGGTGTGACATGTAAATCTGAAGCCTCATCAATAGTTCCCAGCAATACCACTTTTCCGCATATCACATCTGCATAGTTCTTCACCTCAGAGGGATTTATTGTGACAAACTCATGGTCTGAATAATAAATATGTTGAACTTCTTCCGTAAGACGGAGAGGAGCATTCATACATTCGCAGACAGAGAGTGCAAAGGACGGGAATGTGTCTTTTGCCACATAAAGAGGTCGATAGGTGCGTACGACCCCATGCGAGCCTTTGCTCACCAGATTGACAACACCCCATCTTGCCTTCAACACAGACTGAATGGCGAAGTTGGATTTCATCCGTTGTGTCTCGTCATCCAATTGTGTCGCCAATACGATGTTTTTAGAATAGCGATTAAGAGTCGAGACGAGTACAGAATCCGAACTTGCATCTTTCGGACAGACAAAAAGTGCGTCAATGCCCACAACTTTAGGATGGCAATGCTCCACATCTTCCAGCAACGCTGCAAGGGCAGCCCGATCAAAAACACTATCAATGTTGACCACCACGACATTGGGATCAACAGTTTTTTCTCCTCGATTTGCCTCAACACGATTATAGAAATCCGAGATTGAAAAGTCAGAATTGCCGTCCAACAGTGTAATAATCGTATTGGCATTGATGTCCTTTGTAATCAGAAAAGACGCCAATACAGCCACCACCACTGAGAGGGTTGCAAGGATATATTTTGGGGAACTCATCAATCTGTCAACTTTTTGTCTCAAGATATGCTGCGAATATGCGGGCCGCACATTCCACTTTGGCTGCACACGGACGAGTCTTATAATATTCTGCCGTTCGGGCTGAAGCGACATAACTCGAGTGCGTTTTCTCCGCTCCTTTCAATCCTAACAGATCCGCACAGATAACAGACCCATTGAGTTCTTTAAACTGTGCCAACAATTCTTGCACGACCTTATAACATACAGACTTTCCCTCGCGGTCATTCCCTTCCGTCTGACCACAGTCCAAGCCTGCAAGAATGACCAAGCCTGACACTGCTCCACACATCATGCGCAACCTGCCTACACCGCCACCAAAACCGGCAGCCACTCTTTTTGCCATGTTGTCATCCAATCCGTATAAATCAGCAAAGGCTGCCACCACGGATTGGCAACAACCATACCCTTGCATAAAATTGTCCACTGCACGGTGTACTCGTGCCTCTAATTCTGACGTCATAAAAGTCCTGTTTAGTTATTGAATGGACAAAGATACGACATAAATGGCTAACAGTATGGAGCTATCAACCAATATTTAATGAAATATAACAAATGGGAAGAGTGGTCAAGCCATATTATTATTGTAACTTTGCATAAAACAAAACCAATAATATCAATATGAAGAAACTTTTTTTTCTTTGTTTCATCGCACTGGCTTGGTGCATGAACATTTCAGCGGGCAATTACCCCGACCGTGCTGATTATCTTTGGTTGACCGTACCCGACCATGCCAACTGGATCTACAAGACAGGGGAAAACGCCAACATTGAGATTACATTCTGCAAGTATGGCATACCCCGTGACGCCAAGGTGGACTATGAAATCGCCGACGACATGCTGGAGGCAGACAAACGAGGATCTTTCAACTTGAAAAATGGACGTGCTGTCTTCAACATGGGTTCCCGCAAAACACCAGGATTCCGTGATCTCAGACTCTCCACAACTGTAGACGGAAAGAAATACAGCCACCATGTCAAGGTGGGATTTTCTGTTGACGGCATCAAACCCTTCACCCAAGAGCCAGCCGACTTCATGCAGTTCTGGCAGAAAAACATTCAAGAAGTGGAAAAGACACCGCTCTACTACACCAAAGAATTGGCACAGGAATATTGCACAGACAAAGTGACTTGCTATCTCGTCAAGCTACGCATCAACAGGCAAGGACAAAGCATCTACGCCTATCTCTTTTACCCGAAGAATGCACAGAAAGGCAATTGCCCGGTCGTGCTGTGCCCTCCAGGAGCAGGCATCAAGACCATCAAAGAGCCTTTGCGCCATAAATATTATGCCGAGAACGGATGTATTCGCATGGAAATGGAAATTCATGGACTTGACCCACGTCTTTCACAGGAGACTTTCAAAGATATCAGTACCGCCTTCAATGGAAAAGAAAACGGATATTTGGAAAATGGACTGAGCAACCGGGACAACTACTATATGAAACGTGTTTACCTTTCCTTGGTCAAGGCTATCGACCTGCTTACCTCACTTCCTGAATGGGACGGCAAGAACGTCATCGTACAAGGAGGCAGCCAAGGCGGTGCGTTGTCCATTATTGCCGCAGGACTGGACAACCGTGTGACCCAATGTGTGGTAAACCACCCCGCCTTGAGCGACATGGCTGCTTACAGCGAAAAAGGACGTACTGGTGGTTATCCTCATTTCAATAAGATTCCCGGAACACTTACCCCGGAAAAAATCAAGACCATGGCCTACTATGATGTCGTGAACTTCGCCCGCCACGTGAAAGCAGAGACCTACATGACCTGGGGATATAACGACAACACTTGTCCGCCCACAACAAGCTATGCTGTGTGGAATACGCTCTCTTGTCCAAAAGAGGCTTTGCTCACCCCCATCAACGAGCATTGGACTTCCGAGGCCACTGAATACGGCCACATGGAGTGGATTCTCAAACATCTGAAGAAATAATCGGAAATACAGAAGTCCCCGACAGTTGCTGAACAAACAACAAACTGTCGGGGACTTTTCTTCATCAAGCATTCCGTTACATCGGTTTCCCCTAAAGAAAAACGACATCAGAATGCTTCCCGATATTTATTTTCATCTTTGTCTTCAAGCATACTCAAGTACGACTGATAGCGGCTGGCGGCAATATAATGCTCTTCCACCGCCTTCAACACCGCGCAACCTGGCTCATGCGTGTGCGTACAGTTGCTGAAACGGCAGTCCTTGGAGAAATGGAAAATGTCACGGAAATAGCTTGTCAACTCCTCCGGTTCCATGTCAAACGTACCGAAGCCTTTGATTCCCGGAGTGTCAATCACCCATCCCGCAGCCTCCGGCAGCCGAAGCATCTCACTAAAGGTGGTGGTGTGCATACCCGTATTATGTGCATCACTTATCTCGGCAGTGCGCAACGACAGTCCTGGAATCAAGCGATTGAGCAACGTTGATTTGCCCACACCACTATTGCCACTGAACAAGGTTATCTTGTCTTTGAGCAAAGGACGCAAATCTTCCACACCTTCTCCCGTCACTGCGGATATCTCACGACATGCATATCCTATGCTGTCATAGAGATTGATGACCGCCTGCTGATAATGCAACTCGTCCTCAGCCAAGGTGTCGCGCTTGTTGAACACCAAGGTCACCGGCACTCGATAGGCCTCTGCCGAAGCTAGAAAACGGTCGATAAAAGTCGTGCTTGTCTGTGGACGGTTGACCGTAACCACGAGAAACACCTGGTCTATGTTGGCCGCGATGATATGACTCTGTTTCGAGAGATTGGGCGACTTGCGGATGATGTAGTTGCGCCGGTCTTCTATCGAAGTGATAAAAGCCGTTCCTTCAGGATTACAGACTATCTCCACCCGGTCGCCCACAGCCACAGGATTGGTACTGCGAATGCCTTTCAAGCGGAAATTCCCCTTGATTTTACTCTCCACCTGTGTTCCCTCATCGGTGAGCACAGTGTACCAACTGCCCGTGTTCTTGATTACAATTCCTTTCACGAAACCTTATACAGTCATGATTTCCTTGTTCTTAGCCTCAAGCAAGTCATCAATCTTCTTGATATACTTGTCATGGAGCTTCTGCAAGTCGTTCTCGGCGTCCTTCTCGTTGTCTTCAGAAAGACCTTCTTTAATGGCCTTCTTAAACTTGTCTTTCATCTCACCACGCACGTTGCGTACTTCGATTTTTGACTTCTCGCCAATCTTGTTACACTGCTTGGCCAAGTCGCGTCTGCGCTCTTCGGTCGGTTGCGGAATGGCAAGGCGGATAATCTCTCCATTATTCTCAGGAGTGATACCGACATCAGAATCCATAATAGCCTTCTCAATATCCTTGATAGCCTTTTTGTCCCAAGGACGAATGGCAATGGTACGGGCGTCGGGCACGGACACGTTCGCCACTTGGTTCAAAGGCACCATCGAGCCATAGGAATTCACTCTCACGCCATCCAAGATGGCTGTATTGGCACGTCCTGCACGGATGCGCGCCAACTGCTCCTCAAGATAAAGAGCCGCCATTTCCATGCGCTCTTCACTCTCTTGCAATGCTTCTTTAATGTCAATCATATTTTATTGTATTAATTTCATATACTGCAAATGTAGGCATTATCCGCCACATATCCAATAAAATGTTCCTTTTTTATGCTTTTTCCGCTTCTATCCGCTTCAATTCGGTATCCACCAGATTGGTCAAGTCCACAAATTCCGCCACACTGAGCTGTTCGGGACGGCGGGTCATCATTTCACGGGTGAAGAATTCGGGCGAAACGGGCAGTCCGGCAAAGATTTGTTTCAAGCTCACACGCAACATCTTGCGGCGTTGGTTGAACACGGTCTTCACCACCCGCTTGAAAAGGCGTTCGTCACACCCCAAATCCGTCACCGCATTGCGGGTCATTCGGATGACAGCACTCTTCACCTTTGGCGGTGGATTGAACACATCCTCGTCCACCGTGAAGAGATACTCCACATCATACCATGCCTGGATGAGCACACTGAGGATACCATAAGCTTTGTTGCCTGGAGCTGACGCCATGCGCAAAGCCACCTCCCGTTGAATCATCCCCGTGCAACAGGGTATCAAATCCTTGTTGTCGAGCATTTTGAAGAATATTTGGGAAGATATGTCGTAGGGATAGTTGCCGGTCAACACAAACGGACGGCCGTCAAACACGGCAGACAAGTCCATCCGCAGAAAGTCGTCGCCGATAATGTTCTCCCGAAGCTTGGGAAAATTCTCGTTGAGATAATCCACCGACTCCGTGTCTATCTCCACGACCTTGAAATCGCGTTGTTTCGGCACGATATACTGGGTGAGCACACCCATTCCTGGACCTACCTCAAGCACAGGAATGTCGGGACAAGCGTCCACGGTATCGGCAATGCGACGGGCTATATTCAAATCGGTCAAGAAGTGCTGACCGAGATTTTTCTTGGGTCTTACTTGTTTCATCTACAATGATATTATGGTTGCAAATTTAATAAATATATGTTTATTACGCAACCGAACCGATGGAAAAAAGCCAATTTGTTTTGCCCTTACTGTTTTTTACACTACCTTTGCACATAATGGAATTGAAGAAAACGACAAACGGTTTAATCAAGATAGCCCTACCCCTCTTACTCGGTGGAGCTATTCTTTATTGGATGTATAGGGATTTCGACTTCAGCCAAATCAGTGACGTGATGTTCCACCGGATGAATTGGACTTGGATGTTGTTGTCCTTCCCCTTCGGCATTCTGGCACAGGTCTTTCGTGGTTGGCGATGGAGACAGACTCTGGAACCTCTGGGAGAGCATCCCCGCTCATCTGTCAGCGTCTATTCCATTTTCATCTCTTATGCGGCAAGCCTTGTGATTCCCCGAATCGGAGAGTTCGCCCGATGTGGCATTTTGAGACGTTTTGACGGTGTGTCATTTCCCAAAGCGCTCGGCACAGTGGTCACAGAGCGCGCCATCGACTCGTTGTTGGTACTAGTGGTCACCGTCATCACACTGGTTTGTCAACTGGGAGTGTTCTCTACCTTCTTCACCCGCACAGGCACCAGCATTGACTCCATTTTCCATTCTTTTTCCCTTACCGGATGGATTGTCACCATTATTTGCGGCATGGCTGCCCTCCTCCTCCTGCATTTCCTATTGAAGCGTCTTTCCATATATAATAAGGTAAAAGACACCATCGGTGGCATTTGGCAGGGAATCACATCTCTAAGAGATGTGAGAAACGTGCCATTGTTCATCATTTTCACCTTTGCCATCTGGGGCAGTTATTTTCTCCACTACTATCTCACATTCTTCTGCTTCGATTTCACCAGCCATCTTGGCATCAGTTGTGCCATGGTGACTTTCGTTGTGGGAAGCATTGCCGTGGTGGTGCCTACGCCCAACGGAGCCGGTCCATGGCACTTTGCTGTCAAGACGATGCTCATTCTCTACGGAGTGGTCGACAACAACGCCCTTTTCTTTGTCCTCATCGTCCACACCATACAGACCATGCTTGTCATCCTGCTCGGCATCTGGGGATGGGCGGCACTGAGCTTCATCAAACGTAAACAGTATATTTACCAACTTTAAAATATTAATAACTATGAGCGAAATCAAGAACTTGAATCCAACGTGTATCTGGAAAAACTTCTATGCACTGACACAGGTTCCCCGTCCATCGGGCCACCTTGGAAAGATACAAAACTTCCTGCTCGACTTTGCCAAGCAAGCAGGTGTGGAGGGATTCAAAGATCCCGCAGGCAACATCGTGATGCGCAAGCCCGCCACTCCCGGCATGGAAAACCGCAAGACCGTACTTCTGCAGGCACACATGGACATGGTGCCACAGAAATCGCCTGACAGCCAGCACAACTTCGAAAACGACCCTATCGAGCCATGGATTGACGGAGAATGGGTGAAGGCCAAGGGCACGACGCTCGGCG
>CAKPTK010000082.1 GCA_934190685.1 uncultured Prevotella sp.
GTCTACGATGGACTCATGCACCTTGGAGCCGACATCTGCCTCAAGACTATCGACAAGATTGTCGAGGGCGACGGCGTGGTGGCTTCCGTTCCACAAGAGGAAAGCGGAGAACTGCCGTTGGCACCCAAGATTTTCAAGGAGACGTGCTGTATCGACTGGCAACAGAACGCCAAGCGTGTCTATGACTTTGTGCGCGGCCTCAGCCCATATCCCGGAGCCTGGACCACCATCGAGGGCGAGAACATGAAGCCCACCGTGCTCAAGATATTCAAGACCCGGAAGACAGGCAAGAAGACAGGCGACGAAGCTGTGGGAACCATCAAGGTGGAACAAGGACTGCTGTTTGTGGCGACCAGCGACGAGTGGCTCGAAATATTGCAACTGCAATTGGCAGGCAAGAAACGCATGGACGCACGGTCGTTTGTCAACGGTCTGCACGCCACCGGTCTGCACATCCATACTACAGAGGAATAATTCATATAGGCAACCATAAAAGAAAGAAAAACAATGACAAGAGAACAAGATATCAAGAACGCCGTGGAAGTGATGAGAAAAGGCGGCGTCATCCTCTACCCCACCGACACGGTGTGGGGCATAGGCTGCGACGCCACCAACGCCGAGGCTGTGAAGAAAGTGTATGAAATCAAGCACCGCGACGACTCCAAGGCACTCATCTGCCTGGTCGACAGCGACCATCGGCTCCAACGCTATGTCAGAAACGTGCCCGACGTGGCATGGCAGCTCTTCGACTGTGCCGACAAGCCCACCACCGTCATCCTCGACGGCGCCGTGAACCTCGCCCCCAACCTTATCGCCGAAGACGGAAGCATCGCCATGCGCATCACGCAGGAGCCTTTCTCCAAAGAATTGTGCTTCCGCTTCCAAAAAGCCATTGTATCCACCAGCGCCAACATCAGCGGAGAGCCTGCCGCACAAAACTTCTGCGACATCAGTGAGGAACTCATCAATGCTGTCGACTACGTGTGCTGGAGCCGCAGACAGGAACACAAACCACACACGCCATCCAGCATCATCAAACTCAGTGAAGACGGACAGGTGAAGATTATCAGGAAATGAACAAAACCGAAACGATAGAAGAACAACTGTCGCAAGGATGGTTTGACAAACTGCTGCACTGGCGGGAGGAACACGTGACCGACAAGCAGATGACGCTCGTGCTGAGTTTCATCGTCGGATTCTTCTCCGCCGTGGCTGCCTACATCCTCCACTGGATTATCTCACAGATACAGATGCTGCTCACCGCAGGATTCAGCACCGACTCGTTCAACTGGCCCTATCTGGTGTTCCCCGTCGTGGGCATCTATCTCACTTCGCTCTTTGTGCGCTATGTGGTGAAAGACAACATTTCCCACGGTATCACGCGTGTGCTCTACGCCATCAGCACCAACCGCAGCCGACTGCGGGGACACAACTGCTGGAGTTCAGTCATCGCCTCCGCCATTACCATCGGCTTTGGTGGTTCGGTGGGTGCCGAGGCTCCAATCGTACTCACGGGTTCCGCCATCGGCAGCAACTTGGGCCGTCTGTTCAAGATGGACGCCAAGACAATGATGTTGTTGGTGGGATGTGGCGCCGCGGCAGCCGTTTCCGCCATCTTCAAGGCACCGATAGCCGGACTGGTCTTCACACTCGAGGTATTGATGGTCGACCTGACCATGGCGTCATTGCTCCCCATCATGACCGCCAGCGTCACCGCCACCTGTTTCTCCTACATCTTTGTGGGCAGCCAGTCGCTGTTCCAGTTCCACCTCGACGGTCCCTGGCAAATGGAACGTGTGCCGGCAACGATTCTGCTCGGTATCTTCTGCGGACTGACCAGCCTCTATTTCATGCGCACCATGACATCCTGCGAGGGAGTGTTCAACAAGATGAAGAACATGCCCATGGCGAAGTTTATCTTCGGCGGCGTGATGCTGAGCTCGCTCATCTTCCTATTTCCAGCCCTCTACGGTGAAGGATACAACAGCCTGAACATCCTGCTCAACGGTAAAACGCCAGCCGACTGGAACGCCATCATGAACAACTCGTTCTTCTATGGCAACGGCAACTTACTGGTGCTCTATGTAGGATTGGTCTTGATAACAAAGGTGTTTGCCACTTCAGCCACCAATGGCGGAGGCGGTTGTGGAGGAACCTTCGCACCTTCTCTGTTCATCGGAGGCTTTGCGGGGTTCTTCTTCGCCCGCATCTGGAACATGGAGGAAATAGGAGTATATGTGCCCGAAAAGAATTTTGCCTTGCTGGGCATGGCTGGCGTATTGGCTGGCGTGATGCACGCTCCCCTCACAGGCATCTTCCTCATAGCGGAGATTACGGGAGGTTACAATCTCTTCATGCCGCTCATCATCGTCTGCATCTGTTCTTATCTGACTATCAGCATCTTCGAGCCCCACAGCATCTACAGCATGCGTCTGGCACGTGAGGGCAAATTGCTCACCCATCACACCGACCGTTCCGTGCTCACCTTGATGAGTCTCGACAGTCTCATCGAGCGCGACTATACTTCGGTCAGCGCAGATGTGGAACTGGGCAAGTTGGTGCACATCATCAGCCGCACACGCGGCACCATACTGCCTGTACTCGACAATGCGGGAAACTTGCTGGGCGAAATCGACTTTGCCAAGATCCGCCATGTGGTGTTCCGCACCGAACTCTACCATCATTTCACCGTCAAGCAAATCATGTCGCAGCCACCAGCCGTGCTCGATGTCGACGAATCCATGGAGAGCGTGATGAAGACCTTCGACAAGACAGGAGCATCAATGCTTCCCGTACTCGACGACCAAAAGCATCTTGTCGGCTATATCAGCCGCACCAGACTCTATGAAACCTACCGCAAAATGGTGGCAGACTTCTCGGCAGACTAAAATAAATAGGAATAGAAACAAAGGAAGCAGGAACATCAGTCCCTGCTTCCTTTGTTTCCATAGGTTCACTATTTTTTGATTTCCCATCCAATGGCACTGGCCCCCAACACAGCGGCACTGCTGCCATCGAGCGAGGAAACCAAGAACTTGGCCTTGCCCTTGAAGGCATGAAAAACATGACGGTCGTAGCTCTCACGAATGGGCTTCATGATGAGTTCGCCAGCCTTGGTCAGTCCGCCGAAGAACACAAAGGCCTCGGGAGAAGAGAAGGCGGCAAAGTCGGCACAGGCCTCACCCAGCATCTCACCCGTAAAAGCATACACATCCAACGCAATCTTGTCACCCTTATTGGCGGCAAGCGATACATCGAGCGAGGTGATGTCCTCAGACTTCAGGCTGCGAAGCAAGGAAGGTGCGTCGGACTTGGCAAGCATTTCGCGAGCTGTGCGCGCCACACCCGTAGCCGAGCAATAAGCCTCCAAGCATCCCTTCCTGCCACAGCCACAAGGACGTCCGTTCTCACGGCGCATGACAACATGGCCCAGTTCACCGGCAAAGCCGTCGCAGCCATAGACCAACTGTCCATTGACCACAATACCCGAACCGACACCCGTGCCCAGCGTGAGCATGATGAAGTTTTTCATTCCCCTTGCCACACCATAGGTCATCTCTCCCACAGCCGCAGCATTGGCGTCGTTCGTGATGGCCACCGGCACCCCAAGAGCCTGCTCAAACATCGAAGCCAAAGGCACAACGGATTCATGTGCCCAAACAATATTGGGGGCATATTCTATCGTTCCCTCGTAATAGTTGGCATTGGGAGCACCGATACCCATGCCTTTGATGGTGTCGATACCACCCACTTCGTCGATGATGGCCTGCAAAGCCTCAACCGAAGCCTTCACATAGTCTTCCACCCGGTTGTAGGCCTGGGTCTTGATGGCTGTGGTAGCCTTGATCTCGCCACGGCTGTCTACAATGCCAAAAACCGAGTTGGTGCCTCCAAGGTCGAGACCAATCACATACGGTTTCATTGTCTGTTGCGTTTCCATTGATATATTCTGTTTTTGATTTTAGTCTTTGTTTCTTCACGAGCAAAGGTATGAAAAATATGCAGCATGACAAAGATAATATCTTGATAATTTGCTCATATCAACTATTTTTCGCAATTTTGCATCCGTTATGGGATTTCCAATTCAATTAGATATATTAGATTTCATCGTCAAAGGCTTGTTAATCGGAATTTTCGCCTCCGCTCCTATGGGACCGGTAGGCGTATTGTGCATTCAGCGCACGCTTAACAAGGGGCGTTGGTATGGATTCGTCACCGGCATCGGGGCTGCGTTGAGCGACATCATCTACGCGCTCTTCACGGGTCTCGGCATGAGTTTCGTGATGAATTTCATCAGCAATGCGCAAAACAAGTTTTTGCTTCAGATAAGCGGAAGTGTACTGCTGCTCATTTTCGGAATCTACTGCTATCGCAGTAATCCGACCAAGAACATCCACAAGAGCAAGAAGCAGCAGAAAGGCACCTTGATACACAACTGCATCACCGCCTTTTTGGTGACATTCTCCAACCCACTCATCATCTTTCTCTTCATCTTCCTCTTTGCCCAATTTGCCTTTGTGGTGCCCAACCGCCCCGTGGAGATGACCGTGGGGTATATCAGTCTGGTGGGCGGCGCACTGCTCTGGTGGTTCGGTCTGTCATGGCTAATCGACAAGGTGAGAGGAAAGTTTGACGACAACGGCATACTCATCATCAACCGCGTCGTGGGATGCATCGTCATCCTCTGCTCGGTCATCATGCTCTTAGGAACAATTTTTAATCTTTATACATTACCATATTAATGTTTGTAGCACAGGAACTCAGAAAGAAAAGTATAGCGGAATATCTGCTCTACATGTGGCAAGTGGAAGACCTCATCCGGGCATACGGCTGTCAATTGTCACGCATCAAAAATGAATACATAAGTCAGTTCAACTACACCGACGAACAAAAGGAAGAGTTGGTAGACTGGTATGGCAACTTGGTGACAATGATGAACAGTGAGGGATGCCGCGAGAAAGGGCATCTGCAAATCAACAAGATTGTCATTCAGGATCTCGCCGACCTGCACAACATGCTACTCCAAAGCACCAAGTTTCCTTTCTACACAGCGGAATACTACAAAGTGTTGCCCTTCATCGTAGAACTGCGCAACCATGGTGCCAACAAAGAAGAGAACGAGATTGAGACTTGCTTCGATGCGCTCTATGGTATGGTGATGCTCAGACTGCAAAAGAAACCCATATCTCCCGACACCGAGCATGCCATCAAGGAAATCACCACATTCATCGGCATGCTCTCCGACTATTATATCAAAGACAAGACCGAAGGTCTGAAGTTCGAAGATGATTAACAGACACGGAATATGAACATTCTCATAACAGGCTGCAACGGACAGCTCGGCAGCGAAATCAAAGCCATCGAAGGCGAATACACCAAGCATAAATTCTTCAACACGTCGCACAGCGAACTAGATGTCACTGACCACGATGCCGTGACTACCTATGTGACGGAACACAAGATTGACGGTATCATCAACTGCGCCGCCTATACGGCTGTAGACAAGGCGGAAAGCGACCAAGACAACTGCAAGAAACTCAACACTGATGGCCCCGCCAACTTGGCTATGGCCATCGAGAAGCGTGGAGGATGGTTCATCCATGTGTCCACCGACTATGTGTTCGACGGCACCAAACACACACCTTATGTGGAAACGGACCCCACTTGTCCCAACAGTGTCTATGGCTCGACCAAACTGGCGGGAGAAGAGGCTGCCATGAAACTCTGCCAGCATGCCATGATTGTCCGCACGGCGTGGCTCTACAGTGCTTTCGGCAACAACTTCGTGAAGACTATGCTCCGTCTCGGACACACCAAGGACGAACTGGGCGTCATCTTCGACCAAATAGGCACACCGACCTATGCCAGTGATTTAGCACGAGCTATTATGGCTGCTGTAGAACATGGCGTGGTGGCAGGCATCTATCATTATTCCGATGAGGGCGTGGCCAGTTGGTATGACTTCACCAAGGCCATCCATCGCCTTGCCGACATCTCCAACTGTCAAGTGCGCCCCATCCACACATCGGAATATCCCACTCCCGCCAAGCGCCCAGCCTATTCGGTGCTTGACAAGACCAAGATTAAGCAGACCTATGGCATCACCATTCCCCATTGGGAGGAAAGTCTCGCCAAGTGCATCAATCTGCTGATGATATAGACTATTAAGAATTATTATGAACAAGGAAATAGAACGCAGGCGAACGTTCGCCATCATCTCTCACCCTGACGCCGGTAAGACCACGCTGACCGAGAAGTTTCTGCTCTTCGGTGGACAGATACAGGTGGCAGGAGCGGTGAAGAGCAATAAAATCAAGAAGACAGCGACATCCGACTGGATGGATATCGAAAAACAACGTGGTATCTCCGTATCCACCTCCGTGATGGAGTTTGACTACGAGGGCTACAAGGTAAACATCCTCGACACCCCGGGTCATCAGGATTTCGCCGAGGACACCTACCGCACACTCACAGCCGTAGACTCCGCCATCATCGTGGTAGACAGCGCCAAGGGTGTGGAGGCACAGACCCGCAAGCTGATGAATGTGTGCCGTATGCGCAACACACCGGTCATCATCTTCATCAACAAGATGGACCGAGAGGGCCGCGACCCATTCGACCTGCTCGACGAGTTGGAACAAGAACTGCAAATAAAAGTGCGCCCACTCTCCTGGCCTATCAACCAAGGAGCGAAATTCAAGGGTGTGTATAATATTTACGAAAACAAGCTCGACCTGTTCACACCCGACAAGCAGCGTGTGACGGAAAAGGTGGAAATCGACATCAACAGCAAGGATTTGGAAAGCCATATCGGAGAACAGGATGCCAAACAACTGCGCGACGATTTGGAGTTGGTGGACGGAGTCTACCCTGAGTTCAATGTGGATGACTACCGTGCAGCCAAGGTTGCCCCCGTATTCTTCGGAAGTGCGCTCAACAATTTCGGTGTACAGGAGTTGCTCAACTGTTTCGTGGAGATTGCACCAAGTCCTCGTCCTACCCAAGCGGAAGAACGTCTGGTACAACCCGACGAACCTAAGTTCACAGGTTTCATCTTCAAGATTACAGCCAACATCGACCCCAACCACCGCTCATGTATCGCCTTCTGCAAAATCTGCAGCGGAAAATTCGTGCGCAACCAGCCTTATCAGCATGTGCGGCTGGGCAAGACCGTGCGGTTCTCTTCCCCCACCCAATTTATGGCACAGCGCAAAAGCACCATCGAGGAGGCATGGCCAGGCGACATCGTCGGACTGCCCGACAATGGTATCTTCAAAATCGGCGACACGCTCACCGAGGGCGAGCAACTCCACTTCCGCGGTTTGCCTTCCTTCTCTCCAGAGATGTTCAAATACATCGAAAACGACGACCCGATGAAGAGCAAACAGCTCAACAAAGGCATCGAGCAGCTGATGGACGAAGGTGTGGCACAGCTCTTCATCAACCAATTCAACGGCCGCAAGATCATCGGCACCGTGGGTCAGTTGCAGTTTGAGGTTATTCAATATCGTCTGGAAAACGAATACAACGCCAAATGCCGTTGGGAACCCGTCCACCTCTACAAGGCCTGCTGGATTGAGGCTGACAGCGAGGCTGAGCTTGAGGCATTCAAGAAGCGCAAATACCAATACATGGCGAAAGACCGTGATGGTCGCGATGTGTTCCTCGCCGACTCAGGCTACGTGCTAAGCATGGCACAACAGGACTTTGAACATATCAAGTTCCATTTCACAAGCGAATTTTAAGAGACCATGACACAAGAGAAAAAGGAATGTATCTAAGCTTTCACCAAAAGCATGATACATTCCTTTTCCTTTTTTCGTTATCTATATCGTTGATAAGCCTTATCAAGCCAACACTGCCACAAATTGCCTGTGTCAATGTCTGACGCAAGCTTTGGCACATAAGTGGAAGCAATCAGTTGTCCGGACGTATCGTAGAAATCTACCGAGGATATCATATAAGCATTAATAACCTTATCGTTATTTCGCCACACCATCTGCGGTTGATACATGTTTCCTTTATGGGTAAAAAGATTGAAAGACAGATTATAGTTGCTTTCCCCATTAAAAATGTAAGTCAACATGTGGTAATCATTCTTATCCGTATACATTTTCTTGGCATTCATGGGACGACTAAGAAAATAGGCGTATTTTTCACCTTTCACATAAAAATCGCACCCTCCGTTAGGATAGTCATATATAAGGGTAAAAGTTTCTTCTGAATATTGCTCTTGGGGCAAATCCCTCCCCTGTTCCATATAACGACAGCAATGCAGCACCGCTTTCTTACTGTAATTTAGAATACGGTCAATCTGTTTTTCTGACATTTTGTCTAAGGTCATAGCCGTCTGTGCCTGCATGAGCAGGGGCAACGCAACTGAGATAAGCAGTAACAAAAATTTCTTCATCATAATCAGTCTTTATGGGTTAATTCTCTTTTTACTTACCGCAAAAATAAGGAAAACAACCGATGTTTACAAGAAAAAGACAAAAAATAACAAAGATATAACGCCAATCTCCCGAATTTACCACTTACGGAAGATTGGCGTCACACATCAATGTTTCAGGAAATTATCCACCATCGTCCTCCCTTCAGGCGTAAGCACGCTTTCGGGGTGGAACTGAATGCCGTGGATGTCGTATTGGCGATGGCGAAGCGCCATGATTTGACCCTCGTCGCTCTCGGCTGTAATTTCCATACAGTCTGGGAAACCGGCCTTGTCGACCACCCAACTGTGGTATCTGCCCATGACTATGCGTCGGGGCAAACCATCGAAAATATAGTCGTTGCCAAACTGGGTACCCTCGGTGGCCACTCCATGGAACACTTCCGAGAGATTGGTCAGTCTGCCACCGAAGAACTCACCGATAGCCTGATGACCGAGACAGACACCAAGTATCGGTTTCTTGCAGGCATAGGTTTTGATAACATCGAGCAGTTGACCTGCCTCTGAAGGAATACCCGGACCGGGACTCAGGATAATCTTGTCAAACGAATCGAGCTGATCCATTTGAAACTGATCGTTGCGATATACAGTGACCTCCGCACCCAACTCCTTGACCAGATGAGCCAAGTTGTAGGTGAAGGAGTCGTAATTGTCTATGATTACTACTTTCATGATTTCTTGCGTTTGGGGATTACATATCTTCTGCCAGGAGGATGGCACGGCGCAGAGCACCGAGTTTGCTGTTCACCTCCTGCAACTCATACTCATCGTTGCTCTTCGCCACCACACCGCTGCCAGCCTGGAACCACAGTTCGCCATTGCGGCTGATAAAGGTACGGATGACGATGGCCTGGTTGAGGTCGCCGTTCAGTCCTATGTAGCCGATACAACCGCCATAGGCTCCACGATTGTGAGGTTCATACTGACTGATGAGTTGCATAGCCCTCACCTTGGGAGCACCACTCAGTGTGCCGGCAGGGAAAGTGTCGATGAAAGCCTTGATCTTGTCGGCACCTTCATTCAAATGCCCCGACACCCGACTCACAAGATGAATCACGTGACTATAATACTGCAAGTCCTTGTAGAAATCCACCTTCACGCCATGGCAGTTGCGACTGAGGTCGTTGCGGGCCAAGTCCACTAGCATCACGTGCTCGGCATTCTCCTTCGGATCATTGCGCAGGAATTCTGCACCACGACGGTCGGCCTCGGCATCGCCCGTTCGCTTAGTGGTGCCGGCTATCGGGTCGATATAGGCCTTGTCGCCCTCTATACGGCAATGGGTCTCGGGAGAGGATCCAAAAATGCGGAAACCACCAAAGTCCATATAGAAAAGATACGGACTGGGATTGATACTCCGCAAGGCACGATAAAGTTTGAAGTCATCGCCCTCATACTTTTGGACGAAACGGCGGGAAATGACTATCTGGAACACATCGCCACGCAAACAGTGCTTGATACACTTACGGATATTGGCTTTGTGTTCTTCATCGGTCAAGGTCGACGTGGTGTCGCCCACAGGATGGAAAGGGTAGGCCTTGACATTCTGCTTGTTGATGAGCATCAGCAGACGGTCGATACGAGCCTCGGCATCGTGCTCGCCCTCTGCCTCCAATGCGATGATGGTGACGGTGTTGTTGAAGTGGTCAAACTCGATGATGTCCTTGAACATCATGTACAGCAAGTCGGGAGCATCGTTCTTCTCCGCTGTGGAATCTTTCACCGCAATGTGTTCAAAATAACGAACGGCATTGAACGAAGTGTAGCCATACATGCCGACCAACTGCGACTTGTCCCCCTCCACATGAAAACTGTGAAGAAACTCGTTGATGGCTTTCTCGCTCGGATATTCATCGGTGATGGATTCATGGGTGGTGATTCCATCGGGATACGCACAGTC
>CAKPTK010000083.1 GCA_934190685.1 uncultured Prevotella sp.
CTGCCGAGCTTGAGCATCGACTGCACGTTCTTGCCGAAGAAGGGGGCCTCGATGGCCATCTCGTCGGGCAGGTATTCGTCGATGACGCCGGTGACGCGCTCGAAGATTTTGCCGAGCCGCAGATAAGGGTCGGAGGTCTTGCGCATGTCGATCACGCCCATGGCGATGAGCGAGGCTTTTCCGCCCGTCACGCGCAGTGCGCCGTAGCCCATCAGGTTGGTTCCCGGGTCGATGCCGAGGATGATTTTCTCCCGGTTGTCGTGCTGCGTTGTCATCGGTCCATGTAGGGGTTAGAGCGCAGCTCGTAGCCGATGGTGGTCGGCTCGCCGTGTCCGGGCAGCAGGGTGGTGTCGTCGGGCAGTTGCGCGATCATGCGCAGGCTTTGGATGATCATGAACGAGTTGCCTCCCTCGAAGTCGGTGCGCCCGATGCTGCCGCGGAAGAGTGTGTCTCCGCTGAATGCCACCTTCTCCTCCTTGCAGTAGTAGAACACGCCGCCCGGGGTGTGCCCCGGGGTGTGGAGGATGGTGAAGGTGTGGCTGCCGAAGTGTATCTGGTCGGTTTCCTTGAGATAGCGTCCCACGGGCGGCATCTTGTAGTCGAGTGTCACGCCGGCGATGGCCTGTGCCTGCAGGGGCAGTTTCTCCATCAGCTTCTCGTCCGCGCCCTCCACCTCGGGCTTGAGTCCGAACGCCTCGTAGACGGTGTTGTTGCCGAAGTTGTGGTCGATGTGTGCGTGTGTGGCGAGCAGGTGCTTGGGCTTGAGATTCTCCTTGCGGATATAGTCCACGATGGCGCGCCGTTCCTCCTCGTAGTAGGCGCCGCAGTCTATGATTACGCATTCCTTGGTCTCGTCGCTCACCACGTAGCAGTTCTCCCGTATCATGTTGCAGACGAATTTCTGTATGTTCAGCATTTCTTTTCTTTGTTTTTGGGGCAGGTGTGTGGTTCTTGCGCGGGGCTACACACCTAAGTATATAAGATATTTCTCCTTGAACCACTCCTCGTCAAACCAGTTGGTCAGCTCGGTCTTGTCGGCGATGTTGCGGTAGGGTCTCAGTTCCTCCTGCAGGTCGCCTCCTTTGAGCACGATCACGCCGTTGGGCAGCGAGTTCTTCTGTGGTGTTTTCTTGATGTTCTTCTTGACGATTTTCATCAAGTCGGGCAGGGGCATCACGGCGCGGCTGACGATGAAGTCATATTTGCCCCGTTCGTCCTCGCCTCTGAGGTGTTCCGCCTGTACGTTCTCCAGTCCGATGGCTGTCGCCACTTCGTTGGCCACGCGTATCTTCTTGCCTGTGCCGTCGATGAGCTTGAACCGGCACTCGGGGAACATGATGGCGAGGGGTATGCCGGGGAATCCTCCGCCTGTGCCGAAGTCGAGAATCTCCGTTCCCGGCCGGAAGTGGATGGCCTTGGCGATGGCGAGGGAGTGGAGCACGTGGTGCTCGTAGAGGTTGTCGATGTCCTTTCGCGAGATGACGTTGATCTTCTGGTTCCAGTCGTGGTAGAGACCGTCGAGCGCCTCGAACTGCGCTTTCTGCCTGTCGGTCAGCTGGGGGAAATATTTGTTGATGAGTTTCATATTTTTTTCATGATGTTGTCGAGTTCCGAATAGGGGAAGGTGACGTGCACGGGGCCGAGGGCGTGGGGCGCGATTTCGTCGGCATTGTAGAGGAAGGTGATCTCCTTGTCGCCGAGGATGAAATTGTCGGGGATATAGGCCTCCATGTCCATGAAATAGCCCTTGTCCTGCAGCTCCTTGAAGGTCTTCACCCGTTCGGCTTTCATCATGCGCTCGACGATGAGTTCCTTCATTTTCACCTCTCCTCCCGGCACGAACAGGTCTTTGAGGGCTATCACCTTTCCCTTCCGGGTGTCGATGTTGTTGACGATGGTCTGGAATTGTCCGTGTGCTCCGCCGGCAAACTGGTACACTTCAGCCGTGTAGACTTTCACGCCGTCGGGTCCGTCGGTGATTTTCCCGCTGACGGTGTAGACGCTGCTGAGCGAGTGCGCGTCTCTGTCGGCCTGGTAGAGGGGCTTGTTGGTCTCGATGTAGTCGGCGATGAGCCGGTTGACGAAGGTGTCGACCACGGCCTGCATGTCTTTGTTGCCCTCCATGCCTGTGAGGTAGTCGGGCACGAGGATGCCGCTCTTGACGATGGCCTGGTTGATGGCGTCGGCGCCTGCGCCCTTGGCGAAGGCGAAGGCTATCTTCACCTCGCAGACGGGACTGTCGGCCTCTTCTGTCAGGCTGGCGGTGGTGTCCACCACGATGCTGTCAAACGTGAGCGAGTCGGCGCTCTTCTTGCTCCCTTGCCGGCTTCCTCCGCAGGAGCAAATCATCGAGGCGGAGGTGAGTATGGTGAAGGCGAATGCCAATAATTTGTTCATGTTGTCTGTCGGGTTTGTATGGTTGGCGCGGCGGGGTGGAGGGGGACGCTTTTTCTCCCGGTTTTCCAAGTGCCGCCTATCTTATGCAAAGGTACGGAAAACAGGGGAATTGACAAAATAAATGGTTGTTTATTTGATATTTTTTAGTGTTCGCGGCGGACAGGTTCTGTCTGGCGGCAACTTGGATGGCGGTGAAGTGTGGCCGCGATCCTGGAATGGCGTGGTGCCGTCCGGGTGTTGGCCGTGATGTGTTGCGTAAGGTGTTGGCCGTGATGTGTTGCGTAATGTGAAAAACGCGATGTTTTACTCGGAATAGTGCTTACACTTCGCATTTTCCTCGCGCTTTTCGGGGCGAAAACGGGGGTCGGGAGGATGGTTTGGCGAAGGGGTGTAACGCATCTGTAACGCTGCTTGTAACGCTTGTGTTGTCTGAAATGCCGGTATGCGATGTGTCAAGAATATTCAAATCGTTTGTGCAGCGGATGGGTTGTCGTGCTCTTGGCGGACACGGACATTGGATGCGCTAATGGCGGACTAACGGAATTTTCACCATGGTGATTTCTTCGTTAGTGTGCCGTTAGCGGGTGTCTACTGGCAGGGTGGCGGTTGCTGGATGTACTTGTTTCTCTGTAAAATGTAAATTGTTTTCCGAGTTGTATGTCTGTTGGTGAGCTGGATTTTGTCCCTTTTTAGGTGCGTTACAGCGTTACAGTGAAAATGCGTATGGGTGTTTTAAATCATTATATTCTAATAATAATATAATATATATAATATATTATATTAAAAATATTAACATCTGAACCCGTGTCCGCGTTACAAGTCTTTCTGTAACGCTTTGTAACGCTTTTGTGAAGCTTGCAAACGGCTGTGTTTTGTATAAGTGGTTGTAAATGAATGAAATATGGACGTTTTGTCACTCGCGTGTGTTGTCCGGAACAGCGTTACACGATGCGTTACAAGAGGACTTTTCCTTTAAAAAAGTCGTTTCGCCCTGCGCAAAAAACGTAGAATGCCGAATTTTTACAGTTAATTTTTAGTGAAAATGGAAAATCGTGCGCTTTTATAGTGAACGGTTTTTGCCGAAAATTTGCACGCTTTTTCCGAAACGTGTCACGAATCCTCCGATTTTCGTCTGTTTTGAAAATCGGCTCCCGGATTGTAAGCACATAGTGTTAAATATTTGTTAATGACGTGTGGGGGTTTTTGTCTTTGCCGGGGTTTCCGTCGAAAAATGCCGTGATGTGCCGTGGCTTCCTGTTGGCAGACAGCAACAAAGACAGGCGTAGACTTGAGGTATGGCCTGTAAGTCTACGCCTGTCTTTGCGGTGCCCGGTCGAAGAAAACTGCTTCGGCAAGAGGCAAGAGGGTGCTGGTGTTTATGCGTTTGGCTTGTTGGAGTCGTCAGATTCCCTCGATGTCCTCGGCCGAGAGTCCTGTCATCTGCTGGATGGTCGCGGTGGGCATGCCTGCCGCTTTCATCTTCCGTGCGATTTCCGTCGCCTTGTTGTTCTCGCCTTCCTCTATGCCGGCTTTCTTTCCTTCCTCATATCTGCCTTCCATGAGTGTCTTCTCGCTGCTCACCCTGTCCCAGAACTTGTCGTAGGCGAGTAGCTCTTCGGGAGTGAAGGCGGAGATTTTCACCTCTTCCAGCGCCTTGCTGATTTCGGGGTCTTCCAGCAGTTCCGATGGCACCTCTTGCGTGTTGTCGTTGATTTCCGTGAGAAACCGCAGCCACAGGATGGCCATGCGCTTCTCTTTGATGGTGTGCGGCTCGAACTTGGGCAGCTCGATGAACGTGAAGCAGAGCCCCTCGATGACCTTGTCGGTGTGTCTGTCGTGCACGATGCGGTAGTTGTGGATGCACTCCTTGACATCTTTCTCGAAGACCTCGTTCACGAAGTTGAGGGAGTATACGGGCTGCAGATCCTCGTATTTGTAGCCCATCTCCGCCTGGCTGACGTAGGCCTTGGACGCGTTGAAGAGCACCCTCTGCCGGAAGGCGTCCGTCCACGCCATCTGCATCTCGACCACGAACTGCCGTCCCTCGATGTCCCTGCATCTCACGTCGACGATGGTGTCTTTGTGGATGGGGTCTATGGGCACGAGCTCCGTGGGGAGATATTCGATGCTCTGGATCCGCTGGTCTTTCTTGAGCGGCAGCAGGGCGTTGAGCAGACTGATCAGCAAATCGGGGTGGTTGCCGAAAATCTTCTTGAAGGTCAGGTCGGCCTTCGGGTCTAAATATTTGACGTGGGTCACCATGGGCGTTGTATTTTTATGGTTGCAAAGATAATGTAAATCGGGGGAAGGACGAAATAATTTCTTCCTTTTCTTCCTGTAGAAGCCTCCCTGCCGTCCATTTTGCCGCCGCGCCTTGTGGGGAAGGCGGATTTATGGCGATAAATTTCCGGGTTTCAGGTATTTTTTGTAACTTTGCATTATGAATAGTTTGAATCAACACAACAGCAAGTTCCGCTGCGCCCTGTTTGATCTCGACGGCGTGGTGTTCGATACCGAGTCGCAGTATTCCGTCTTCTGGGGAGGCGTGTTCCGCCGGTATTATCCCGGAACGGAAGGACTCGAGCAGAAAATCAAGGGACAGACGCTCGTCCAAATCTACGACGGATATTTCAAGGATGACAAGAAACGGCAGGACGACATCACTCGGGGGCTCAACGACTTTGAACAACACATGGGCTTCCCGTTCATCCCCGGCTTCGAGGCGTTCGTTGCCGACCTGCGCCGCCATGGCGTGAAGACGGCGGTGGTCACCAGTTCCAACCGCAAGAAGATGGAGGCGGTCTACCGCCAGCACGGGAACATGGACGAGCTCTTCGACGCCATCCTCACCAGCGAGGACTTCGAGCGCAGCAAGCCCGACCCTGACTGCTATCTGAAAGGTGCGCAACGGTTTGGCATGCAGAAAGATGAATGTGTGGTGTTTGAGGACAGCTTCAATGGACTCAAGTCCGGACAGTCGGCGGGGATGTTCGTGGTGGGACTCGCCACAACCAACGCCGCTGACGCCATCGCCCCCTATGCCGACTGCGTGGTGGACGATTTCCGCGGACTGGACTATGGAAGGCTCTGTGAACTGAAAGAAAAACAATAAAATATTATGGCAGGTTATTTAGTGACCGACACGCGAAAGATCACCGCGTGCCGACTGAAAGAAATGAAAGCGCAGCAGGAGAAAATCTCCATGCTCACATCCTATGACTACACCACGGCGGGCATTGTCGACAAGGCCGGCGTGGACGCGATTCTCATCGGCGATTCTGCCTCCAATGTGATGGCGGGCAACAGCACCACGGTGCCCATCACGGTGGACGAGATGATTTATCACTGCCGCTCGGTGGCGAGGGCGGTCAGCCGTGCCTTCGTGGTGTGCGACATGCCGTTCGGCAGCTACCAGGTGTCGCGCGAGGACGCCATGCGCAATGCCGTGCGCATGATGAAAGAGGGCGGTCCCGACGCCTTGAAGCTCGAGGGCGGCGTGGAGATCGCCGACACCGTCAGAAGCATGGTGGCGGCAGGCATCCCCGTGGTGGGACATCTCGGCTTGACCCCACAGAGCATCCACAAGTTCGGCGGCTACGGTCTGCGCGCCAAGGACGAGGCTGAGGCCGCCAAGCTGCTCTCCGACGCCAGGGCGCTCGACGAGGCTGGCGCCTGCGCCGTCGTGCTCGAGAAGATTCCCGCAGCCCTTGCGGCGAAGGTGACCGCGGAGGTCGGCTGTCCCACCATCGGTATCGGTGCCGGCGGACAGTGTGACGGACAGGTGCTCGTGGTCGACGACATGCTCGGCATGTCCACCGGTTTCAAGCCCAAGTTCCTCCGCCAGTATGCCGACCTCAACACGGTGATGACCGACGCCATCGGCCGCTATGTGTCCGATGTGAAAAGTTCGGATTTCCCCAACGGGAAAGAGTCGTATTAAGTAACGCCCGCGTCTATGTACACACAGAATACCCCCATCCACGTCAGTCTGTGGCACCGCGGCTTCTGGCTTCTCGCCATCGCCAACATGCTGCTCTCCATGTCGGTCTACATGCTTGTCCCCGTCATGCCCCTGTGGCTGATGGCGCGTTTCGGCATGGCCCCGCTCTCTGTCGGCGTGGCGATGGGCGTCTATGGTGTGGGCGTGTTCCTGCTGGGCGGCTTTTGCTCCTATCTGATCCAGCGCTACCGGCGCAACCGGGTCTGCATCTGGTCGGTCATCGGCATGATGGTCTGCCTGGCGCTGTTCTGGGTCGTTGCCGAGGTGGTGCCGTGCCGCGAGCCGTGGATGGTCTACGTGCTTCGCCTGGGTGTCGGCGCCCTGTTCGGCCTGGCCGACATGGTGCTGGCGAGCACCCTCATCATCGACCAGTGTGAGTCGTTCCAGCGCACGGAGGCCAACTATGCCGCCTCGTGGTTCCGCCGTTTCGCCCTGTCCCTGGGGCCGGTGTTGAGCATCTTCTGCTATCATGTCTATGGCTTCAACAGAGTGTTGCTGCTGTCTGGCATAACGGCCTTTGTGTCAATCGTATTGATACGCATCGTGAAGTTTCCCTTCAAGGCTCCCGACGACACGATGACCGTGGTCAGCCTCGACCGCTTCTTCCTGCCGCGGGCCTTCCCGCTGTTCGTGAACCTGTTGATGGTGTCGACCCTCTTCGGCATGATCGTGTCGATGGAGTGGACGGAACATTTCTACGTCATGATGATGGCGGGGTTCCTGTTGGCGCTGCTTGCGCAGAAGTTCATGTTTGTCAACGCGGAACTGCGGAGCGAGACCGTGACGGGGCTGTTCTGCCTCGCCGTGGCGTTGGGGCTGATGCTGACGCACACCTCCGCCATGGTCCGCTATGTGAGTCCGGCGTTTGTCGGATTCGGCGTGGGGCTGATCGGGTCGCGCTTCCTGTTGTTCTTCATCAAGCTGAGCGACCATTGCCAGCGGGGAACCTCTCAGAGCACCTTCTTCCTGTGCTGGGAACTGGGCATGTCGCTGGGACTGTTCGTGGGCTACGGATTGCTGTGGCACCAGCCGCGCCGTCTGCTGCTCGCCGGACTGGGCATCGTCGCCGTGGCGCTCCTGGTCTACCATCTCTTTACACATAAATGGTATTTAAAAAACAAAAACAGATAAACGTATTACGTATGAAAAAATTATTCATGCCTTTGGTCTTCCTGCTTGTGTCCCTGACGACCTTCGCCCAGGGCTACTACACACGCTATTGCGGAGACAAGACACTGGTGGCCGAGGCCACCAAATGGATGAAGAGTGGGGCATGGCGCAACGGATTCACCGCCGCCTCGCCCGACGCGAGTGTCAACGCCGTGGACTTCTACTTGCAGTACAAGAAGAATCCCGAGCAGTGGACCGCCCTGTTCCGTTGGCTCTCGAAAGCCGACCTGCTCAACATCCCCAAGGGCAAGCATCCCATCGAGGGCACCCAGCTGGTGGTCAGCGTGGAGGACAGCGAGAACGGTCCGCTGGAGAAACGCCGCTCGGAGAGCCATCTCCATCACATCGACTTCCAATATTGCGTGAAGGGTGTGGAGCGTTTCGGTCTCATCGACCACTACACAAGCAAGCCCAACACCAAGTACCGCCCCGACGTGCTCCACTACGCCTACGACGTGAAAAAGGCGAAGTTCATAGACAGCACCCCCGACAAGTTCTTCATCTTTTTCCCCGGAGACTGGCACATCGCGAAGGTCAACAACGACACCCGGGACCAGAACATCCGTGTGATTGTCATCAAGGTGGACTACAAAGACTGATCAGTAGCGGCTGGCGCGCTTGATGCGGCGGAAATGGTAGCAGGCGCCACCTATTATAAATATAAGGGCGAGAAAGCCTGTCCAGTTGTGGCTGGAAAAGCCGGCGAAATAGCAGATTGCCATGACGGCGATGCCGAGACAAATGGCGGCAATGCCGATAAAGTCAGCGTATCTTTTCATGCGTGTTCGATTTTTATTTGGCAAAAGTACGAAAAATATTTTGCCGGATGAAATAAAAAGCGTACCTTTGCACCCGCATTTTGCAAAATATTAAACATTTAACAATTTAAAGTAGTATGAATCAATACGAAACCGTTTTCATTTTAACTCCCGTTTTGTCTGATGAACAGATGAAGGAAACGGTCGCTAAATTCAAGACACTGCTCACCGACAACGGTGCAGAGATTCTGAATGAGGAGACCTGGGGTCTGAAGAAGATGGCTTATGCTATCGACAAGAAGTCTACAGGCTTCTACTGTCTGATTGAGTTCAAGGCTGAGCCATCAGTAGTTAATACTCTCGAGGTAGGTTACCGTCGCGACGAGAAGGTGATCCGCTTCATGACTGTGAAGCTCGACAAGTATGCAGCACAGTACGCAGAGAAGAGAAGAAACAAACTTGGTAAAAAAGAGGAGGCTTAAATCATGGCAGCACAAGATTCAGAAATCAGATATTTGACTCCACCATCAGTGGACACAAAGAAGAAGAAATATTGCCGTTTCAAGAAGAGCGGCATCAAGTACATCGACTATAAGGATCCTGAGTTCCTTAAGAAATTCTTGAACGAGCAGGGCAAGATTCTTCCCCGCCGTATCACAGGAACTTCATTGAAGTATCAGCGTCGTGTGGCACAGGCTGTGAAGCGTGCCCGTCAGATCGCTCTTCTTCCTTATGTAACAGACTTGATGAAATAATCGGAGGACAGCAGAATGGAAATTATACTGAAAGAAGATATTATCGGTCTCGGATACAAGAACGATATTGTGAATGTGAAAGCCGGCTACGGCCGCAACTACCTCATTCCTACAGGCAAGGGCGTCATCGCTTCTGAATCTGCCAAGAAGGTCCTCGCCGAGAACCTCAAGCAGCAGGCTCACAAGCTCGCGGCTCTCAAGGCTGAGGCTGAGAAGAAGGGCGAGGCTCTGAAGGACGTTGCCCTCGTGATCGCAGCCAAGGTGAGCGCCACTGGCGTTACCTACGGTTCTGTAACAACAGCTACCGTGGCTGAGGAACTGAAGGCCAAGGGCTTCGACATCGACCGCAAGATCATCACAATGCACGACATCAAGAAGGTGGGCGACTATGTGGCTACCGTACACTTCCACAAGGAGGTCGAGGTGGAGATTCCTGTAAAGGTCGTTGCAGAGAACGCTCCAAAGGCTGAGGAAGAGGCTCCTAAAGCCGAGGCTCCTGTAGAGGCTCCCAAGGCTGAGGAGGAAGCTCCCGCAGCTGAATAATCAGTCCGCAAGCAAGTAGACAAACATATAAATCCCGACAGTTCCCTGCGGAATTGGCGGGATTTTTTGTGTTTCATACCTGTATATTGGGAATATTTTCGTAACTTTGCGCCAATATACAAGACAAACTAATTAAAAACAAAAGAATAAAAATGAAAGCATTTGTTTTTCCCGGTCAGGGAGCACAATTCGTAGGCATGGGCAAGGACCTCTACGACAATAATCCAAAGGCAAAGGAACTCTTCGACAAGGCTGACGAGATCCTCGGATACAAAATCACCGACATCATGTTCAACGGCACCGACGAGCAGCTCAAGGAAACCAAGGTGACACAGCCTGCCGTGTTCCTCCACAGCGTCATCAGCGCCATCTGTCTCGGCGACGAGTTCAACCCCGCCATGGTGGCAGGACACTCACTCGGTGAGTTCTCCGCACTCGTGGCGGCAGGAGCGCTGAGCTTCGAGGACGGTCTCCGTCTCGTCTACGCCCGTGCGATGGCGATGCAGAAGGCCTGCGAGTCCACTCCCGGCACCATGGCAGCCATCATCGGTCTGCCCGACGGGAAAATCGAGGAAGTGTGCGCTGAGGTCAGCAAGGAAGGCAATGCCGTGGTGGCAGCCAACTACAACTGCCCCGGACAGCTCGTCATCTCCGGCTCCATGGAAGGCATCAAC
>CAKPTK010000084.1 GCA_934190685.1 uncultured Prevotella sp.
CATCTACGATATGCGGTTCCTTGGCAGCATTCTCAATAACGGTACGACCCTGTGCCATGCAGGATGCAAGCATAATATTGATCGTCGCACCGACAGAAACAACATCCAGATAAATATGGTTGCCGATCAGCGCATCGGAAAAGGTATTGATCATACCATACTCGATGTTGACCGTGGCCCCCAGTGCACGGAATCCCTTCAGATGCTGGTCGATCGGACGGCTTCCGATATCGCATCCGCCCGGAAGGGCTACCTGTGCCTTTTTATATTTGCCAAGAAGAGCTCCCAATAAATAATAAGAAGCCCGGATCTTACGGATGGAATCATAATCTATTGTAACATCGGAAATAGTGCTTCCGTTGATCTGAACCTCATGCGGTCCGATCCGGTTTACAGTAGCACCAATACTAATTGGCGTGACGTGTTCTATGGCACAGGCAATACCTTCCAAACAGATCTTTCCATCAATGGAGGGTCGGACAAAACTGACTATTATCTGTCGGGGTCTTACTATGAGAATAAAGCGACAGTAAAGGGCAATCAACAACAGCGATTTTCCATCAGGACCAACTTCAACTACCAATTGATGAAGGATTTGAAAGCAACGGTCAATCTCTCCTTGTCCTACAACAGGAATACCTTGTTTAATCCCGGTCGTGATTATTATGAACTATTGCCTGTATTCTCACCCTACAATTTGGACGGGTCGATGCGACATTACAACAAACTGTTTGGAGGATATGCTTCGGATGGAAGTGAAATATGGACCGAGGAGAAATTTTTCAATTCTGTGGCGGAAAGAGAGGAGAACATCAACAAACAGAACGCCCTTTTCGTCAACACTAACTTCATGATTTCCTATACTATTATCAAGGGCTTGAAGTATACAGGGCAGTTTGGTATCGACTTCCAGGAAACGCATGAAGAGCAATATGACGCAATGAGCAACTGGTCAGGAAAGAATTCTGGCGGATATGCCACACGTAACAATCTCAGTCTGAACAACTGGAACACGATACACCGATTGAACTATAATGCGACTTTCGGAAAGCACACTATCGGCGCGGTGGCAGGCTTTGAGGCCAATTCAAGACAGTATACCGTTCTTGGCGCAACAGGGTCAGGGTTTATCAATGATAGGATTCAAGACATCAGTTATGCCAATGTGCGTACCGGAAGCAACAGCAGTAAGACAACCCGAAAGGCTTCGTTGTTGGCACAAGCCAGCTATTCCTACGACAGACGCTACTATCTTACGGTAAACGCCCGTCGTGACGGAAACTCACAATTCGGTTCTGATGTGCGTTGGGCCAATTTCAGTTCTGTGGGTGTTTCTTGGAATATTCACAACGAAAAGTTCTTCCATGTGCCGTTCATCAATATTCTGAAACTCAAAACCAGTTATGGCGCTAATGGAAACTCACGACTAGGTTCGCGTGAGGCCAAGGGACTCTATTCCTATGGTGACAACTATTCTTATAATGGTGAGAGTGGCGGTGTGCAGTCTGGAAGCGCCAATAAAACCTTAAGTTGGGAAACCACCTATAAGTTTAACGCAGGACTTCGGGTGAGAATGCTCAACCGTATAGATCTCGAGGTGGAGGTGTACCGTGACCGCACCAAAGACCTCATCAGCAACCTTGATGTGTCCCGAACAACAGGCGACACACGTGTTTACCGCAACGTTGGCGAAATTGTGAACAAAGGTATTGAGGTGACGCTGACCACCAACAACTTTGTGGCTGAGAAAGACGGTGACTTCTATTGGAATACAGATTTGAACCTGTCGAGCAACAACAATAAACTGACCAAGCTCTACAATGGAATACAAAAGAACATGGGCACCACGGTGTGGAAGGAAGGCTATGATATCCATACCTACAACCTCGTTCGTTGGGCAGGTGTCGACCCGTATGATGGAGCGCCATTGTGGCTTGACCTCAACGGCAATGTGACCCGCACTTACAGTGAAGCAAACCGTGTGCCGGGCAAGACTTCCAATCCAAGTCTTGCGGGAGGTATCACCAACACCTTGGGCTACAAGGGCTTTACATTGAGATTCCTGATAAACTATACAATCGGCGGCTATTCGTTCTCATCGTTCGGTCGCTCAATGTTGTCTGATGGCCTTTATGCTTCCAGTGAGAACCAGGCCGTGGAACAAATGAACTATTGGAGAAATCCTGGCGATGTCACAGGCAATCCAAAACCTTATTGGGGCATAAGTACAAAGTCGATCATGAACTCCACTCGATTCTTGTACAACCGCACCAACTTCCGCTTGCAAAATGTCGCCTTGACCTATCAGATTCCAAGACAGGTGATGAAGCATTTGGGCATTCATGACTGCACCGTTAGTCTGGTGGGAGACAATCTCTTGATTCTTACCCCTTATTCGGGAAAGAACCGCAATTCCTATAAGACTTGTATGAGTGGTTATCCCAGTGAACGCACCATTTCCTTGGGATTGAATGTCGGTTTCTAATAAATAAAGTACAAAACTATGGATATAAGAAAGATAATATACACCTTGATGTTGGGCTTGGGCCTTGCATCTTGCTCCAATTTCCTTGAGGTGGAAGACAAAGGAAAGGCCACGATACCCTCATTCCTGTCCGATCCCGATGGCCTCTATGCCGCTCTTGTCGGTTCTTATAATGAGGTCTACGACTACTACGACAATGAATTCGGAAAGTATGCGGATGCAGCGGGCAATATGATACAGATGAACACAACCATTGCTGATATGCTGGATATATACAACTACAATTCCGATCCCAGCAATGAAACCAGTTCTTCTTCCTATATTTGGCGACGCATTTATGTGGCGATGTCCAATGTGAACAATATCTTGGAATATGGCCCGAAAGTGCGTGATGCCTATCCCACTCAGCGTGAGCGGATTGACCGTATTATGGGAGAGGCTTATTTCCTTCGGGCTCTCACACATTTTGACTTGTGCAGAACTTTCGCACAACCGTACAATTATACCTCCGGTGCCACACATCTTGGCGTCCCAGTCTTGAGAAAGACTCCAGGACCTGACGACAACCCTTCCCGCAAGTCCGTTGCGGAGGTCTACGGATTGATTACGGAAGATCTTGATTCTGCGGAAAGCCGACTGAGCCATACTACCCAACGAGGTGAGAAATATGTATCTCTGCAGGCAGTATATGCCATGAAGAGTCGTGTGGCATTATATAAGGAAGACTGGAATGCTGCAGTCGACAATGCCCGCAAGGCTCTCACGGCGAATGATACCCCTTCAGGGGTTGTGACCAATCATTTGGCTTCTGCCGAAGAATACGTGAAACAATATGATAATCTTGGTTATACGGGAGAAATGATCTTCCGGTTGAGTGGCGCAGACAAGAAAGGGAAACTGAAATCTTTCTATGAGTCTACGGGTGTTCCTGCAGATACGCTCTATTCGCTCTATGAGACCAACGATATTCGCACCGCATTACTCTATAATGATGGCAAGAAACAATGTCGCAAATATTCCGCTACCGTGAGTCCTGACAATAAGACAGACCGTGATGACCCGGTCGTTTTTCGACTCTCTGAAGTTTATCTCAATGCCGCTGAGGCTTCAGCAATGAGTGGAGATTACATTTCGGCACGCCAGTTCCTTTTGCCGATTGTTCAAAGAGCATTGGGCACAGAAAGGGGCACCGCGATGGTTGAAGGTTGCCAAGATGGACAACTGCTGGATATGATTAAGAGAGAACGTATCAAGGAACTCTGTTTTGAAAATCAAAATCTCTTTGATATTACTCGCTGGAAGCAGGATTTGGTCAGACAGTCAAAGACCAACTCAACGGTCAAGAAACTGACCTATCCCAACGACCGGTTCATTCAGCCTATTCCTCTTGCAGAACTTAATGCCAATAAGAATATGCAACCCAACCCGGGTGTAAATGATTGATTATAATTATGAAACTATATAAAATGAAGAATATTAGAATAATAACCTGTATCGCAACTCTGTTGCTGCTGATGTTCAGTTCTTGTGACAAAGACGAGACAGTGTATATGACGGAACCCTATGTATGGCTCAAAAGCGAATCGGGATTGTCAAATATCGTAGTCAAGTCCGACGTGAAGAATATCAATACTTATAGCGTTGTGCTCAGTGCCACCCAGCAAAAAGAGAATCTCACGGTCAACTATGAGATTCTTGTTGGGAATGGCTTGCAGCAAGGAGTGGACTTTGAAATGGTCACCGAGGGTAATTCCCTCACATTGCTGCCGGGTATCTTTGACATGCCTATCCGCATCAGATGGCTGCCCCACAAAGTGGATCCGTCAAAGGATAATACGCTTACGATCAAGCTTACAGGCAACAGCAAGAACTATTGTATCGGAATGCCTGGTCCTGATCATTTGAATAGTAGTATAAGAATAGAAAAACAAAACTAATGACAAGATGTAACCATACCCTGCGATGCGGACTACTCCTCGCTTGTTTGGCGTTTGTCTCTATAATGCGAGCACAGAAGATTCCCTATGACAACAAACTCGTCATGGGGACGCTGAGCAACGGACTCACCTATTATGTCTATCCCAACGACAATCCGAAAGGGCAGGCATACTATCGGCTGTTTGTCAAATCGGGTTCTGTCGCTGAAATGGAAAACCAAAGGGGACTGGCCCATTTCCTTGAGCATTTGGCCTTTAACGGCACTCGCCATTTCCCTTCCAATTCCATTGTTAAGTTTTTGGAGTCCTATGGAGCCAAGTTCGGCCAGGATATTAATGCTCATACGTCTTTCTGTGAAACGGTCTATAAACTGCAATTGCCGACAGCGTCATCATCATTGACCGATTCGGCGATGGCAATCATGGCGGATTGGGCTTCAGCCCTTACGCTTGATCCTGTGGAGGTGGATAAGGAAAGAGGCGTTATCCTGTCAGAAAGACTTGCCCGGACAACAGAGCAACAGAAGGTTGGCAATGTATTTCTGAATGAGTTGCTGAACAATTCCATCTACACACGACGCATGACCATTGGTGATTCTGCTGTCATCGCAACCGCCCGCCCGGAAGTGATTGCCGATTATTATCACCGATGGTATCAACCACAGATGATGGCTGTAGCTGTTGTCGGTGATGTGAATCCTGACAAGATAGTGGAACTGATTCACCAGAAATTCGGCTCCCTCTCCCGTGGAAAGTCCAAGGTGACTCCAATTCCTGCCATACCTGAATACAAGGAAAATGTGGCCAGAATCCGTACTTGGGAGAAATGCAATGACAACACGCTTGACATTATCCAACTCGTTCGCAAGCCTTTGCCTGTCAAAGATGAAAAAGCCTACAAAGACTATCTCATGCGAAAACTCATCAATCGTATGGCAAAGTCTCGTTTTACAACCTTGTCTTTCAGCAATCCTGCTTATGGAGACGGGGAGGTGGAATTGTCGGAACTTCTTGGAGCGACGGGAGTGAATCTTTCATCGGTAAAACTTGTCAAAGGGAAGATTGTGGATGGCATCAAGGATTTCATTGTCCATCGCCAACAGATTCTCAGTTATGGATTCACATCAACCGAAATTCAGAAAGCCCGCACTTACATGCTCGCCTCCTTGCGTTCTCGTGCAGAGGCGGACCGGAGTCCAAGGTCAAGCGACATCGTAGATGAAATTTATGCCGACTATTATCGTGGCAATCGCTTATGCTCGTCAGCGACAGAACTTCGGCTGGCTCAAAAATACCTACAGTCGGTAGATTCTGTCTCAGTCTTGAAGTCCCTTCAAGGCTTTGTCGGAAAAGCGCCTGTTCATTACTTGCTTCGTGGAGAAAATGCCATCTGTCAGGAAATCTCTGACTCGGTGCAACTGCAACGCTTGGTGTTGGCAGAAATGAGCAAACCTGTCAGCAGATATTACAGCAAGATAGATGTGCCAGAGTCTTTGTGCCATGTGGCTTATCAACCGCATATTGTCAAGCAAGTACCGATTCCACAACTGGATGCGACGGAAATGATGTTGGATAATGGTGCCAAGGTCATCTACAAGCGCACATCTAACGACCATGGACGCATCTATATGAGCGGGTTCAGAAAAGGTGGGCTCTATGCTGTCGATTCTTTGAATTACAACACCGCTCTTGTCGGACCGAATGTCATAGCCCTGTCTGGAGTGGGGCCTATGAGCCGTGAGGCTTATAGCATGTATATGGCAGGCAAACAAGCTTCTACGCAAATGCTGGTAGACAAGATGCGTTGTGGCGTTTCGGGCTCTGCCAGTCTGAAAGACGCGGAAACCATGATGCAACAATTGTATGTCAAATGGACTGCTCCTCGTCTTGACACGGCGGTGGCCCGACTGACCATAGACAAGATGGTTGAAGCATGGCGCACCAAGAAACAGACTCGCAAAGACTTGTTCGCCAAACAGTTGGGATGGATGTTGAATGGCCGCAACTATACCAACAATGAGTTGACAGACTCTGTCATTCTCAAAGAAGTGAACGTTTCCCGAATGCTTCCCCTCTATCATAAAATGTTCGGCTCTGCTCGGGATTTCACGTTTATCGTGATGGCGGACAGTCCTTTGGATAGTATACGTCCCTTGATAGAACAATATATTGGTGCTCTTCCCGGTGGTAAAATTGATTGCAAATGGCGCTTGGACAATCGTCAAATTTGTCATAAAGACACCACGCTCGTTTCTACAGCCAATGGCGCCAGTCGGGCTACGGTACAGTTAGTTTGGCAGCAAGACCGCATAGATGCTTCTCACGATAGCAATCAGATGATGGGTACAGCCTTGAAATCTGTTCTCCGCACAGCTTTGCTCAATCGCTTGCGTGAGGAGATGGGAAAGGTCTATAGTGTGTCCGTCTCTTCTTCCATGAGTCCTTATCCGTCTCCTTTGTCACGAACAATTGTGGCCTTTGCCTGCAAGACGGGAGATGTGGACCTTTTAACGAAAGAAACAAAACGTGTCATTACCGATCTCGTAAACTATCCGGAGCATTATACAGCTATCTTGGATGATGTTTGTCAAGCCATGCTCAAAGACTATGATGTGGCACGGCAGAAGACCACCTTCTGGCTTGGTGGCATCCGTAATCATCTCTATATGGGGGATAATGATTGGACGTGGTTGACTTCCTATGATACACATATTCGTAGCTTGTCTGTCCAAGATCTTTCCCGCTATGCCCGTCAGATGATTCTTGACGGTTATGAGTTGAAAGCTGTATACGAGGAATGAAAAGAGTCACACTCTATATATCAACAAAGAAATTAATACAGGTATTTAAAATTACAGAATTATGAAAAAGTTTAGATTGGTATTTTGGGCATTATTCGCCTGTGTCCTGTCGTTGGGCATGACCTCATGTTCTGATGACAATGGTGACAACAATGGTTCAGGGGAGAAAGCTCCAGAACTGCTTTCCTTTGGCTTCTATGCCGAGGACAATGCGGGAGCTCTTTCAAAAGATTATGTCGCTACGATTGGTGCGGACAAAACCATCAGTCTCAGTATGCCTGCCACTATTGACAAGAGTTCTCTTGTCGCACGTTTTACTTCTAACGATGGTAATACGGTGATGGTCGGCGGAGTCACTCAGCAGAGTGGACAGAGCAAGAATGACTTCTCTGTTCCTGTGGATTTCATTGTAACCAGCAGCAATGGTACGTCCAATGTTAAATACACGGTCAATATCACAAAGGCTGCAAACCAAACATGGAAATCATTGGCAGACTTTGCCGATACGCAGTGCTACTCTGGTATGGTCATGAAACTGAATCCTGCTGACAATGTTCCCTATGTTGCCTTTGCCGAGCGTGGTGCTGAACAAGAAAAGATGTGGGTGATGAAACTTGATGGAAATCATTGGGCGAATGTTGGAGACAAGGCTTTCAGTAATGAAGTCAAGGGTTCTTACTATGATTTCGACTTTGATGCTACAGGCACACCTTATGTGGCTTATGGTGATGGTACCACAGCTCCTATCGCTGGAGCTATTTCTGTTATGAAATATGCAGGTGGTGCTTGGAGTCTTGTGGGCGATGCAGGTTTCGCTTCCACACAAGCCAATAATGTGTGTGTGGCTGCCTTTGGCGCCAATAAGCTTGTGACCGCTCAGAAGAACAACAACGCCAAGTCTTCATTTGGCCGTCGTGCACTTGTCTTGTCCGACTATAATGGTGCAGCATGGAACAGCTCTAACAACTTGCTCGCAGACAAGACGGCTTATACTGTCAAGCTTGCTGACAACGGAAGTGTCGCTTATATGCTTGTTATTACGGCTGGTACTTATGATGGAGTGAAGTATGGTCATTATGTTTATAAGTCAGAAAACGGTACAGACTGGACACCATTGCGCAGCAATTATGTCATGGCAGGTGCCTCTCAAACCAGTATCGCTGGCTACGGCATCACTACATCACGTGACGGACAAGTGTATATTTGGACGGGTGATGATGCGGAGACAACAGGTTCTTATAATGTGCGTCTTGAGACTTATGTGGATGGCGCGTGGACTACTGTTGGCGGTAATGTGCTGCCATTGGGCTTCCCGATTTCTTCCCATACTGAGGTCCAGGTGGCTATCGCTCCTGATGGAACACCTTTCGTTCTCTATGCAGACGAGAGCGACAACAACTATCCAAAGGTTATCTATCTTGACAACGAAACCAAACAATGGTCAGCTCCTGTTACGATTGCTCAGACTGAAGCCAAAGATGTCAACATCGCATTCTCTTCCACAGGTGTAGGCTATGTCTCATTTGTTGATGGAGAAAATCATCTCCGTTCGTTTATCTATGAATAAGACTCTGTTAAAATTTCTATTACTGACGGCATTCTCTTGGGGAATGCCGTCAGCTTTCGTTTCAGTGTCTGCGAAAACTGATAAGGACGAGTTCACACTCAATGCCATTGGCGACGTGCAGGTCGGTGATGAGGAGGAACTTTCTTATGCCGTTCGCTCGCTTTGGCCCATGTTGCAGAACCAATCTTCAACGGCCATCAATCTTTTTCTGGGAGATTTGGTCAACAACAATACCGACCTTTATCCCGAACTCTCGCGGTTGATATCCTTGCTACCGTCCAAGAACTATGCGGTAGTGGGGAATCATGACCGGGTTCCTTTGCTTGGCAATCCTACAGACCTCGATTCTGCTCGTGTCGTGCAAACCTTGCCTTTCCGTCAATCTTTTGGACCAGATTACTATTCTTTCGATTGTCAACGGCTTCATGTTATTGTTCTCAACAATGTCATGGCAAAGGGAAAGCGTGGATACAGTGGCGCCATCACTCAACAACAACTTAAGTTTGTAGCCGACGATTTGCGGAAAGTAAAGAATAATCGAAGGATTCTCATCGCCATGCACATTCCTTTAGCGCATACAAGCAACCGAGACCAACTGTTGCAGTTGCTTGAACATCGCGACCGGGTTCTTGTTCTTACAGGCCATATGCATCAAGTGACCCGTCATCATTATTCCATTCCAGGAACAAGTGTAGACGAACTGGTGGCAGGAGCTACTTGTGGATTTTGGTGGGTAGGAGAGAAAGATTTCCGTGGCATTCCTTCGGCTTTGATGCAGTGTGGTACACCAAAGGGGTATTTCCAATTTCATTTCACGCATGGAGGAATGGAGCATACTTATCGTTTTGTACCCACAGACAGCCGTTCGGAAATCAATGTTTGGGTTGCAGGACGTGATACTTTGGACCGGCATGTAGCTGGTCTTGACACGATTGCTGATGGAAGGGTGCTCATAACTGTTTATGGTGCCTGTGATTCCACGCAAGTCAAAATCAGCGTTGATGGCGGTCCGTGGACATCCTGCACACATGCTCTGTATCCGGACCCCAATGTGGCTCGCCAGAGGATGTTGTATACTCAGCACATATATCCCACCCAATATAGTCGTCGCAATCCCTTACGCAATGTTCCTTCCAAGCAGATATGGACGTTTCTTTTGCCGGAGTACCAGCGGAAGGTTTCCCACGTTATCCGAGTGAAGGCGGAAGACGAATCAGGGTTTAGGGC
>CAKPTK010000085.1 GCA_934190685.1 uncultured Prevotella sp.
CGTCTGCTTGCTGGAAGTGGAGTGACGGAGGAAAATATCAATCAGATATATTTTCAAACAGGAATCCATGAATATCATTTCTCTGCTCGTGTCGCTCAAAAGAGTAGAATGAAGGGGATGGGAGGTCATGTATATATGGGAACTCAAGGTGCCGATGAACAGATGCTCCTTGTCACAAGTGAACAGCGAGTGAGGGACACAATTGAAAAATTGATGACGCTATAAAAAACGAGAGCGGTTTGTCTATCATAGGCGAACCGCTCTCGTTTTTTATAAGTAGCTTAGTGATGTTCTGGGACAATGGCGAGATATACAAGATCTTCGTTTCCGTCGTTGTACATAGCATGACTGTGGTTGATGGGGCAGTAGTGCGTGTCGCCCGCTTTGACAGGTTCGTCCTTGCCGTCATAGTTGAAGTGTCCTTTGCCACTGAGGATGTAGACTATCTCGCAGTTTCCTTCATGTTTATGATAACCACTGTTGGCTCCAGGTTTCAAGCGGCTCATCATGATTTTACATTTCTCGTCCACGTAGTTTCTCGTGTCCAGTTCGCCGTTGCCACCTTTGAAGTTTTGCAATGCCTCTTCTTTGATTTTACTGAAATCAATAATCATTTTGTTTTTGTTTTAAGGTTAAAATTGAAAGGAGCTGAAGCAAACTTTCTTGCTCCAACTCCTTGGAGTATTTGATAATCGGATGTACTTAGAATGTTACGCGGAGACCGAGCTGTGCATGCCAACGGCTGGAAACATCGCTCTTGTTTACGCCATTGCCAGAGAAGGTGTAGCGGCCGAACATATTGCCGTTGCTGTCTTTCTTGGTGTCGACAACGGTGAGGATGTCGCAGTTGTAAGCATTTGAGTAGGTCGTTCCCCATTTCTTGTTGATTATGTTGGCAACATTCAACACATCGAATGTCAACTCGATCTTGCTTCCTTTTTCGCGGAGATAATAGAAATCCTGAGCGAGGTGAAGGTCGAAGTGGTTCTCCCAATGAGCCAAGTTGGAGTTGCGGTCTGCATACTGTCCACGATGGTTCTTGGCATAGCTGTCGCTTTCAATCCAAGCCTTGTACTTGGCAGCCTGTTCGCCAGTTTCATCTACCTTATACTGAGTATAGCCTTTGGCATTTTTGCCATTTTCCACCATGAAGGTCATCTTGCTGAGTTCCTCGTCTGTAGGAATGTAGAGCAGGCTGTTGCCCTTGGTATACTCGCCGTTGAATGAAGCGGAAGCGGCGTCTGCCATGGTGAGGCTGTAGCGTTGACCGCTGAAACCATTGTAAGTAAGGCCAACATGAGTCTGCCAGCGACGTGCGCCATAGCGCTTGGAATTGTAAGATACCATAGCGACGATGCGGTGAGGCTTGTCAAAGAGAGTGTGGCTCAAAGTCTGCTTGGTTGGGTCTACACTGTAGTTGTAGTTCCAGCTGGAAGCAGCAACAGAAGATGTACAGTCATTTACAGAGAATGAGTGGCCGAAGGTGTAGGTAGCCATCAAGTCAAGACCGAAGTTGAAGCTCTTTTCCAATTTCACGCTTGCTGAATAGCTATAGCCCTTATTGGTGTTGGTGGTATGGATGATTTTGCTGAACGGATTGTTGTCAGACTTGAAGTAAGTTGTACCAGATTTTGGATAGTCAGCGCTGACGGCGTAAACCTTGCCGTTCTCATGGAGACAGAGGTTCTCAAACCAGACGTTGTTGATGCCCTTGGAATAGAGTCCTTCGATAGTCATCTTGATGTCACCGGGGAGCATCTGCTCGAGAGCGAGGTTGGCACGGAGCACCTGTGGCAGCTTGAAGCGGCGGTCTATCGTGTTGATGGTTGGGTTGGCACCCTTTCCGCCTGCAGCGTGGTCTGCAAGGAGCTGGTCAATGTTGTTGCCGTACTTGCTGAATGAGATGATGTTCTGGTTAGTGTTGTAGATGATTACACCCTTATGCTCAACACCTGTGTTGTTCCATGCATTCTGAATCCAAACGAACGGAGTACGTCCGTTGAAGATGCCTATGCCGCCACGCAGTGTGGTGCGGTGGTCAGGAGTGACATACCAGTGGAAACCCATACGGGGTGAGAACATCACGTTGGAGTAGGGAGCGTTGCCAACGATAGGACCACCAGGATAAGAGTACTTGCTGTTGTTGAATGTATCATTGGTTGTAGGATGGTTGAAGTATACAGGGACGTCGAAACGGGCACCATAGGTGAGATGGAAGCGTGTGGATGCATCCCACTTGTCCTGCACGTATACTCCGAACTGACCTGCCTTGAGTGTAGGACCCCAACGGGTGCTTCCTGTCAGTTCTTTGTCAGTGTAGTTGTAAACAAACGAGCCTGCATTGTCGTTGAGGAAGTCGTCGATGGAAGAGTAAACATATTCACCGTAGGCTGCCTCGAGGAAAAGATTCTTCATCTTGTAGATTTCGTTGTGTGTACCCACAGTGATGGTGTGGTTGCCGGCATAGATGGAGAGGTTGTCTTCCAATGTCCAGATGTCTTGGTCGAGTGAGTTGGCACCTGAAGAGTATTCAGTGCCGAGGTTCACTTTCTTGGATGTGTTGATATAGATGTTGGGACCTGCGTATGGCACTTCGCGCTTGTCGCGCACGAAGGTAACACCGGCACGAAGCTCGTTGTAGAGGTTGTTGTTGATGTGTGAGTTCAACTCGGCAACAAATGAATTGGTTTTGTTGTTCATTCTATACGCACTGTTGTTGAAGAAGTAAGTATAGTCGCCCGATTCGTAAAAGTCTTTGTAGGAGTCGTTGAGCTGGTAGCGGAACGAGAGTTTGTTGTTGTTGTTGATGTTCCAGTCCAAGCGTCCGAGCACAGAGATACCCTGTGTGTTGATGTTGCGTTGGGTGAAAGCCTCCTTGTGGCCGGTCACGCTCTCGTAGCGGTCGGCAATCTGCTGTGCCACTTCTGGAGAGAGAAAGTAGGTGTCTGAGGGGAAGTAGGAAGAAGGGTAGCTGTTCTTCTTGTATTCAAACGAGGTGAAGAAGAAGAGCTTGTCCTTGATGATAGGACCGCCGAATGTGAAGCCAGCTGTCTTTGTTGTTTCCTTTGTGAGCTTCTGCTTCACGTCCTTGGCCTGGTTCCAACGTCCGTACATGTTCTCATCGGTGTAGTAACCGAAGGCAGATCCCTTGAACTCGTTGGTACCCGACTTGGTGATGGCGTTGATGGCACCACCGGTGAATCCGCTTTGGCGTACGTCGAAAGGCGATGCTACCACTTGGATTTCCTGTATGGCATCCATGGAGATTGGGTTCGTGTCGGTCTGTCCGCCGTTGGTACCTGAACTTGCGAGTCCGAACACGTCTTTGCTTACCATACCGTCAATTTGGAATGAATTGTAGCGGTTGTTGGTGCCTGCGATGGTGATACCGCCGAACTTGTTGTAGGTAACCAGTGGCGATATGGTAACCACATCATAGATGTTGCGGGTCACGGTAGGAGTGTTCTCGATTTGGTTGCGCGAGAAGTTCTGTGCTGCGCCCATGCCGTTGGCCTTTGCCTTGCCGGTCACGGTCACCTCGCCCAACTGTTGTGAGTCTTCTTTCAGGTTCACATTGAACACGCTCGGTTCGCCCAAAGAGATGTAGATGTTCTTGATTACCTCATCTTTGTATCCGATGTAGGAAATCTTCACTTCGTAGGGTCCGCCCACGCGCATGCCCTGGATGGTATAGCGGCCTTTGTCGTTGGTGACGGCGTTGTAGCGTGTGCCGGAAGGTTGGTGTACTGCTACAACAGTGGCTCCGATGATTTCTTCGCCGGCAGCCGTGACTTTACCATTGATGCTTGACGTGGTCACCTGCGCCATGATGCTTGTCGAAATGGTGACAAGCATGGCGAAGAAAAGAATCAATCTTTTGCTCATAGCTTTTTAATGTTTGTAAACGAATTTTGGGAAGCGGACACTTCCCTTTTAATATTATACTGCAAAATTAAGCAAAATTTTTCAGATGAATGTTACATAGTTGTTAATTTTTCTCTTCTTCCATCAAGTTTTTTTTATTTCCCTATGTATGTTGAATGTTTGGCGAAGATGTGTAACTGTTTAGTTTCGTTTTGAAAGAATGTGACAGAGCCTTGCAGTTGTTATCATCGAAGATCAGAATGAAAAAGCAAAAGAAGGCGCAAACGTGATGCTTACACCTTCTTTTGTTGTCAGTGAAAAAGGACTTATTTTTCTCTACTATACCAAATGTTGATGACCTTTCGGCGAATGGCAAATTGGTTGATGATGGTCACGAGGACAAAGAGGATGATACCCACGAGGATGGCTGGCATGAACGAACCATCATCTATCTGCGGGAACAAAGTTTCGATGACATCCATGTAGTAGTCACGGACAAAATATAGAATTCCCCATGCTATCAGAAGCACAGCCACATTGAGACAGAGCGTCAGCATCTGATAGGGCCTTGCCACCCGTGACGGGCTGTAGCCGATGAGCAACAGATTCTCCAGTTTGGAACTGTTCTTCTGCACCAGCAGGTAGATGCTCAGCATGAGAATATAGAAACTCAAGATGGAGATGACCAGTCCAATGGCCATCACAAGGCTTACGACCATTTTCAAGAAATAGGTGGTCTTTTCCGCATCCAGTTTGTCGCTCTCCACCTCATATCCCTTTTTGTCCAGATATTTGGTGATATTCTCGTCGGCGGGGTTCACCACTTCCACGATTAGTCGGGTAGGGTCGCTTTTGTGGTCTGGCTCATAGTATTGGTTGCTCCAGTCCATAAAGCTCTGAGGTACGAGAATTGTGTTCAGTCTGTTGGAAAAGCCAATGACTTTTCCTTTGTATTCCTCTTGGTGACCGTTGCCATGAATAAAGATGCGGAAGTCGATCATGCCCATCAAGCCATCACTGATTTTTGGCAGAGAGTGGCTTTGGGCAAAGCCGAAGTTATACATGTTGATGTAGGTGCGTGGCAGGATGATGGGCACCACATTGCTCTTTTCCGTGTATTTCCAATCTTTGAGTGGCACGTCGACGAAGTCATCAGGTACGCTTTCAAAGAACAGTTCGGAGCTGAGCACTTGTTGTCCGTTCACGCCCATGGAGGCATCCACCTTGTATTCGGTGGCGGTGAATTTTCCTACCTTCTTGACAAACTTCTGGTTTGTCAGGTCGTCGATTTCGCTGCCTGTGAAAGCATTGGTACGTCCGCTGATTGTGCTTGCTGTGCCGATGCGCTTGCTGACAATGAGATAGTCAGCTTTCATGAAACTGTCACCGGCGGTGAAAACCGGTAAAACGTCTTGATAGAATTGAAAACCCAGCAAGACGATGAGCATGCCGAAGAGGTTGGCGAAGAAGAAGCCCACGAACTGGGGGATGCTGATATGCTGTCGGAGTAATTTCCAAACCAAATTCATAGTCTTAAAGTTTTTTCGTAGTCTAAATCCATATGCTTGCCGATACTGGTCACAATCACGCCTGCGCCTTGACGTTTGGCCTCGGTCATCATGATGTCTGCCATGATGCGCGAATTGTTGTCGTCGAGGTGGCTGATGGGTTCGTCGGCAAGGATAAAGTCGAACGGTTGGACCAAGGCGCGGATCATCGCCACACGTTGTTGCTGTCCGAAACTCATGCGTCCAATCAAGGCGTCTTTCTTGTCGCCGATACCGAGCATGTCAAACCATTCGTCTATTTGTTGTCTGCTCTTGAAGTTGGTGAGCTTGTTCTTGATTTCCACATTCTCCAAGGCTGTGAGTTCGGGGAAAAGACGCAACTCTTGAAAGAGATGGCTGATGTGCGTCTTGCGCATTTCTGTCCAGTCAGCCACTTTATAATTCTTGGTGTCCTCGTTGTCAAACAACACTTGCCCCGTGTAGTCGTTTCTGTAGCCGACCACATAGCTGCAGAAAGTGCTCTTGCCCTTTCCGCTGTCAGCCTCTACCAAATAGAGGTGTCCTTTTTCCAAAGTGACTTCTTGTTTCCATATCTCCGAATGGAGGTCGTCTCGTTGGGCGAACACGGCAGGAAGAACGGAATGAAATACAATCTTTTCCATTTTTATTTAATGCTGTATACTATTGCGTTGATATCGCCAAAGAACGGCTTGAGCAGTCCTGTGACAGCTGTCGCCTCGCTCTTGTCGCTTGTGAGCCCGGACAGGTTGAAGAGCATCGCCATACGCTTGCCGATGATTTGTTTCTTCACATTCTCCGGCAACTGCTTTGCGGCGGACTTGATTGACGACAGAGCCGACCGCTGGCTGTCGCCGCTGAAGAACTGGTTGTCTGCCGACACTCCGAAATAGAAGGATGTCTTGCCGTCCGTATAATAATAGGAGTCTTTCTCCCAATCCACAATCTTTCCGCCCTTGGGGCACGACTGCTTCCAATAGTCCACGTCGCCGAGCCAGTTTTTATTGCCCAGTTGGGCAGCCATGGACAACTGTAGGTTGTCGTCGGAATAGGAGGGGATGATAATGCTCATGTCGCCATTGACGCTGCGGATGATGTTGTCCATATCGACGGCGGCATTGATGCCCGCAAGCAACGCTTGCATGCCCTTGTTGTTTTGGAGCAACTTGATATAGTCTTTGCCGTCCACATTGACGAACATGCCCATCAAGGCACCGGCGGGCATGCTGCCCACATATTTTCCTTGTATGGGACGATACACCTTGTTGGCCTCTTGCAGCGTTTGGTTGATTTGCTTGTTGAAGGAGAAGGTCTGTCCGTCGATGAGCAGACAACCGTCTTTCATGTCTATTTGGGCGGCAATCAACACCTGTGACGCATCGGCGTCCTTGGGAGCGCCGATGGTGAAAGGTGCCACCATCTTCTCTGGCAGGGCTTGGGCTTGTGCTACAAGTGCCATGCTTCCTCCGATGGAGTCCACCTTGTCATAGATGGGGGAGTTCTTGATGCCTTGCTCTTCGTCAGCTTTCAGATATTTGGTCATCTGCAATTGCATTTGGGCTTGGGCGGCTCCTACCGCAGGCCCCATAATCAAAAGAGCCTTGTCGGAGAATCCTACCACCCAACTGTTGTTCAGTACGCTGAACGTGAATCCTTTTCTTTCGATAGGCTTCTGAGCTACAGCATTTTTTGATAATTTGTCAATCCAATCGTTTAAGTCGCTTTTGTCTGAAACTTTTGCGCAAAGACCGAGGTTCCCGTCTGCGGATTCGAAGAGATACATCTTACTGGTCACATCGATGCCGCAATCTTTCACATCGTCTATTTGGAGTAAGTTTTTTATCAGATTTTCGTGTCCATGTGCCATATCCGACATCTTGGTCATATCAATGCTGATTAGGGCAGTGCTTCCATCCGGAATCGCGTTCACATAATCGTTGCCGGAGCATGAACTTAATAGAAAACCGCAAACTGCGGTTAAAAATAAACTAAGGAAAAAGTGTTTCATTGTGTTTGTTTATAATCTTCTTGCCAACTGGCTCATCATCACTGCCGACAGGCCTGCGGTCTCTGTCCGTAGTCTTGCGGTGCCGAGCGAGGTGGATATATAACCCTTGTCCAGGGCGAGTCCTACTTCATCGATGGAGAAGTCGCCTTCGGGACCAACCAGAACGGTGATGTCTTGTTTCTCGTCACCTTGAACGGCTCGTTGTATTTCCGTGAAAAAGTCACTCTTGGCTATTTCCTCGTAGCAATGGCAGATGAATTTTCTTCCACCCCGAGGCGTGTTGATGAATTCTTTGAATGATACCAATGGATTGATGACAGGTTTCCATGGCTTGCGGCTCTGCTTGACAGCTCCTACCACAATCTTGTCGAGTCGCACCGTTCTGAGGATTTTGCGTTCAGAGAACTTGCAGTTGAGGAAACTCACCTCGTCGAATCCTATTTCCGTGGCTTTTTCCACCATCCATTCTATGCGGTCCATCATCTTGGTGGGGGCAATGGCCAGATGGATATGTCCTTTCCATGTTTTCTTCTGCGGCAGTGTCTCTTGTATCTCGTACATGCATCTTTTGGTGGCGGCAATCGTCACGACGGCGCGGTAGAAGGTGCCTTCTCCGTCCATGAGGAACATCTCGTCGCCACTTTTCAGTCGCAACACGCGCAGGGCATGCATTGCCTCGTCAAGCGGCAATTCGGTTTCATTGCCTGCATTGGGTACATAAAAATATCTGGCTTCTTTCATACGTGGAATTCTTATGGTCTATTCTTTCTTGTTTCTCCTTTTCTTCAACTCATGATTGAGATGGTTGGCCAATTCGTAGTTTTCCTGCTTGATGGCCGTCTCAAGGGCGTCTTCGAGCATTTCTTCGGATATGGCATTGATGGGGAGGCTAAGTCCTGAGGAACTGGGCACGAATGGAACGCTTTGGTGGATGAAGAGCGTATTGGTGATGTAGATGGGTAAATCGCCGATATAGGCAAACAACAATCCGTCGCTTGCCCTGATTTCCTTTTTCTCGCCTGATTGTTCATTGATCAGCACCGTTTGGTACACCCCGTCCACTATATCTTCAATCGTGATATTATAGGATGCGGCACTGTCCCGTTTCAGAACATCGAGCATCACTTCCGGCAGCCGTCGCATATTGTCCAAGCCGGGCGTCGTACGCATACGGAACTGGGAGGCTGTCTGCATGTCGCAAACAACCACAATCTGCCTGCTGTCCGTCATGTCTGTCAACACGATAAGGCCGATTTCCTTAGAACCGCGTATTTCGCTCAACCCTTTATAATGCAGCTGCATCATGTCCTATGCCTCCTTGTTCTAGTTTTGTGGCTCTTTATGTTTGGCTTTGAATACCAAGGCGAAGAGCACTCCGACTACGAGTGCGTATCCCGCGAATATGAGCCAGCAAGTACGCCAATCGCCTAAAAGATAGCCATCCTCGTTCCATTGGCAATAGTGGTTGATGACTTCTCCTGCCAACAGGGTTCCGATGGTGGCGCCGAGGCCATTGGTCATCAGCATGAACAGTCCCTGTGCGGACGCTCTGACTTTGACATCGCATTTCTGGTCCACGAACAAACCTCCCGATACATTGAAGAAATCGAAGGCCACACCATAGACGATGCAGGACAATACGAATAAAATCACTCCGGGGAAGGCGGGGTTGCCGATGCCGAAGAATCCAAAGCGCAACACCCATGCGAACATGGCGATGAGCATCACGATTTTGATACCATAACGTTTTAGGAAGAAAGGAATCAACAGAATGCACAGTGCTTCAGACACCTGGGAGATGGACACCAATAGCGTGGCATTGTTGGCGGCGAAAGTGTCGAGCATCGACGGGTCACCCTTGAAGCTGGTGATGAACGGTGTAGCATATCCGTTGGTTACTTGCAGCGACATACCCAATAGACAAGAGAATATGAAGAACATAGCCATCTCTCTGGTTTTGAACAGTTTAAAGGCGTTGAATCCCCATACCTCCGCCATGGTCTGATTCTCTTTCTTGATAATCTTGCACTGAGGCAGAGAAAAGCAATAGAGGAAGAGCAAGATGCCCATCAGGCCAGACATAAGGAATTGATAATGGGTGTATTGGAACTTGTTGGCATTCTCGCTCAGCATGAAGGAGAAAGAACCATCGTTGATGGTCGCGCAATTCACAAACCACATGAGCACAATGAATCCCACGGTGCCAAACACACGGATGGGCGGAAAGTCTTTGACGGTGTCCAGTCCATGGTCCTTTAAGATGGTGAAGGCCGTGGTGTTCGACAATGCCAGGGTGGGCATATAGAAAGCCACGCTCAAGGTATAGACAGCGATGAATGTAGTCTCATCGGGCTTTTCCGTAGCTTGTCCCATGCCGAAAAGTCCAACCATGGCCAATCCAGCCACCAAGTGACAAAAGCCCAACAGGCGTTGGGGTTGTATCCATTTGTCTGCCACGATACCCATGAGTGTGGGCATGAAGATTGACACAATGCCTTGGATGGCATAAAACCACTAAATCTCTGCGCCCATACCGGCTCTGCCCACGTCTTGGCCCATGGACGTGAGATAGGCTCCCCAAACGGCACATTCGAGGA
>CAKPTK010000086.1 GCA_934190685.1 uncultured Prevotella sp.
GCCACGGCATTGGCATTGACACCCGTCACCTTGTCGAGCACCCAAAGCAGTACGGTGGCGATAAAAGTCACTGCCACCACCACCGAACGCCAGTTGTGCTTCACCGAGCCCAAGAAGTGGATGTCCACCGTCTTCTGTTTGAAGGGGAACATCTTGAGCAACATCAGCCAGACGATGACCAACAGCACCAACACAAGGGGGAGCATGAAAGCCATCCATTGCCCAAAACCGATGCCGAGGTTCAGACCGTCGGGGTCGTTGAGGAATTTCAAGGCGATGGCGTTGGGCGGTGTGCCGATGGGCGTCGCCATACCACCCAAGTTGGCTGCCAGCGGAATGGCCAAAGTGAGGGCTATCTTGCCCTTCCCGTCAGGGGGAAGGGAGCGGAAAACGGGGGCGAGGAAGGTGAGCATCATCGCTGCAGTGGCAGTGTTGCTCACGAACATGGAGAACACACCCGTGATGAGGATGAAACCGAGCAGCACATGGCTCGACTGTCTGCCGAACGGCCTAATCAGTGTCTTGGCGAGCAGCACATCGAGGCCCGATTTGGTGGCGGCGATGGCGAGAATGAATCCGCCCAGGAACAAGATGATAATCGGGTCGGCGAAAGTGGCCATGATAGAGGTGGCGTTGAGCAACTCGCCAAAGTCCTGTCCGTCGCCCCGCAGAAAACTGAAACTGCTGTTGGAGCAGGTCAGCACCAGGGTGGTGATGATGGCGAGCGATGTCGCCCACGCCGGAATGGCTTCTGTCAGCCACATCAAGGTGGCAAAGACAAAGAGGGCGATGACACGTTGTTGGATCACGGTGAGTCCTTCGATGCCAAAACACTGTGTCGGCAGGTTCCATACGATGAGAGTGATGGCTACTGTCACGATAAATTGGCAAAAGTGTTTGCGGTCCAAGTGTCCCGTCAGTTGGTTTGCGTCTTCAGTCATAATATTGAATTATTAAATGTTATTGGTTTGTGGGGATTTCCCCCTTTTGTAGGTTTCGTTGGCTAAGTTACGATATTTATTTGAAGAAGACAAGAAATGGTGCTGAAAAAATATTATCTTTGCAGACAGAAAACAAAAACGAATATGAAAAACAGACTTACTCATTCCTTTTTTGCCGTTTTGATGCTCGCCTTGTGCCAAGTGTCGTTTGCACAAAGCGACATCGAACAAAACCGTATTGCGTTGAGAGACAGTGTGCTTCGACTGATTACTGGAGCGAAAGTCCAACCTCAGGAAATCGTTGTCACCGCCTTGGGTGCCAAGGGGGACGGCAAAACCGACTGTCTTCCGGCTTTCAAGAAAGCTTTTCGGAAAGCCGAACGACAGGGTGGGGCAAAAGTGGTGGTGCCCTCGGGAACTTATTTCCTTCGCGGTCCACTTCATTTGGTGAGCAATCTGTGCATCGAACTGCAGGAAGGCGCCACGCTCAAGTTCTCTCCAGACCCCAAGTGCTATCCCGTCGTCAACACCAGTTGGGAAGGCACTTTCCTCCACAACTATTCCCCGTTTATCTATGGCTATGGTCTGCACGATGTGTCCATCATCGGCAAGGGAACGATTGACGGCAACGCCATGACCACCTTCGCCACATGGCGCGCCCGGCAGAAGAAGGGGCAACAGCTCAGTCGTGACATGAATCATCAAGGAGTAGATGTGTCCAAGCGCGTCTTCGGCAACGACTTCTATCTCCGTCCTCATCTCCTTCAGCTCTATCAATGCCGGAACATCACGTTGGAAGGGGTGAAAATCATCAACTCCCCCTTTTGGTGCGTGCACTTGCTGAAGAGCGAAAACATCATTTGCCGTGGACTCCGCTATGACGCCAAGTTGGTCAACAACGATGGAATCGACCCGGAATGTTCCCGGAATATTCTCATTGAGGATGTGCATTTCGACAATGGCGACGACAACATCGCCATCAAGAGCGGTCGTGACAACGACGGTTGGGCAGTTCAGTCGCCCACGGAGAACATCATCATCCGCAACTGCCATTTCAAGGGGTTGCATGCAGTGGTGATTGGCAGCGAGATGTCGTCGGGTGTGCGCAATGTCTTTGTCGAGAATTGTGATAATGCCGGTTATTGCAAGCGCGGCATCTATGTGAAGACGAATCCTGACCGTGGCGGATTCGTGAAAAACCTGTATGTGAACAATTGTAAGTTTGACAAGGTGGAAGATCTCTTTTATGTCACCAGCATGTATGCTGGTGAGGGACAGGACAGCCAACATTTCACGGATGTCAGCGACATCTATGTCGACGGCCTTTCGTGTCAGCAAGCGTCGGCAGCCGCCATCGTATTGCAAGGCACGGAGGCAAAACCCATAGAACGGGTATCCTTCAAAAATATTGAAGTGGGCGAGGCAAAGATCGGCATGAGCATAGACCACGCCCCCAATGTCCGCTTCTCCGACTGTCACATCGGCGGAAAGGCTGGCACGCCCACGCAAATTACAGACAAAGACAAGATTTTTGAGAAGCATTAACAAGTTGTTTCAATGTGGTACAAGGCTTTGGGCAATGGATGCCCAGGCGGTGGGCAATCGTTGCCCAAGGCTTTGTACCATTTTGGGGCAATGGAGTGTCTACGTCTTCCGCAGATAGAATTAGTGATTTACAATGTATTTTATTAATAAAGTTGGGGATTGTATATGATTTTTACCCCATCATACATGTCAAACTCCGCACTATATTTATTCTGACAAAATCCAATTCCAAAAGCCTTTGCCTTCTTCATCCTGTACAATCCCGAGCCTATGATTTGTCGTTCGTCAGCCTTGAACAGGTCGAGATGTTGACGGTCGAGGATTTTACAGAATTTATGAATGATAAGAAACAAATTAACGATGAACAAGAGAAGGGGGCAGGAAAGAAAATAGAAATCTCCGAACAATGTCCATGCGGATTGTTCGGAGATTTATTGTATATATAATGGAATGTCTTGTGACAACTATGCTCCGCAGAAGAACAGTACGATGAGTTGTGCAGTGAAGATGCGGAGGAACATACTGAGCGGATAGACCGTGGAGTAGCCGATGGCAGGAGCCTCTCGGGAGGAGATGGAGTTGGCGTATGCCAAGGCTGGCGGATCGGTGCAAGTACCGGCAATCATACCCATCAGTGTGTAGTAGTTGATGTGGTAGCGCAAGCGGCCGATGACACCCACAATAAGGATAGGGATGATGGTAATCAAGAAACCTGTGTAGACATATTTCAGTCCGTCACCCTGCACAACGGTGTCCCAGAAATTGGCACCCGCCTTGACACCCACACTCGCCAGGAAGAGCACCAGACCGATTTCACGCAACATCATGTTGGCGGAGGTGGTGGTGAAGGTGACCAACTTCATGCGGTCGCCATAGCGGCCGATAAGGATGGCGATAATCAACGGGCCACCGGCGATACCCAGTTTGAGCGGTACGGGCATACCCGGAATGGCGATGGGGATGCTTCCGAAGATGATACCCACGATGATGCCCACGAAAATAGTGAACAGGTTGGGGGCGTTGAGCCTGCGTTCAGAGTTTCCCATCATTTCTGCCACGCGGTTGACATTGTCCTCGGGACCGACCACGATGATACGGTCGCCAATCTGGAATCGGTGGTTGCGGCTGGCAAAGAGGTTCATGCCCTGGCGGGTGATACGGGTCACGTTGACGCCGTAGACGGAGGAGAAGTGCATACTGCCGAGCACCTTGCCGTTCATGTCGGAATTAGTGACGATGATGCGCTTGGAAACCATGGGCTTCTGCTGGTCGTCCTCGTTCCATTCCACGTCAATCTCCGGTCCGATAAACGCTTTGACCGCCTCTACGTCGGCTTCGGTGCAGACGATAAGCAGTTCGTCGTCCATCTGGAATGTGGTGGCGCGGGTCGGGATGACCACCTCTCCTTGGTGGCGCAGACGGGTGCAGACCACATCGCGGTTGAGAAATTCGGAAATCTGCTTCAGGGTGCGGCCGGCGATATAGGCATTGGCTACCTTCAAGTGGAGCTGGTGGGGATGGGCATGGGGATTCTCGCCCTCAGCCTGTTCCAGTTCATTGTCGTCTTTCTTCAGGTCGATGCGGCAGATGTATTTGATGGCGATGGTAGCGCCGATGATGCCCAGCACACCGAGCGGATAGGCACAAGCATAGCCGGAGGCAATCTGTGGAATGTTGTCCTTGAACACCGAGTTGAGCGCCTCACTCGCCGCACCCAGTCCAGGGGTGTTGGTCACGGCGCCATAGAGGGTGCCGACCATCATGGGCAGATTGTGAGGATTGCTGGTATCGAAGAAGAGGAAATAGCAGGCGAACATCACCCCAATGTTGAGTAAGATGATGAGGGCAGACAATCCGTTGAGCAGGATGCCCCCCTTCTTGAAACTCTCGAAGAAACCCGGTCCAACCTGCAAGCCGATGCAGAAGATGAAGAGGATCAGTCCGAAGTCTTGCAGAAAGTTGAGGATATTGATGGGGGCGGTGAATCCGATGTGTCCGGCGATGATGCCCGCGAAGAGCACAAAGGACACGCCAAGCGAGATGCCGCCAATCTTGAGTTTGCCGAGGAACACGCCGACAGCGATTACCACTGCAAAAAGAATGGAGATGTGGGCAACGGATTCAGTGTTGGTGAACAAATTGATAAGCCAATCCATGTGTTATAGCTTCTATTTGTGAATGAATGGGTTAGATGTGGTTTTGTCTATAAAGTTGTATAAATGACGAAAGTGAAGTTCTGCGGACGATGGTCTCGTCTTCAGAACTTCACCTCTTTATATTAGTATATGTTCTGTAAGGTCACGGCAATGGGATTATTCTTCCATAGCTGCGATACCTGGGAGAACCTTGCCTTCGATAGCCTCGAGCAGGGCACCACCACCAGTAGAGATGTAGGACACCTTGTCGGCCAAGCCGAACTTGTTGATGCAAGCTACAGAGTCGCCACCGCCGATGAGAGAGAATGCACCCTCGGCTGTTGCCTTCACGATAGCTTCAGCCACAGCTTTTGAGCCGCCGGCGAAGTTGTCGAACTCGAACACACCTGCAGGACCGTTCCAGAGAATGGTCTTGGCACCCTCGATAGCAGCGGCGAAAGCCTTGCGGGTATCTGGACCAGCGTCCATACCTTCGAGTTCATCGGGAATACTCATAACCGAGCAAACCTTGGTGTTGCAGTCGTTCTTGAAGTCGTCACCTGCGATACAGTCTGTACCGAGCACGAGGTTGACACCGTTCTCTTTGGCTTTCTTCATCACGTCGAGAGCCACATCCAGCTTGTCGTCCTCGCAGATGCTCTTGCCAATGTGGCCACCCTGAGCCTTGGCGAAAGTGTAAGTCATGCCACCGCAGAGAATGAGGTTGTCCACCTTGCCGAGCAGATTCTCGATGATACCAATCTTGGTAGACACCTTGGAACCACCCATGATGGCAGTGAATGGGCGTTTGATGTTGCTGAGCACAGCGTCAACAGCGTGTACTTCCTTCTCCATCAGATAGCCGAGCATGCGGTGATCCTTGTCGAAGAACTGGTCGATGACAGCCGTAGAGGCATGCTTGCGGTGAGCGGTACCGAAAGCGTCCATCACGTAGCAGTCAGCATATGAGGCGAGCTTCTTGGCGAAATCTTTCTGTTTAGCCTTCATTTCTTCCTTGGCGGCAGCATATGCGGGATCCTCTTTGTCGATGCCTACAGGCTTGCCTTCCTCTTCAGCGTAGAAGCGGAGGTTCTCGAGCAACAAGGCCTCGCCGGGCTTCAAAGCGGCGGCTTCCTCGTCTGCATGAGCGCAATCGGGAGCGAACTTCACCTCAACACCGAGGTTGTCAGACACATTCTTCACGATTTGCTTCAAGGAAAGTTTTGGATTGACCTTGCCTTTTGGCTTGCCCATGTGGCTCATCATGATGACAGCGCCACCGTCAGCGAGGATCTTCTTCAGTGTAGGAAGAGCACCCTTGATACGGGTTTCGTCTGTTACATTACCATTTTCATCCAATGGAACATTGAAGTCCACACGAACGATTGCCTTCTTGCCGGCAAAGTTGAATTGATCAATTTTCATAATTGCTAATATTAATTAGAATGATTTATTCGGTTTATTCCTATGCAAAGGTAAGCCTTTTCATCGTAAAACGTGAAAAGATTTACCTATTTTTGACATTTTTGCGTCTTCTATCTACTTGTTTGTAACCTTGAGTTGGCAAAAAGTGCGGATTATTCATGTACGAATTTCAAACAGCACCAATCGCCGTTGGTCTTGCGCAGGGTTTCCTTGAGTCCAAGTTTCGCAGCGCGGTCGATGAGCAAAGGAGCATCGGAAGAGTAGAACCCGCTCAAGATAAGAGTGGAGTTCTTGTGAGTCATGTCGATGAAATGGGGCATGTCGTGGAGCAGGATGCCCCGGTTGATGTTGGCGAGCACCACATCGAACAAGCCGCTCACGTGGGAGAGAACGCTGGAGTCACCCTCGAGCACCTCGAGATTGCCCACGCCGTTGAGTTGGGCATTGTGGCGGGTGTTGTTCACACTCCACTCGTCAATGTCGTAAGCGGTGACATGCTTGGCACCGCATTTGGCAGCAACGATGCCCAAGATGCCGGTGCCGCATCCGCAGTCGAGCACACTCTTGCCTTCAAGCTCCATGTCGAGCAGCATGGAGACAATCATGCGGGTGGTCTCATGGGTGCCGGTGCCGAAGGCGAGTTTCGCCTCGATGCCCACACACAGTTCGTCGGGACGGGTGAGCTGAGGGGCTGAGGAGTTCTTGGCGTCATAGATGACGCATCGTTCGCCGATGGTGATGGGGGCGAATCCGCCCTGTTCCCATTGCTCGTTCCAGTCTTTGTCCTCGGCTTCCTCCACCTTATATTCTATAGTAGTGCCTTGGATGGGGAAATATTTGATGCTCTCATCGAGCGATTCCTTGTCGAAAAGTGTGGTCTGCACATAGCCTGTCATGCCTTCGGGCTTGTCCTCGAACGACTCGAATCCGGCTCCTGCCGCCAGATCGGCGAGCACATCCCTACAGGTCTGCAAGTCTACTCCCTCGGGGGGAATGATCTTAAAATCTGCCAAATAATATTTCATACATTGTTAAATTTGAGTGCAAATTTATAAAAAATAGGGAAAAACCTATCACGATTTAGGGTTTTTCCTTACATTTGCAGTGAACAATGGCGTAATTTTGCCATCAGAAACAAATAACATAGGTTATTGTCTAAGAAACAAAGTTAAGGAAAGGATAATAAGATGAAAAGATTCTTCTTGCTTTCAGTCCTCGCAGGTGCCCTGCCTTTCACGGCAGCCGCTCAGGACGACGACCTCTACTTCACACCGAAGAAAGGGGCCGAGACAGAAGTACAGATGCCGTTGAAATCGCGTGTCGACGCTCCCACTTATTACAGTGGCAGCAATCGCGATGTCGATGAATACAATCGTCGCGGCAAACTGAAAAGTTATTACCAAAAGATAGGTACGGATTCACTCGGCAACGACATCATCGAGTTCCGCAAGGGCGACGGTGCCTATGGCGAGCCGTCCGACACCTCGGTGGTCTATCCTGGCTCGGGCACCTATTATGGTGATGACGACGACTATGGCTACACCCGCCGATTGGGCATGTATGACGACTTCTATGGATGGTACAATCCATATTATTACAGCTACTGGGGCGGGCCCTATTGGCGCGGCTATTATGGCTGGTATGATCCGTGGTATGACGGTTGGTATGATCCATGGTACTACAGCAGTTGGTATGGATGGGGATATCCTCACTATCACCATTATGGCTGGTGGGACGGCCCTGCCTATGGATGGGGCGGCGGTGTCCGCTATTATGGCAACAACGGTGTGACAGGCACCCGCAACCATGGCCCGGGCAGCTTCGGTGCCAACAGAGGTGGCGGCAGCAACTTCAGTGGTTATCGTGGCGGCACGAGAAGCAACAACTCTGTCGACAACCGTAACTATCGAAACAACAGTAATTTCGGTGGTCAGCGTAGAAGTAATACTGTCAACAGCAACCGCAGCTTTGGCAACAGTGACTTTGGCAGAAGCAACGGCAGTAACTTTGGCGGCGCAAGAGGCAGTTCGTTCGGCTCTGGCAGCTTTGGCGGCGGTAGCAGCTTTGGCGGAGGTGGCAGCTTCGGCGGTGGCTCCCGTGGCGGAGGTTTCTCCGGCGGCGGTGGCGGCGGACATTTCGGTGGACGCAGATAAACATCCCGCTCAAGTAAAATCATTCATATCTATATTATAGTAAAACAGTAGAACAATGAAAAAGACTATTATAATGGCTGCAGCGGCAATGATGACATTGCCCTCAGCCGCTCAGGAAACTTACGACAATGCGCCGATAGCCCAGGAAGACCTCAACGGTACGGCACGCTATGTGGGTATGGGTGGTGCCATGGAGGCTCTTGGAGCCGATGTGTCGACCATCAGTACCAACCCTGCCGGTATCGGTCTCTTCCGCAAGAGCTATATCGGCGGCTCTTTCGGCTTTGTCAGCCAGAGTGATGCCACCTCTTTCAAGAATGGCAATGTGACCAATGCCAGTTTCGACCAGGCGGGACTTGTCTATGTCATGCGCACCAGCAGACGCAACTTCCTCAATTTCGCCTTCAACTATCACAAGAGCAAGAACTTCGACCAGATTCTCTCGGCTGCAGGTAGATTGAACGGTGCCTCGCAGAGCAAGTTGAGTTATGTCAAAGGAGAGAAGGGAGTGTTTGATTTAGGCACTAACAGCAGTGGCGAAATCGTGGGTAACAACGATGCGTTCAATCAAATTGACTATCTCTATTATAACACACTCTTGCATGACGGCAAGACTGAAGAAGGAAAGGAAAACTATGTCTATAACAATGCCAATGCTTTCCAATTTGGTCGTTCCAACACGGGTTATATCGGAGAGTATGACTTCAACATCAGTGGCAACAGCAACGACCGCTTCTATTGGGGTGTGACTTTCGGCATCCATGACGTGCACTACAAAGGTGAATCCGCCTATTCCGAGATGTTGGTGGACCAAGACAACAAGGAAATCGGAACCGTGGGCATTGATGACAGCCGTCGGATTTCGGGTACAGGATTTGACGTGAAAGCCGGTATCATCTTCCGCCCCGTGGAAACTTCTCCATTGCGCATCGGCCTTTATGTCAACACGCCTGTATGGTATGATCTCACGACAAGCAATTTCACCACATTGGCCAACAACTCATCTGTAGGTGAATATGACAACGGCAAGAGCTCCGAAAGCTATGACTTCAAGTTCTATACTCCGTGGAAGTTTGGCGGTAGCCTCGGTTACACAGTGGGCAACTACCTCGCTCTTGGCGCCACCTATGAGTATGCCGACTATGGCACTTGCGACGAGCGCATCAATGATGGCGGTTATACCGACTATTGGGGTGACTGGATTGACACTTCCACTCGTGACAATGCGATGAAAGACAATATCGAGAGTTCACTCAAGGGCGTGTCTACCTTCAAGATTGGTGCCGAGTTCAAAGCCACTCCAGAGTTTGCCGTACGTTTGGGTTACAACTATGTCAGCCCGATGTACAACAAGGACGGCTTTAAGGATGGCTCTCTCCAGTCTCCAGGTGTCTACTACAGTTCATCAACCGACTTCACCAACTGGAAGTCAACCAACCGCATTACCGCAGGTGTCGGCTACAACTACAAAGGATGGGCATTTGACATCGCTTATCAGTATAGCCAGACCAATGGTGACTTCTATCCATTTATGAACAATTTTAACGATGGAGACCTGACCAATGTGGCACAGGCTACGAAGGTGAGCAACAAGCGCAATCAAGTGATTTTCTCCTTGAGCTATCGCTTCTAAGATATTTTAAGTTTACCTTATAAAGAAAGGCATGAAAGGATTTGCAGTTTTCCTTTCATGCCTTTCTTGCGTT
>CAKPTK010000087.1 GCA_934190685.1 uncultured Prevotella sp.
GAACTGCGGTATTATGGACCAGTTTGCCAGTGTATTCGGCAAAGAAGGATGCTTGATGCGCCTCGACTGCCACAGCCGTGAATTTGAATATTTCCCATTCAAACCAGTTGGCTACAAACTGGTGTTGCTCGACTCTGTCGTGAAACACGAACTGGCAGGATCTCCTTACAACGACCGCCGCAACAGCTGCGAGAACGTGGTGAAACACATCGCCGCCAAACATCCGGAAGGAAAGTTTGACACCCTGCGCGACTGCACTTGGGAGCAACTTGACGAGGTGCGCCAGGAAGTGGGTGAGGAAGATTACAAACGCGCACGCTTCGTGCTCGGCGAGAAAGACCGTGTATTGGCAGTGTGCGACGCTCTCAACGCCGGCGACTATGAGACTGTAGGCAAGAAGATGTATGAGACCCACGAAGGTCTGTCGAAAGACTATGAGGTGAGCTGCGAGGAACTTGACTACCTCAACGACCTCGCCAAAGCCAACGGCGTGACAGGAAGCCGCATCATGGGAGGCGGCTTTGGCGGTTGCACCATCAACCTGGTGAAAGATGAACTCTATGACAAGTTCATCGCCGATGCCAAAGAAAAATTCGCCGCCAAATACGGACACGAGCCTAAGGTTTATGACGTTGTCATCAGCGACGGATCCAGAAAAATCTGCTAAAAAGGAAACAAGAACACTTGATAGAGAGCGTGCCTACCGCAAAAGGAGGCACGCTCTTTTTCGTTACAGGAGGCGTATCCAATGTTTAAAAAGTGTTATTTACCAACATCGTCGTGAAAAAACCCCGAGCGAAAAGATACAACATTAGGATATTTATTGTAATTTTACACCCAAATCAATCAACAACAAAATCAACAACCAATCATGAAAAAAGCAAAATCATTGTTATTGGGAGCGGGAATCGCCACGATGCTTCTCGCTGCCTGTCAGTCAGAGCCTGTGTCCAACCTCACAGCGTCCGGTCTTGACCCTGCGGCTTTCGACTCCACCATCAACAATAAACCCGTGAAGCTCTATACGCTCAAAAACGGCAACGGAATGGAAGTGTGCATCACCAACTTCGGCGGCCGCGTGGTTTCGCTCGTTGTGCCCGACCGAAACGAGACACCCACGGACGTGGTGCTGGGCTACGACAACCTAAAGCAATATACCGACTCCGTGAACAGTCCAAGTGATTTCGGCTCTACCGTCGGCCGCTATGCCAACCGCATCAACAAGGGAAAACTGACCGTGGCAGGCAAGAAATACCATTTGCCCCGCAACAATTTCGGACACTGTCTCCACGGAGGTCCTTCCGGATGGATGTATCAAGTATATGACGCCGACCAGCCCAACGACACGACCCTGAAACTGAAGATTGTCTCACCAGACGGAGACAATGGCTTCCCCGGCACCGTGACCGCCACAGCTACCTATACCGTGCTGAGCGACAACACCCTCGACATTAAGTTTGAGGCCACCACAGACAAGGAGACCGTGGTCAACATGACCAACCATAGCTACTTCAACTTGAACGGTGACCCGTCAAAACCCGGCACCAACATGATTCTCTATGTCAACGCCGACTACTTCACACCGACAGACTCCACCTATATGACGACAGGACAGGTGCTCCCAGTGTTCAGCAGCCCGTTTGACTTCCGCAAGCCAAGAGCCCTCTACACAACCATCGACGACACGACCAACTATCTCATCAAGAACGCCCAGGGCTACGACCACAACTGGTGTCTGAACACCTACAAGAATGGCAAGGGCGACGATACCAAGGTGTGCGCCTCACTCTATTCCCCCACCACAGGCATCTTCCTGCGCATGTACACCAACGAACCCGGCGTGCAAGTATACACCGGTAATTTCCAGGGCACAGGCATCAAGTGCAAACACGGCATCAAATATCCGAAGCACGTGTCCGTTTGCCTCGAAAGTCAGAAATATCCCGACGCCCCCAACAAGAAAAAATGGCCGTCACCTTATCTGAAACCAGGCGAGAAATACTATAGTCACGTGGCCTACAAATTCTCTGTGAAAGAATAATTCAACCAAAACCTATAACAAAATCAAAACATGCAATTATTAGACTGGATTGTGATAGGTGTCTTTTGCTTGGCACTTATCGGTATCGTAGTATGGGTTGTCAAACAGAAAAACAACAACTCAGCAGACTATTTCTTAGGTGGCAAGGATGCCACATGGATTGCCATCGGTGCCTCCATCTTCGCTTCCAACATTGGTTCTGAACACCTCATCGGACTTGCCGGAGCCGGCGCCTCAAGCGGTATGGCCATGGCTCACTGGGAGATACAAGGATGGATGATTCTGATTCTCGGATGGGTGTTCGTGCCATTCTATACCCGCTCGATGGTCTACACCATGCCCGAGTTCCTCGAACGCAGATATAACAAGGAAAGCCGTACTATTCTTTCGGTCATCTCGCTGATCAGCTATGTGCTCACAAAAGTGGCTGTGACCGTCTATGCCGGAGGTTTGGTGTTCCAGCAAGTGTTCGGCATCAAGGAATTGTGGGGCATCGACTTCTTCTGGATTGCCGCCATCGGCTTGGTGCTCATCACAGCCCTCTATACCATTTTCGGAGGTATGAAGAGTGTGCTTTACACCTCCGTGCTGCAAACCCCCATCCTGCTCTTGGGCTCTCTCATCATCCTCGTGCTCGGACTGAAAGCCGTTGGCGGATGGGACCAGGTGATGAGCATATGCTCTCTTGAACCTGTCAACGACTATGGCGACCACATGACCGACTTAATCCGCGACCTCCGCGATCCACAATATCCTTGGTTGGGTGCTCTCGTCGGTTCTGCCGTCATCGGTTTCTGGTATTGGTGTACCGACCAACACATCGTACAGCGTGTGCTCTCTGGCAAAAACGAGAAAGAAGCACGCCGTGGTACAATCTTCGGAGCCTATCTGAAGTTGCTGCCCGTGTTCATCTTCCTCATACCTGGCATGATTGCCTATGCTCTCAACCAGAAGACTGGTGGTGTATTCCTGCCCGTCGACGCCAACGGCATGACGCTCAGCGACGCAGCCTTCCCGACCCTTGTGGCCAAGATTCTGCCTGCCGGTGTGAAAGGTCTCGTGGTGTGTGGCATCCTCGCCGCCCTGATGAGCTCACTCGCTTCCCTGTTCAACTCTTCCGCCATGCTCTTCACCATCGACTTCTACAAGCGTCTGCGTCCGAATACTTCCGAGAAAGCACTTGTACGCATCGGCCAAATTGCCACCGTGGTCATCGTCATCCTGGGCATCCTCTGGATTCCAATCATGCGCAGCGTGGGCAATGTGCTCTACAACTATCTGCAAGACGTGCAGAGCGTGCTGGCTCCTGGTATCGCCGCAGCCTTCCTGCTCGGCATCTGCTGGAAACGTACTTCCGCTAAAGGCGGTATGTGGGGGTTGCTCGCCGGCATCATCATCGGTATGACCCGCCTGGGCGCGAAAGTGTACTACAGCAATGTCACCGACGCTTCAGACAACTGGTTCAAGGCTGTATTCTATGACTTCAACTGGCTCTATTTCTGTGGCGCCATGCTTGTGGTGTGCTGCCTGATAGTTGTCATCGTCAGTCTCTGCACTCCCGCGCCAGCACCCGAGAAAATCCAAGGCTTGGTGTTCGGCACCTCTACCCCCGAACAGCGTGCCGCCACCCGCGCCAGTTGGAACAAATGGGATGTCATCAATACGGTCATCATCCTGGGCATCACTGTAGCCTTCTACATTTATTTCTGGTAATATGACTGAGTTCTATAAAGACCATACCAAAGTCTACGTCGCGGTGGACTGCATCATTTTCGGATTCGAGGCAGACAAGTTGAAATTGCTCATCGGACGCCGTAAGATGGACCCGGGACGTGGACAATGGTCGCTCTACGGAGGTTTCGTGAGGGTAGACGAAAGCGTGGACGACGCCGCCTACCGAGTGTTGAAAGACCTCACGGGACTGAAGCAAGTGTACATGAAACAAGTGGGCGCCTTCGGAGCCGTTGACCGTGACCCTGGCGAACGGGTTGTTTCCATCGCCTATTGCGCACTCATCAACGTGAAGGACTATGACGAGAATCTTCTGAAGGAACACAACGTCGAATGGGTCAACGTGGAAGACATGCCACAACTCTATTCTGACCACAACGACATGGTCAGCGAGGCTCTGTCCATCCTCCGAAGAAGAATCGCCACGGAGCCTATCTGTTTCAATCTCCTGCCCGACCTCTTCACGCTCACCCAGCTGCAACACGTGTACGAGGCCATACAAGGAGAAGAGACCGACAAGAGAAACTTCAGAAAGAAAATCAAGAGTATGGAGTTTATCGAAAAGACTGAACTCATCGACCGCAAGACGTCCAAACGCGGCGCCGCCCTGTTCCGCTTCAACAAGAAAGCCTATAAGGAGGAGACCGTATTCAAACTATAATACATTAAAAACAAGACATTTAAACAATATGCTTGAAGAACTGAAAGAAAAAGTATTCCGTGCAAACCTCGACCTCGTGAAGCACAACCTTGTCATCTTCACCTGGGGAAATGTGTCTGGCATTGACCGAGAAAAGGGACTGGTAGTCATCAAGCCCTCAGGAGTGAGCTACGACACAATGAAAGTGTCTGACATGGTCGTGGTGGACCTGCAGACCGGCAAGGTAGTGGAGGGTGATCTGAACCCTTCTTCAGACACGCCGACTCATCTCGTGCTCTATCGTGCCTTCCCTGAAATCGGCGGCATCGTACATACACACTCCACCTATGCCACCGCATGGGCACAGGCAGGAAAAGATATCCCCAATATCGGTACTACTCACGCCGACTATTTCCACGATGACATCCCCTGCACCGCAGACATGACGGAAGCTGAGGTGAAGGGGGACTATGAGTTGGAAACGGGCAACGTGATTGTAAAACGCATCAAGAACGGCAACATTAACCCTGTACACACACCTGGTGTGCTCGTAAAAAACCACGGGCCTTTCTCGTGGGGCAAGGATGCCGACAATGCCGTCTACAATGCCGTGGTGATGGAACAGGTGGCAAAAATGGCGTTTGTCTCGTTCTCTGTCAACCCCAACACGACCATGAATCCTCTGCTCATCGAGAAACACTTCAGCCGCAAGCATGGCCCCAACGCCTACTACGGACAGAAGAAAAAGCAATAAGCAGGAATCTAAACACTAAGAAAAAAAGTAGTTATGAGCAAACAAAACGCAGCGTCCACCATCAAGGCCGGAAAAGCGATTCTCGGTATCGAGTTCGGCTCGACCCGAATCAAAGCGGTATTGATTGACCAGGACAACAACCCTATAGCCCAAGGCAGCCATGAATGGGAAAACCAACTCGTGGACGGACTTTGGACTTACAGCATCGACGCCATCTGGCATGGACTCCAAGACTGCTATGCCGATTTGCGCGCACAAGTGAAAAAAGAATATGGCACAGAGATAAGCCAACTCGCCGCCATCGGCATCAGTGCCATGATGCACGGCTATATGGCTTTCGACAAGAACCAACAGATTCTGGTGCCATTCCGCACTTGGCGAAACACCAACACAGGCGAGGCAGCTGCAGCATTGTCGAAACTTTTCCATTTCAATGTTCCTCTGCGCTGGAGCATCTCCCATCTCTATCAGGCCATTCTGAACGAAGAAAGCCATGTCAACGACATTGACTATCTCACGACCCTTGCCGGCTACATCCATTGGCAACTGACCGGCGAGAAGGTGCTGGGCATCGGCGATGCCTCTGGCATGCTGCCCATCGACGCCAACACCAAGCAATATTCCGCAGCAATGGTGGACAAATTCAATACCCTTGTCGCAGACAAGCATCTCAATTGGAAAGTGCTCGACATACTGCCCAAGATTCTCAATGCAGGCGAGGCTGCAGGCACACTGACCGCAGAGGGCGCCAGTCGACTTGACGTGTCAGGACATCTGAAAGCAGGTATTCCGCTCTGTCCGCCAGAAGGCGATGCCGGCACGGGCATGGTGGCGACCAATGCCGTGCGTCCACGAACAGGCAACGTATCTGCCGGAACCTCTTCGTTCTCGATGATTGTTCTCGAAAAAGATCTTTCACAGCCTTACGAGCCCATTGACATGGTGACCACCCCTGACGGAAGTCCGGTGGCCATGGTCCACTGTAACAACTGCACATCCGACCTCAACGCATGGGTTCATATCTTCAAGGAATTCCAAGAACTGATGGGCATGAAGGTAGACATGGACGAACTCTTCGGCAAGCTCTACAACCATGCGCTTGAAGGTGATGCCGACTGTGGCGGACTCATCGCCTACAACTATTTCTCGGGTGAACCCGTAGCAGGATTGGCAGAAGGCCGTCCTCTGTTCATCCGTTCCGCCAACGACAAGTTCTCGCTTGCCAATTTCATGCGTGCCAACCTCTATGCTTCTGTCGCCGTACTGAAAATCGGCAACGACATTCTCTTCAACAAGGAGCACGTGAAAGTGGACCGCATCACTGGACACGGCGGTCTCTTCAAGACCAAAGGTGTGGGACAGCGTATTCTCGCCGCCGCCATCAACTCCCCCATCTCGGTGATGGAGACTGCGGGAGAAGGCGGGGCCTGGGGCATCGCTCTACTGGCGGGCTACCTGGTGAACAACAAGGAACACCTGTCGCTCGCCGACTATCTCGACAAGCAAGTGTTTGCGGGCAACACAGGCGAGGAAATCGCTCCGACGCCCGAAGATGTTGAGGGATTCAATGCCTACATCAAGAATTATGAGGCCTCACTGCCTGTGGAACAAAAGGCAGTGGAGTGCAAGAAATAATTAAGTATAAGGAAGCGTGGCGCACACACAGACGTGGGATGCGTCACGCTTTTGGTTTCAGTGAATCTACCCACGTCTACGTAATATTAATACATAAACATACGAATCGCAATGAAAAAGACATTCGCAACCATCCTGCTCTCAGCCACCTGTATGCTGTCTGCCCAAGCGCAAGACGCCACTGCCAACATTCATGTGAACGAGGGCAAGCAGAAGATATACAAGGAGATATACGGACAATTCGCCGAGCATCTCGGTTCCTGCATCTATGGCGGACTTTGGGTGGGCGAAAATTCATCCATACCCAATATCAAGGGATACCGCAAGGATGTGTTCGAAGCACTCAAAGACCTGCAGGTGCCCGTTCTGCGCTGGCCCGGCGGCTGCTTTGCCGATGAATACCATTGGATGGACGGCATCGGTCCGAAAGACAAACGACCCAAAATGCAGAACAACAACTGGGGCGGCACCATTGAGGACAACTCCTTCGGAACGCACGAATTCCTCAACCTCTGCGAGATGCTGGGATGTGAACCCTACATCAGCGGAAACGTAGGAAGCGGCACTGTAGAAGAACTTGCAAAATGGGTGGAATATATGACCAGCGACGGTGACACTCCGATGGCGAAACTGCGTCGTCAGAACGGCAGGGATAAATCATGGAACGTGAAATTTCTCGGTGTGGGCAACGAGAGTTGGGGATGCGGTGGAAGCATGCGTCCGGAATACTATGCCGACCTCTACCGCCGGTATGCCACCTACTGCCGCAACTATGACGGCCATCAACTCTACAAAATCGCCAGTGGCGCCAGCGACTATGACTACAATTGGACCAAGGTGCTGATGAACCAAGTGGGTAACCGCATGAACGGTATCAGCCTCCATTATTATACGGTGAGCGGATGGAACGGCAGCAAAGGTTCCGCCACCAAGTTCGGTAAGGATGACTACTATTGGACTATCGGCAAATGTTTGGGCATCGAAGACGTGATTAAGAAACACGAGGCCATCATGGACCAGAAAGACCCGAAGAAGAAAATCGGTCTGCTCGTCGATGAGTGGGGAACATGGTGGGACGAGGAGCCTGGCACCATCGCCGGACATCTATACCAGCAAAACTCTATGCGTGACGCCTTTGTGGCAGCCCTCACGCTCAACGTGTTCCACCGCCACACCGACCGCATCCGCATGGCGAATATCGCCCAAGTGGTCAACGTGCTGCAGTCCATGATTCTCACAGACCAGAAGGGTACGGGCCACATGGTGCTCACGCCGACCTATCACGTATTCAAGATGTATAAAGGTTTCCAGGAAGCCACCTATCTTCCCACTGACGTGAAATGCGACAGCATCGACGTGCGCGGTGACTCACATGCCAAGAACGGCCGCAAGATTCCATTAGTCAATGTGTCGGCAGCCAAACAGAAAGACGGTACAGTCATCGTCTCCCTTGTGAATATCAGCATGGACAAGCCTTCCGAAATCGTCCTCCACCTTGATGGTGTGAACAAGAAAACGGCTACAGGTGAGATGCTCACCTGTCAAAACGTGAGCGACTTCAACGACTTTGAGCACCCGGATGTAGTGAAACCTATAACATTCAAAGGGGCGAAAATCAGCAAGGGTGACGTGAAAGTGAAAGTGCCTGCCAAGTCAATTGTCGTATTGACGCTCAAATAGGCAGACAATAATTTTGCAGATAAACGGAAAACGACTAACTTTGTAAGCAAGTTAGGATAATCTAAAAAAACAACATATAACATGAACGACAAGAATTTAATGAATCATGCCGCGGACAACATCCGCATCTTGGCAGCCTCAATGGTTGAAAAAGCCAAGTCCGGTCATCCCGGCGGCGCAATGGGTGGAGCCGACTTCATCAATGTGCTTTTCTCCGAGTTTCTCGTATGGGATCCAGAAAACCCAACATGGGAAGGCCGTGACCCGGGTCACATGTCTCCAATGCTCTATTCCGCATTGGCACTGCAAGGCAAGTTCACCCTCGATGAGCTGAAAGAATTCCGCCAGTGGGGTTCCCCCACTCCTGGACACCCGGAACGCGACATCAACCGTGGCATTGAAAACACATCCGGCCCTCTTGGACAGGGACATACGTTTGCTGCCGGCGCAGCCGTAGCGGAAAAATTCTTGGAGGCACGCCTCGGCCATGAAGTGATGCAGCACAAGATTTACGCTTACATCTCTGATGGAGGCGTCGAGGAAGAGATTTCACAGGGCACCGGCCGTCTGGCAGGCATCTTGGGACTCAACAACCTCATCATGTTCTATGACTCCAACGACATCCAGCTTTCCACAGAGTGCAAGGCGGTGATGAACGAGGACACCGAAGCTAAATATCGTGCTTGGGGATGGAATGTGGTGGTCATCAACGGCAACGACGCTGACGAGATTCGCAAAGCACTCAGCGACGCGCAGAAAGAGCAGACCCATCCAACCCTCATCATCGGCAAGACCATCATGGGCAAGGGTGCCCGTCAAGCTGACGGCTCCAGCTATGAGCACAGCATCAAAACCCATGGTGCACCACTCGGTGGCGATGCTTACGTAAATACCATCAAGAACCTGGGCGGTGACCCGGAGAACCCATTCGTCATCTTCCCCGATGTGGCCAAACTCTATGCTGACCGCCGCGAGGAGCTCAAGAAAATTGTGGCTGAGCGTCACGCTCAAGAAGAGGCCTGGGCAAAAGCCAATCCGGAAAAGGCTGCCTTGATGAAGGATTGGTTCAGCGGCAACGCTCCGAAGGTGGACTGGACAGCCGTGGTGCAGAAAGAAGGAAGCGCCACTCGTGCCGCCTCATCCGCTTGTCTCGGTGTATTGGCAGAGCAAGTGCCCAACATGATTTGTTCTTCTGCCGACCTCTCCAACTCTGACAAGACTGATGGATTCCTCAAGAAGACACACGCACTCACAGCCGATGATTTCAGTGGAGCATTCTTCCAGGCCGGTGTCAGCGAATTGACCATGGCCTGCATGTGTATCGGCATGTATCTCCATGGCGGTGTGATTCCTGCCTGCGGAACTTTCTTCGTGTTCTCAGACTATATGAAACCAGCCGCACGTTTGGCTGCCTTGA
>CAKPTK010000088.1 GCA_934190685.1 uncultured Prevotella sp.
TACCCAAGTATGTTTCCATACTCGCTTCTTGTACTACTTCTCTGTTTATGTAAATCTTTTCAAAGAACTCTTTCTTCTTTCGCTCCCGAGCTTGTTTCTCAAAAGCGGATGCAAAGGTATGGCTTTTTCCGTTACACTCCAAATATTACCGAGAAAAATGTTAAGTATTTAACGTTTGTTTGCATTAGTGCGCGCAAACAGGGGCTTGGTGCCGGCTTTACACCTTATTTATTATATCAAGGGGATTCTTCTTGTTTCTTCGCTTTTGTCAAGATTTATACGATTCCCGTCGGGTTCTTGATCTTTTGGGGACGTCATGGGGATTCATTTCCGCCCGGGAAGAGCCAAGACGACAAGGATGCGGGAATGGAGAAAAGCGGGAAATGTTAACGAATGCAAAGTCACGCTTTTCCGAAATCTTGTCATGCACGGATGCACGGTTTTTGTTCCAAAAATGCCTGTTTTTGTTCCCAGGGGGCATGACATGACAGGCTTGTCATGCCCCCTTCTATGCGTGTTAATAGATTTAACAATATAGATATATAATATAGATTATATATCTATATTGTTACCTTGGAATGTATACCCCCATTTTTCCTCAGACACCCCCCTCTGTCATGCCCTTGTCATGCCCCCTCATCACACTTAAAATTCAGAATTTTCTTTACAGCTATTATCTTTCGTCCTGTTAGTCATCCCCTACTCTACGGCGGAGGACACGCTAATGGCAGACTAACGGGATTTTCACCACGGTGAAAAATGAATTAGTCCGCCTGTAGCAATCCGCTAACCGCCCTGTAGCTCCCCATGCATCCATCGCGTCCTTCTTCACCCTTCCGCCGAACAAGGAAAAATCTTGACACAGCGTCTCGTCATTCTTTCTCCATCGCCCCATTCCTTACCATTTCGCACCCCCTGTTTTCACCCCCTCCACACTCCGCTTCCAGGCGCAATTTTCCGCCTTCCACGTGCACGCATGGAAGGTTTTGCCACTTTTTGCCGCACACCCCGTGTTCACGCGAAAAAAATCCGTGCAAGAAAAACGGCGTTTTGTGCAAGAAAACCTGCCGTTCGTGCACGGACTATACGCTCGTCAGAACCCTTTTCGACACTTTCAGGGCGTGACAATGAGGGAAAAATATTGCCAATACACGATTACGATTACTTGGAAAGCGTACAAAAAAAGGAGAAGGAACAGGTGGATGTTTCATTCTTTTATCGTAACTTTGCAAGAAATGGCTACAGTATGAAACAACAAGAAGAAAAATATAGTAAATGGGTGAGCTGCTGGGGCAACGCCACGTCAATTACAGACCGGCGAGAATGCACCTACGCCAAAGACCTCACCCTGCGCTACCCTATCCGCATGCCTTTTACAGGCAGTAAATTGAGATTTCGTTTCTCCAACCTCACAGGCACAGAACCGATTGCCATCGACAAGGCCTTTGTGGCAAGAGAACACAAAGAAAGGGTGACACAGCACACGCCGATCACGTTTGGCGGAAACGTGAGCACAAGCATTGCTCCCGGGAAAGAAATCGAAAGCGACGAAACGACTTTCCATGTGGAAGCCGGCGAAACCATCACGGTGAGCTTTTATCTGAAAGACTTCACACAGATGAATGCCGGAACACTCATTACAGGGCCTTTGTCCAAAGGTCAATACAGCTATGGAGATTTTGCCGAAGCCGACCTGCTGCCCCTTGACTTGACCCGCCACACACAATGGTTCTATTTTCTGAACACCATAGATATCCTCACCGAAGAGAAAAACCATGCCGTGGTGTGCTATGGCGACTCCATCACCGCCCAAAGTTGGCCGGACTGGCTCGCCCTTCAGACAGCCGAGGCAGGAATCGAAGACACCGCCATCATCCGACGGGCGGTCAGCGGCACCCGCATTCTCCGCCAATACGACTGCATCACCTATCAAGCCTACGGACTGAAAGGCAGCGTCCGCTTTCCAATAGAGATGAACGTCAGCGGAGCCACCGACGTCATCCTCCAGCACGGCATCAACGACATCATCCACCCTGTGGGCGTGGAGGTGAACCCCTTCCGCCCCTGGAGCGACATGCCGACTCTTGAGGATTTGGAGCGGGGCGTGGAAGACATCTATGTCAAGCACGCCCGCCAACTCGGACTGAGAGTGTGGAGCGGCACGTTGCTGCCCATCCTGGGATGGCGCACCTATACGGAAGAGCGGAACCAACTGCGGGAGGCGTTCAACCAATGGCTGCGCACCGCTCCCCTCTTCGACGGATGCGTGGACTTTGACCGTGCGGTGAGAGATTCCGACAATACCAAAGCTTTCGCCCCAGGTTTCGACTCGGGCGACCACCTGCACCCCAGCGAAGCCGCCTACCAAGCCATGGCGAAATGCGCCTTGGAAACAGTCATCCAGCATATAACAACCCTATAAAACAAATAACTATGAAAAGGAAACGCAAGATTGCATTGATTACAGGAGCCACAAGCGGCATCGGAGAAGGCTGCGCACGACGGTTTGCCATGGGCGGCTACAACCTGATTCTGACGGGAAGAAACAGCGACAAGTTGACCTCCCTGAAAAAAGAACTGGAGGAAGAGGGCGTCCACGTACTGACGCTCGCCTTCGACGTGAGAGACCGAGAAGCCGCCAAGCACGCCATCGACTCACTCGAAGACAACTGGAAGGAAATAGACGTGCTCATCAACAATGCGGGACTGGCCCGTGGACTGGACCCCGAATATGAAGGCGACTTCGACGACTGGGACCAGATGATTGACACCAACATCAAGGGCCTGCTCACCATGACCCGCCTCATCGTGCCAGACATGGTGAAACGTGACCACGGCCATGTCATCAACATCGGCAGCGTGGCGGGCGACGCAGCTTACGCCGGAGGCAATGTATATTGTGCCACCAAGTCGGCGGTGAAAGCCATCACCGACGGACTGCGCATCGACGTGGCGCACACCAAAGTGCGTGTGACCAACATCAAGCCGGGACTGGTGGAGACACATTTCTCCAACGTCCGTTTCCATGGCGACGACGCCCGCGCCGACAAGGTGTATGAGGGCATCGAACCGCTCAACGGCGACGACATTGCCGACGTGGTGTATTATGCCGCCAGCGCACCTGAGCACGTGCAGATAGCCGAGGTGCTGGTGCTTGCCACCCATCAGGCCAACGGCACCGTCATCCACAGAGAACCAAAGCACTAATATTCATAAAGGAGAAAAGCGTATGATGAACATGAAAACCATGATGGTGTGCGGCATGATGATGCTGCCATCGCTGACTTGGGCACAGAATTGTTGTCAGAACAAGAAGGACAAGCAAGAGGCCCCATGCTGCCAAGGCACGAACCAGAAGGCTTGCTGCGAGATGAACAATGCCGTCATTCAGACGATTATGTCGCGCCAATCCATCCGCAAGTATCTCGACAAACAAGTGGAGCATGAGAAACTTGCCCTCATCGCCAAATGCGGTGTCCATGCACCCAATGCATTGAACAAGCAGCCGTGGGCTGTGCGCGTGGTGGAGAGCCAAGACTTCATCAACGGCACGACAGCTATTTTCAAGAAAGAGAAGGCCGAGCAGGTGAAGCGCGATCCGAATTTCAAGAACATGTATCGCAACGCGCCTAACCTTATCGTGGTGGCCACACCCAAAGGTGAGGGCCAAGTGGACGCAGGACTGCTGGGCGAGAACATGATGCTCGCCGCCAAGTCTTTGGGACTCGGCACCTGCTGTTTGGGCAGCGCCGCCAGTTTCCTCAACAACAGCGAGGCCTGCAAGCCATATCTCGCCAAGCTCAACCTGCCACAGGGCTACGAAATCTGCTACGTGCTCGCCGTTGGCTATCCCGACGAGACGCCTGCCATGAAGACAAGAGACGAAAGCAAGATTGAATTTGTGAAATGATGCCCCAGCGGCAGAAACAAGAAAAGCTCGGAAGCGACAACGGCCTCCGAGCTTTTTTATGCCTTCAGATGTTTTCTTATTCAATGACCACGGTAGTCCATCCGTGCTTGTCCTCCTCTGTGCCATACTGGATGCCGCGGAGATGGTTGTAGAGCTTGGTGGAGATTGGTCCGGGCTTGCCATCCTTGCTGAAGGTATAGCGTTTGCCTGTGTCGAGGTCGTCGATGTAGGAAATCGGGCTGATCACGGCGGCGGTTCCGCAAGCGCCAGCCTCCTCGAATGTGTCGAGTTCGTCTTCAGGAATCTGACGGCGCTCCACCTTCATGCCATAGTCCTCTGCCAACTGCATCAAACTCTTGTTGGTGATGCTGGGGAGGATGGAAGTGGATTTCGGTGTGACATAAGTGTTGTCCTTGATGCCGAAGAAGTTGGCGGCGCCACACTCATCCATATATTTTTTCTCCTTGGCGTCAAGATAGAACTCACAGGCATAGCCTTTCTCATGAGCGATAGAGTTGGCCTTGAGAGAAGCGGCGTAGTTGCCGCCCACCTTGTATATACCGGTGCCAAGCGGAGCCGAGCGGTCGTATTCACGGATGATGACATAGGGGTTGGTAGAGAATCCGCCCTTGAAGTAAGGACCTACTGGGGTGACGAAAATGAGGAACATATACTCTGTGGCGGGATGCACACCCACCTGAGCGCTGGTGCCGATGAGGAGCGGACGGATGTAGAGTGTGGCTCCACTCTCGTAAGTAGGAATGTATTCTTGGTTGAGACGGACCACCTTCTTGACCATCTCCTCGAAAAGTTCTGTAGGAACCTCCGGCATCAGGATGCCACGGCATGTGCTCTGCAGACGTGCGGCATTCTCGTCCATACGGAAGACTCGCACTTTGCCGTCGGGGCAGCGATAAGCCTTCAGGCCTTCAAATGCTTCCTGTCCGTAGTGCAGACAGGTGGCAGCCATGTGCAATTTGATGTATTCGTCGGAGCAAACTTCTATTTCGCCCCATTTTCCGTTGCGATAACAGCAGCGTACATTGTAGTCGGTCGGCATGTATCCGAACGACAGATTAGACCAATCGAGATCTTTCATAACACTATGCTTTTATTATAAATCTATTAACTTTATGCAAAAGTAAGAATATTATTGTATATCTGCAACAAAATTCGATAAAACATTTTCTTTTTATCGTCTATCCTTCTTCCAATATCTTCTTAATTTCCACTTCAGTCTTCGTCAACTTATCGGTACACAACTTGATAAGTTGTTGTGCCCGTTTCAGTTTTTCCGATATATCGTCTATATTCAATTCATCGGTTTCCAACTTGTGCACGATTTCTTCCAGTTCGTTCATCGCGTCTTCATATTTTCCTGTCTTTTCCATAACTCAATCAGTGATTATTACAAGTACAAAGTTGTAGAAAAAAATCCGAGTTACAAAAGACAACGCATACATTTCTTCGACATTAGAATTATTTAACATATCGAAGGGTGCCCGATTCACAAAACATTACGACTAATTAGTAAACGAGATTAATATTCTCTAACTTTAAAACTTTATATTTATGAGAAAAGAAAGATTATTACTAAGCATTCTCTCGGTTGGTTTGATTGCAAGTGTGTCAAGTTGCCAACAAGAAGAGCAAGTCCAAAGACTTAAGTACTTAACTGTATCCGGCGATTTTTTGAACAAGTTTTACATGTAGAGACGACCAAAACAATTGTAATTCTTATTGGAACTATTCCGATGCAGTATATTACATTACGGTGGCTGAACCAATTGATGATTACCAAAAGAACCTAATAGTTAAATAATTATGAGAAAACTAATTTAATTTCTTCTATTGTGCACCACTATCCAATCCTATGCACAATTCAATGATTTCTTCCAGTACAAGGCTCTTGCCGCATATGCCAATGCTACTTACGGGTTGGAGATGGGGATACCTAAAGACATGTATGTCATGACATACACTGATGCGGAAACATGGACAGACAGGAATCTCCACAACCCTTATATTAAAGGAGGAGGGATGGCCTTGGCTGAAGACAAGAACTCCATGATTGTCTTCCCCTTCATTGAACTGATGGGACAACGTTGCTGCGCTACGGACTGGACTGACAAGAACTACATGAACATTGGCTTTATCGCCAAGGTCCTTGCAGACAGCACTCACACCACTGCCACCAACCAAGTTTTGACAAACTCAAAACTCTGTGGCGGAGCTGACACCATCATCATCTCCGAGATGACCATCAATCCTTCATGCAGCAAAAGAAATCCTGTCTGTAACTATCAGTTCAGCAAACAGGTTAACATTCTTATGAGCAAGAAAGGATTCCTGCCCATGTACTTCCGGCTCTATTTCAACAAAGAAGGCGTCAAGCACAAAAGCCAAACAATCGCCAATGTGCTTCAAGTCATGAAGTTCGGGAATAAGAACGACTTTATTGAGCGTAAAAGGAAAGACCAACAATATGGAAACTTCAAAACGTTCTTGAAGGAGAACAACTACACAAAATACTTCCCCATGACGCCAGACTTCTACAGTCTTCCTTGAAAAGAGCTCTCCAAAATATAACACACAATCCTTCCTGTCGCAGTTTTTCGCACAGGAAGGATTGTATGTCTTTCATGTTTCCTCACACGCTTCCACCGTGCTATAAATCCGACCTTGTCGCAAATGGATTTCCAAGCGGTCGCCCTGTTTCACCTGCGAAGCTGACTTCACAATCTTCCCATCCACAAGTGTTATGCTGTACCCTCGGCTCAGTAAACGTTCGGGGTTAAGCGAATCCACCTTCTGACTCACAATACTCAAATGCCGGTTTTCACGCAGAAGCCGATTTTCCGTCGAAGCCTTCAACCGCTGTTGAACGAGCTGCAGTCGATGGTGCGCCGCAGACAACAACAATTGGGCTGCAGAAGAAACACGTTTGGACATGGGCAACAACCGTAAGTGTTCTGTCTCCATTCTCCGACGGACGAGTTGTGCCAAAGACTGGGTGCAACTTGCAATCCGGGTGTAGGTCTGGGCGAGATTGTCGATCAGGAAGGCGGCTGCGGCGGTGGGGGTTTTCACGCGGGTGTGGGAAATCATGTCGAGCACGCTCTCGTCGCGCTCGTGGCCGATGCCCGTAATGACAGGCAGGGGGAAGTTGGCCACGTTTTCAGCCAACGGCAGGGTGTCGAAACCCGACAGGTCGCTCGTGGCGCCGCCACCACGGATGATGACAACAGCGTCGAACGCGTCGACCTCTGCATTGATGGCGTCAAGGGCGGCAATGACGCTCTGCTCGATGCCCTCGCCCTGCATGACGGAAGGGAAAAGGCGGGTGGTGAAAGCGAAGCCGTAGTCGTTGTCTGCCAATTGGTTGCAGAAATCGCCGTAGCCGGCTGCCGTGGCACTGGAAATGACAGCAATGCGCTGGGCGAACATCGGCAGTCGCAGTTGCTTGTTGAGGTCGAACACCCCCTCGGCCTTGAGGGTCCGGATGATTTCCTGGCGCTTGCGGGCCATGTCGCCCATCGTATAGGTGGGGTCGATGTCGGTGACGATCCAGGAGAAGCCGTAGTTCTCGTGAAACTGGGGGTAGACACGCAGGAGCACTTTCATTCCGGCATGGACAGGCATTCCCGTCATCCGCTCGAAAAGGGGACGCAGCATCGCCCATTGGCTGCGCCAGCATTTGGCGGAAGCCTTGGCGACGGGAGTGTTGCTCTCGGGAGACTTCTCGATGAGTTCCATGTAGCAGTGGCCCCGGCTCTCGCGCACCTCTGACAATTCCGCCTCCACCCAATATTCGTCGGGCAGGGACTGTTCGATGCTCTCGCGCACCAGGGCGTTGAGTTGCAGCAGGGAATAGTGAGTGTCGTTCATTTTGTTTTGTTTTTGCAAAGGCTGGTAGCCCTATCTGCTGCAAAGGTAGCGTTTATGGAGCGGAATAAGAAATAAAAAGGGCATTTTATTTTGCATTGTCTTCGATTTGCACTACCTTTACAGAATGTAGGCGGCATCTCGGAATAAAAAATAAATAAATTTATTTTGTTCTTCTCTCGATTTGCACTACCTTTGCACATTATATATAATATAAGATGAATAATAAGAAAGCAGCACTTGAATTAGGGACAAAGCCTGTGGGCCAACTGCTCACACAATATGCCATCCCTGCCATCATAGCGATGACGGCATCTTCGCTTTACAACATTACTGACAGCATCTTCATCGGACAGGGCGTGGGCGCACTCGCCATCTCGGGATTGGCCATCACCTTCCCGCTGATGAACCTTGCGGCGGCCTTCGGAGCCGGCGTGGGCGTGGGAGCCTCGACGTTCATTTCCATGAAACTCGGACAGAAGGACTACAAGACCGCAGAGAGAATCCTGGGCAACACCGTGACCCTCAACTTCATCATCGGTCTTGCCGTGGGACTGTTCAGTTTGATTTTCCTCGACCCCATTCTCCGCTTCTTCGGAGCCAGCGACCAGACACTGCCCTATGCCCATGACTATATGGTCATCGTCATGGCGGGCAACCTGATTTCACATATGTATTTCGGCCTCAACGCCGTGCTCCGCGCGGCGGGCAAACCGAAGATGGCTATGTATATGACCATCTTCACCGTGGTGCTCAACGCCGTGCTCTCCCCCATCTTCATATGGCCCATGCATATGGGCATCCGCGGCGCCGCCCTCGCCACAATTCTGTCGCAGGCGGTGGCGCTGGCGTGGCAGTGCAAGATTTTCAGCAACCCCGCCGAGATACTCCATTTCCAGCGCGGCACCTACCGGCTGCGTAGCGACATTGTGAAGAACATCCTCGCCGTGGGCGTCTCGCCGTTCGCCATGAACGTGTGCGCCTGCATCGTGGTGATTTTCATCAACCACGGCATGGTGAAATATGGCGGAGACCTTGCTGTAGGCGCCTACGGAATAGCCAACAAGGTGGCGTTCATATTCGTGATGATCAACATCGGACTGACCCAGGGCATGCAGCCCATCGCCGGCTACAACTACGGTTCGCTGCAGCTCGACCGTATGCTCCACGTGCTGAAGCTCTCGATGATTGCCGGCACAGCCATCATGACCACAGGATTCCTTGTCGCCATGCTGCTGCCGGGCTTCTGCGCACGGCTGTTCACCACCGACCATACGCTCATTTCCATGTCCGTCCGGGGCATCCGCATCGAGATGATGATGTTCCCCATCGTGGGCTACCAGATGGTGGTCACCAGCTTTTTCCAGAGCATCGGCAAGGCGAAAATCAGCATGTTCCTGTCGCTCTCGCGCCAATTGCTCTTCCTCCTGCCCATGCTCATCATCCTCCCGCCCCTGTTCAAGATAGACGGTGTGTGGGCAGCCATGCCTGTGTCAGACGCCGTGGCTGCGCTTGTGGCTGCGTGGATTATGGCCCTGTATATGAAACGGTTCATGAAACAACATAAAGAAATCAACTATGGAAGACAAGAAAATAATCATTAACATAGGCCGCCAACTGGGCAGCGGCGGACACGACATCGCCAAGATGCTCGCCAAAGACTTCGGGTGCAAGTTCTACGACAAGGAACTGCTCGACCTCGCCGCCCAGGAAAGTGGGTTCAGCAAAAAGTTTTTCGAGCAGAACGACGAGCAGAAGGGCTTCTTCAAGTCCTTGTTCCACATCCACGTGCCCTTTGCAAGCGACACGACGTTCTACAAC
>CAKPTK010000089.1 GCA_934190685.1 uncultured Prevotella sp.
CTGCCCAACATGAAGGAGTGCTACGACAAGAACAGCAAGAACGGCAAGTTTGAGATTGTCAGCATCGACTGCAACGATACTGAAGCCAAATGGAAGGCAGCCGTCAAGCAGCATGGCATGACTTGGACTCAGGTGAAGAACGAAAACAAGGACGGCATCCCAACCATGTATGGTGTAAGCGGATATCCAACCTTCGTTCTCATCGCTCCTGACGGCAAGATTGCCAAGCGCTATGTGGGTTCCGACCCTGAAATGTATAAATACATCGACTCTCTCTCTCTTTAAAATGAGAATTTATTAATAGGCAAAGCCACTCGGCAGGTGATCTGTAGAGTGGCTTTTTTCATGTCCCATTGCCAACAAAGTTGCTCCTAACCTTTGTATTATCAAACGTTTGCACTAACTTTGCATCCACAATCCAAGCACAACGACACGCATGACCGCCACGAATACAGACAGAGACATCCAACTGTTGGAAAGACTGAAGGAAGGTGACGAGGAGGCGCTGAAAGCCATCTTCGACATCTACTATGAGCCGTTGTGTGTCTATTCGGTGCAGTTTACCGAGCAAGAGCCAGCTTCCGAAGACATCGTGCAGGATCTTTTCATCCGCATTTGGGAGAAAAAACTCTATCAAGGCATCACCCATCTGTCCATGTATCTTTTCCTCTCTGTCCGCAACGAGAGCATTGCCTTCGCCAAACGACAGGGACACTACGAGGACATCGAAGACCTTGAGGAGTCAGCCTATGCTGACTGGGATGAAGGGTTCTCGGAGAAGGACATCGCCGAACGGCGACAGAAGTTGCACACCAGTCTGCAACGGCTCTCCCCGAAAGAATATGCCGTGCTCACGGAAATCATCATCCACGACAAGCGCTACAAGCAAGTGGCTGACGAGATGCACATCTCTGTCAACACCGTGAAGACCCATCTGCGCCGCGCCATGCAGTCGCTCCGCAAGGACGGCACGTTGCTATTATTACCATTTTTCTAACACTTTTTACTGACAAGGAAACTTTTTATCGTTTCCTTGTCACCCATTTCTCCTTCTTGCCACTCTCATTAATAAAAGAGAGACAATATGGAAGAAAGGATAATAAACTTACTCACGAAATATATTGAAAGAAAGATTTCATCCGATGAGTTGGAAGAAATCAAGACTTTCGTCATAGCTTCTCCAAAGAACAGAGAGTTGGTACGCACTTTCATCCAACTCCACAAGACGGAAATCCAAGCAGATTTTCTTTCATGCATCAATAAAGACGAGGGTTGGAACAACGTGAAGACCCGCTTGGCGGCACGCAAACGCAAGCGCACAATACGATGGACTACGGCTATTGCCGCCGCTGCCATCATCATACTGTCGGCAACGCTCATCTATTTCCGCAATTTCAACAAGCCTGCCATGACCATGACCGCCATGATGCAAACCGAGGCGCAAAACCGGGCTGTCATCACTCTCAACACGGGTGAAGATATTGCTGTCGACGGCAGCAAGACACAGCAGATGCAAGTGGGCAACGGCAAAATTCGTTGTGAGAACAGCAACGGAAAGTTGGTCTATTATGGCCACACCGACCAAGCTATATACAATAAGGTGAATGTGCTGGAGGGCAGCACCTACAAAATCGCCCTCAGCGACGGCACCGACCTTACCCTCGCCTCTGGTTCTGAGGCAGTCTATCCCATCGGAGGTAACAAACGTGACGTGAAACTCAAGGGCGAGGCACTCTTCGACGTGACCCACGACGAGCAAAAGCCTTTCACCGTGGAATGTGCCAACGGTGTGAAAGTGACGGTGCTCGGCACTCGTTTCAACATCTCGGCACAAGCCGGAAAACCAGTGGTGGTGACGGTGGAGTCTGGACGTGTGGGGGTCAGCCACAAGGGCAACACCGTCTACTTGAACAGTGGCGAACAGGCGACGTTCGGCAAGGGTGAAAGCGAAGCCGTGGAAAAGGTAGACGCCAAACTCTACACCTCCTGGGCAAGCGGTATCTATGAGTTTAATGATGTGCGCATGGCGGTCATCGCCCATCAATTGTCCTTGTGGTATGGTGTGGACTTCGTGTTCGCCTCACCACAGGTGAAAGAGCGCAAATTTACAGGAGCCTTGCTCCGCGACGAGAAGCTGGGCTACACGTTGGGACTGCTGAAAGAGGTTTCCAACCTGAAGTTCCGCATGGAAGACAACAAGATCGTCATTGAATGAACAACAAACAATATATCCATTTAAAAACAACATTTATGAAGAGAGAGACAAACGAAAATGTCTGTAGACGAAGCCGTTGGACAAGCCGACTGGCTTCGCTCATCATCGTGTTTGCCTTTGCCTTGCATGCCATAGCAGCGAGTGCCAACGGCAACATCACCATCAAGAAGAACAACATCAGCGTGAAAGACGCCTTCGCTGCCGTGAAGCAGCAAGCCAAGGTGTTCGTGATGTATGAGAACAACACCGTCAACGAGAACCAGCTCATCGACCTCAACTTGAGCAACGCTTCACTGCAAACCGTATTGGGCGACATCTGCACCAAAGCGGGACTGAACTATGAAATCAAGGGACAGTATGTGCTCGTGACCCGCTCCAACAAATTGACCAAAGGCGGCATCGGCAACAACCACGTGACCGGCCGTGTCATCGACGAGATGGGCGAACCAATGGTGGGCGCCACCGTGATTGTCATCGGCAAGAATGCGGGAACCGTGACCGACAACAACGGCTACTATAGCATCAAGGCTTCTGATGGCGACAAGCTGAGATTCAGCTATATCGGCATGAAGAACATTGAGCGCAGCGTGGGCCAGGGCAAAACCATCAACGTGGCGTTCGACAGTCGCTCACACAATCTGCAGGAGGTGGAAGTGGTGTCTACCGGTTATCAGGCCCTGCCCAAAGACCGTGCGACAGGTTCGTTCGCCACCATCACTGCCAAGGAACTGAAAAAGGTGCCCACACCCAACGTGGTACAGCGTCTCGAGGGACAAGTGGCAGGCATGAAGGTAACCTTGATGTCGGGCGACAGGACCTTTGACTATACCAACACACTGCAGAGCGCCAGCTCATCCACACGCACCATGGGAGCTGTGGACTATAACCTCGGTGTACGCGGTGTGAACACGCTTCAAGGCGAAAAAATGCCGTTGCTGGTGGTTGACGGCGTCATCACCGACTTCGACATCTCCAACATTGACCCTAACAACATTGACAACATCACCATTCTGAAAGATGCTGCCGCAGCCTCCATCTGGGGTTCACGCGCTGCCAACGGCGTCATCGTGGTGTCTACCAAGAAGGGACAAAACGGACAAAAACCGCAAATTTCCGTAGGTGCCACATGGACCACACAAGACAAACCCGACATGAACTATCTGAGACAGATGACTTCAGCTCAAGTGCTTGACTATGAAAAGGAAATCGTGGACAAGGGCTATCTGTATGCCTCTGCACCTACGACCTTCTCTGGTGCCTCTACTTACTATAATGAGGGTGTGCGACTGGCACTCGAACTGAAGAACGGTGCCATCTCACAAGACCAATATGACGCCCGTGTTGCCGAACTGAGTGGAATCAACAATCTGAGCCAGATATCCAAGTACACAATGCAGCGCGCATCCTCACAGCAATACAATGCTTCCGTGAGCGGTGGTGGCAACAACTCAAGCTATTTCTATTCCGCATCCTATTCCAAGGAGAATCCTTACACCAAGCGCAACTCTGGTTCACGACTCAACCTGAACCTGAGCAATTCATGGAAACTCTTCAACTGGGCAACACTGTCCACTAATTTTGCAGGCACATTCTATAAATACAAGGACAACGGCACTGCACTCAACACGCTTGTCAGTCCTCGTGGAGGAACCATCAAGCTCATGCCCTATATGGCCCTTGCTGACGAGAACGGCAACGGCATTGACTACGATGTGGTTAATCCCGCATGGACCTCTACTCTCGGCTCCGCCTACAAACCATGGACCTACAACTTTCTCCAGGAACTTGCCCTTCGCGACAACGTGCAGAAGACGGAGAACTATTCAGCCAACATCAGTCTGAACATACCCATCTATGCCGGACTCTCTTCCTCAACCACTTATGCCATCGAGCGCAGCCATACCAACGGAACCATCTGGTACGATGAAAATACATACCAGATGCGCTACATGATGAATTATTACACACCTATCGGTGCCACAACAAATTCATTGGGCATCAGAAACGGCGGACTTTTCAAGCAACAAAGCGAAAACAAGAACTGGACGTTCCGCGAGCAGCTGAACTTCGACCACACCTTCAATGGCATACACAAGATAAACGCCTTGGCTGGCATGGAACTCCGCGAAACATACATCGAACAAGGCAGCTATACCCTGTGGGGCTATAACCGTGAGACAGGTGTGACAGACACCAACATCAATATGTCCTACAATTCCACATACAACTGGGTCGGCGCAAATTATACCACATCATTCATTTATGGCGGATACCCAAGTGTGGTTAACCGCCAGCGCCGCTATCTGTCCTATTTCGGCAACGCCGGCTACACACTGCTCGACAAGTATTATGTGAGTGCCAGCGTGCGCTACGATGACTACAACAACTTCGGTCTCGACCGCAAGTATCGTGCCAAGCCATTCTTCTCATTCGGAGCCAAGTGGAATCTTAGTCGCGAGAAGTTCATGGAGAACGCCAAGTGGGTAAACAACCTGGCACTGCGCGCCACCTACGGAGTGAACGGCAACATCTCACTCGACGCTTATCCGTTCACGAAAATCATGTTCGACACCAACTATACCACCCAGCAACCCAGCGCTAGCATCGCCTCATTGGCCAACCCCGAGTTGAGATGGGAAAAGACCTTCACCACCAACATCGGTGTAGACTTCAGCCTGTTCGACAACCGACTGGGAGGTAGCATCGACTACTACAACAAGCGCAGTCGTGACTTGCTCTACACCTTCCCCTTCTCAAGTACCATCGTGGGCAACATCTACAACTCCTCGATGACATACAACTGCGTGTCTATCAATGCCAACGGTATTGACATCAACCTTCACGGCACTGCCTACAAGGACAAGGACTGGCGAGTGGACATTGCCGGCAATATGGCATGGAACCAGAACAAGGTGAAAGCCAACCCACTGTTCACCGAGGCACAGAACCTCACCTACATCAACTCACAACCCAACAGCATCGGCATGATTGGCGGCTATGCCACCGACAAGATGTTCGCCTACCGTTTTGCCGGACTTGACGAGACAGGTCAGACTATGGTGTACGGAGAGAACGGAGAGAAGGTGAAGTTCACCGAAGACATCACCTCACTCAAGGCCTTGAAAAATGTAGGTCACTCCACACCTACGCTTTACGGTGGTTTCAACTTCAACATCACCTGGAAGAACTTCTCGCTCTACTCACTGTTCACCTACCAGGCTGGCGGCAAGTTCTTCAAGCCCACCTTCTCCGGTTATGCAACCAACAGCCGCAACCTGCAATGGGACACCACAAACGACATCGCTCAGCGCTGGCGCCAAGCTGGTGACGAAACTACCACCAACGTGCCTGGTATCCTACCCACCACCAACTACTCACTGGTGAACCGTGCAACCTATTCAATCTTCCGTTACAAATATTCGGACATCAACGTGGACAAGAGCGACTACATACGCTGGAAGCAGCTTTCTCTCAGCTACCAGGTGAACCAGGAATGGCTGAAGAAGGTATACATTCAAAGTGCCAACATAGCTCTGAGCATCAGTAATCTCGGCCTTATTTGGAAAGCGAACAAGGACGGCTACGACCCCGACTACATTGCGGGTGTGAACGCCTATAACCTTCCTCCACAGAAGGCATACACGCTGAGCCTCAACATTAACTTCTAAAAGCATCAACAACAATGAATATCAAGAATATAGCAGCCATTGCTGCATCAACCATAGCCCTGACCGCCTGCAGCGACTTTGTAGACATCAAGACCCAAGGCGGCATTGTGCCCGACGAAGTGTCCAACTTCCGTTACCTTCTCAACAACACCAGCCAATGGTGGGGAGCATCCGCCCTACCCGACATCATGAGCGACGACGTCTATGTGAAAGATGGCGGCAGACAATATTCAAGCTTCACCAGCGAATATTACGAATGGTTCAGCAAGGCTTATGTCTGGTCGTCAGAGATTTATCCCGAGTCGGGATATTACAAAACCGATGACGGTTGGAATGCCATGTACAACACTTCAGCATACGCCAATACAGTCATCAACGAGGTAGATGATTGCAAGGACGGAACCCAGGAAGAGAAAGAAGAGCTAAAGGCAGAAGCCAAGGTGCATAGAGCCGATGCTTACTTGATGCTTGTCAACCAGTATGCAAAACCCTACAACGAGTCCACAGCTTCTTCCGATCTCGGCGTTCCGCTCATTCTGACACAGAACACGGCACAGAAAGTTGTGCGTGCTTCCGTGCAAAAAGTCTATGAGCAAATTATCAAAGACCTCACAGAGGCAGTGCCCTATCTGCCCGAAACACAAGAGTTCACCACACTTCCCACCAAGGCTTCTGCCTACGGAGAACTGGCACGTGCCTATCTGCTGATGGGAAAATATGAGGATGCCGACAAGTATGCCTCGCTGGCATTGGAACAGAACAGCACACTCAACGACATGAGCAAAGATGAGATGAATGGAGTGGTCAGTTCTTCTTTCTATCCGCTCATGATCAAGGACCCAGAAGTTCTATTACTCAAAAAGCCTGTACAGTCTAACAGTCAATGGAGTTGTACCATGCTCCATTTGAGCGACGAACTGCTTCAGTTGCTCGGTGAAAAGGACAAACGCTACATCTTGTTCACAGCCCCTGTAGAACAATATGCCACATCGTATGCAAGTGACGGCGGACGCCTTTACTATGCGGACATTGCCATGAACTACCGCAACGTGGGACCATCCGTTCCAGAAATGATGCTCATCAAGGCTGAATACTATGCCCGCAACAATCAGCCCACAGAGGCCATGCAATGGGTGAACAAGTTGCGTGTGAAACGCTTCGCTCCTGCCGACTATGTGGAGGAGACCGCAACTGATGCCGACGACGCACTGAAAAAGGTCATCGACGAACGCCACCGCGAGTTCTTCTGCCGTAATCTGCGCTGGTACGACCTGCGCCGCCTGCAAAACGACCCTCGCTTCGCCAAAACCATCACCCGCCAATGGAACGGCGTGACCTACACGCTCGCTCCAGGCAGCAACCGCTATGTCATCCAGATTCCAGCCTATCAACGCGTGCTGAACCCGGAACTGGAGGCCAATCCAGAATAAAGTTTATTCAAAACATACAATGAAACTCAAGCATTTATTTCTCTCTCTCCTCTTGGCCATCGCTCCCAAAGCGATGGCACAGGAGGGCAATCGACTGACTTTCAGTCCGCAGTATCCACAAGCTGGCGAACCTGTCACACTCATCTATACACCCCTACCATCGATGACAGGCAACCAAACTATCAAGGGCGTGGCTTACACCTACGAGAACAACCATTGGGTGGGCCACGACATCAGCGTAAAGAACGAAGGCAACGTGTGGAAAGGAACTTTCACACCGGCTCCACAAACAGGTTTCATGGCATTCAAATTTGTATGCGACACCATTGTCGACAACAACGGAGGCATGACCTTTGCCACAATGATCAACAAGAAAGACGGCCGTCCATGGCCCGGCGGTTATGCCGCATGGGGACTGATTCGCTCTGAGAAATATGGAAGAAACATTCCGGGCTACATTGATTTCACGAAGACCAAAGAGGTGAGCGACACGATTGTCTATTATTGGGCAAACAACGAGATTACCTACAATCCCTCTTCGTCTGTCTTCTACGCACCACTCTTTGCCCTGTCTGCACGTGCCGCCAAGATTGACGGAGCTGAGACACGCATCAAGAATGCCCTGGCTTATCTGCAGAAGCTGGGTACGGAAGAAGCCTTGATGAGTGCCCTTGCCATCGTGGGCGATGACAAGACCGCTACCGAGACACTGAAAGCCACCATTCTGAAGAAATATCCCAAGGGATTGCTGGCGATGAAGGAGAAATATGATGAGAAGTTTGACTACCGCGACCAAGCGGCGGTCAAGAAGCACTTCACCGACTTCCTCAAGGCTTTCCCCTATACAGCCGAGCGCGATGCCTACTTGCAGCGCTACGGGCAGAGCTACGACAACGTGTACACCACGATGATGATCTTCAACTACATGGAAGGCAAAGACATGGCGCAAGACCCTTATCTCGACAAATTGTCGTTCTTGGGATGCAACACTATTTTCTACAAGTTGGTCGACGTGCCCCATCTCCGCAAGGACAAGACCGATGCCCAGTTGCTTCCCTTTGCCGACAAACTTGTGAACAGAATGATTGCCCTCAGACAGGTAAAGCCTGAGTCAATGTCCTATCTCTCGGAATCGGAATGGGAAGCACAGGCAGACCAGAGCATCAACGGATTTGTAGCTGAGCCTTACTCGGAAATTCTCAAGACCACCGGCAACACAGCCAAGGCCTTGGAATATGCCCGGTTGGCGCAAAAGGCAGCCCAATACAAGCGGGCGGAAATCAACGACAACATGGCAGAACTGCTCAAAGCCACCGGCAACACCAAGGAGTTGAAGACACTGCTCGAAAAGAGTTTCTACAACAACCAGGTGTCCGACCTGCAAACCCAGATGCTCCGAAATCTCTATACACAAGAACACGGCAATGCCAATGGCTTCGAAGCTTATGTGGAAAAATTGAAGAATCCTGCCGAGAAGTCGGCTATCCAGAAAGAGGTGGAAGCCTACAAGCGTGAGGGCGTGATGCCCGAATGGACGTTGACTGACGCCGATGGCAAGACAATCAGTTCCAAACAACTCAAAGGCAAGGTGTACGTGCTCGACTTCTGGGCCAACTGGTGTCATCCCTGCAAGGCATCCCTGCCGGGTATGCAGGCTGCCGCCGAGCACTATAAGAACGACAAGAACGTGGAATTCCTCTTCATCGACACCCAGGAGTTCATCCCCAACTACAAGGAGAAAGCCAAGGCTTATCTGAAAGCTCAGGGACTGAACATCCACCTCGTTTTCGACGGAAAGACACAGGGAGCCAAGGTCAACGACCAGTTGTCAAGCAAGGTGATGAAACAATACACCGTGTCGGGCATTCCTATGAAAGTGGTTGTGGACGCCAAAGGCAATGTTCGCTTTGTGGCCATCGGCTACAAGGGCAGCCCAAGCGCCTTGAAAGACGAAATGATTGAAATGGTAGAACAAGCCAAGAAAG
>CAKPTK010000090.1 GCA_934190685.1 uncultured Prevotella sp.
TTATTGATGAGACGCAATCCTGCAGCACTAATCTTCAAGCTGATCCAGCAGCCCTCCTCTACATAGAAGAACTTCTTGCTGAACAGATTCACGTCAAAGCTACGCTTTGTACGGTGTTTTGAGTGGGAAACGTTATTGCCCATCTGAGCCTTTTTTCCCGTAATCTGACAAATTTTCGACATTTCTATCTAAATTTTTTGTTTTCGTTTTTTGATACTTATTCCAAACAGGGTGCAAAATTACAAACTTTTCCGGATTCTGCAAAATATGGCTAAAGCAAATGTATCGTTTTAAGTTTTTTTATTATTTCACACGTATCTTTCTCATTGTCATGCGATTTACACGTGACTTTTTCCGGTTACTTGATAATGTTGTAGCGAGCGAATTTCAAGAGCAGTTGTTTGGTTCCTGCATTCTGAAAGCGGACAGTTGCCTTGGCGTTTTCTCCTGCACCCTCGACAGCCACCACTTCGCCCACCCCGAAACGTTGGTGTTCGATGACATTTCCGACAGAAATTGCGTCTGTGCTTGAAGGTTTCTGACCGGATGATGCCACTGTATCGGGTGCGTTCCACAAGTTCCGCCCTCCTCCATCATTCATCACACTGCTCATCCTTCGCAAGTTCGTCCTCCGTTGTTCCAATGGCCGTTTGTAATTTTCAGAGAGAGAGTCTGTTGGCACCATCGGACGATGGGATGACGTGATTTTTGGTTTAGGGTCCGCCCGGAACTGCGAGGCCACGGGACGACTGTTCTGATAACGATCGGACGACCCATAAGAATGGCTTTCTGAACTTGACAAAGAGGAGTGATAGGGAGAACCACCATTCCACCCAGTTCCCAAAGAACCGTAATTATCCACCGACACCAGGCGGGAATCGATTTCGGAAAGGAATCTACTGGGCTGGTCGCATTCCATCCGACCATAGCGGAAACGATTCTTCGCATACGTCAAGATGCAATGACGCTCCGCTCTCGTAATGGCGACATAGAACAGGCGGCGTTCTTCTTCCAATCCGCGCGGCGTTTCTATCGCCATCTGACTCGGGAAGATGTTTTCTTCCATACCGACCACAAAGACCGTGGGAAACTCCAGTCCCTTCGCGCTGTGGATCGTCATCAGCATAACTCTGTCGTCGTCATCACCTTCGTCACTGTCGAGATCGGAGATTAGAGACACCTCTTGCAGATAATCATAGAGGTAGATGGCGTTGGCGCGATCCTCTTCTTTCCTTCCCTCCACAAAATCCTGCACGCCACTGAGTAATTCTTCGAGATTTTCCTGGCGAGCCTGTCCTTCGGGCGTGGTGTCCGCGTAGAGATCGGCATAAATACCACTTTGCTTGACGATGTCCCTGCCCAATTCGAAAGCGTCGGACACCGTTACTCGATCGATAAACGACTGGATCATGTCCCGAAACGACTGCACCTTGTTAAGGGTCGCCCCTTTCAACATGAGGCCGTGACCGATGGGATCATTGATGACCGCCCACATACTTTCCCCGGACGACTGGGCGGCATCCGTGATTTTCTGCATGGTGGTATTGCCTATTCCCCGAGCAGGATAATTGACGATGCGGCGAAAAGCCTCCTCGTCGTTGGGATTGGACACCATACGGTAATAAGCGATGACGTCTTTCACCTCTTTTCTTTGGAAGAAACTCAAACCGCCATAGATGCGGTAAGGGAGTCCTTGCTTGCGGAACGCCTCCTCAAAGCTCCGGCTTTGGGCATTGGTACGATACAGAATGGCAAAGTCACTGTATTTTCCGTTCTCTTTCCGCTTGAGGTTCAGAATGTTCTTACACACAATCTGCGCCTCCTCCTTGTCGCTGTACGAGGGTTTGAGCTGAATCTTATCCCCCTCGGCATTCTCGCTGAACGACTCCTTGGGGATTTGTCGCCGGTTGTGAGAAATCAAACTGTTGGCAGCCTCGACAATCCGTTGCGTCGACCGGTAGTTGCGCTCCAGCTTGAAAAGTTTTGTCCCGGAATAGAGTTGTTGGAAGTTCAGAATATTGTCAATGTTGGCGCCACGGAACCCATAGATACTCTGCGCGTCGTCACCGACCACGCACACCTTTTGCTTTTCCTTGGTCAACTGCCACACGATCTGCTGTTGCACATAGTTGGTGTCTTGATACTCATCCACCAGCACATAAGCAAATCTATCCGCATAGCGGGCGCGGACCTCGGGATGGTCTCTGAAAAGTTCATAGGCATAGACGAGAAGGTCGTCAAAATCCATTGCGTTGGCCTTGCGCAGTCGTTCGTTGTAAGCTTGGTAAACATTGACCACATCCGGCATTTTCTGTTCCAAGTCACGCTCCATCGCACTCCGGTCCACTGCATAGTCCTGCGGAGAAATCAAGTGGTTTTTAGCCATGGAGATTCTTCCCTGCACCGTAGCCGGCTTGTATTTTTTGTCATCGAGCCCCTGCTCCTTGATGATGTTTTTCACCAACGAGCGCGAATCCGCTTGATCATAGATGGTATAATTGGAGGTGAAGCCCAAATACTGGGCCTCTCTGCGAAGGATATGGGAGAAGATGGAGTGGAAAGTGCCCATCTGCAATTGGTTTGCCACAGAGGGGCCGACCAACCCGCCGATACGCTCTTTCATCTCACGCGCCGCCTTGTTGGTGAACGTGAGAGCGAGAATGCGCCAAGGCTCCAGATGATGCTGCAGCAGATAGGCTACCTTATAGGTGAGCACACGCGTTTTTCCGGAACCTGCGCCGGCTATCACCAGCGAAGGCCCGTCGATATATTCCACAGCCTGTCGCTGACTGTCGTTAAGTCCGGAAAGAAGATTGTCATTCATATAAATATGGTTGGTGGAAAACTTGGAAGGATGATTGTCGGGACAATTGTTATGATTTCAAAGGACACCACACGAGCTGCCGTTCATCGGAGGCGATGGTACACGCCGCCGGCTGAGGTGTTCGGATCCACGTCCTCTCCCTCACGTGGAAAAGTCGGGATAAATCTCATTTGCGCCTCTATCTGGCGTTGGCGCTTGCGCATATAAGCACCCGGCCGGGCACTGTTGAACTTGCGGGGATTGGGCAGCGTCGCAGCAATCAGCGCACATTCCGAACGGGAAAGGCGGTCGGCCGTCGTGCCGAAATGATATTCCGCCACAGCGTCCACGCCATAGATGCCGTCCCCCATCTCGATGGAGTTGAGGTAGACCTCCATGATGCGTTGTTTGCTCCACATCAATTCAATCAAAGCCGTAAAATACACCTCAAATCCCTTTCTGACCCATGAACGTCCCGGCCACAGGAAAACGTTTTTGGCCGTCTGCTGACTGATGGTGCTCGCGCCAAGTTTGCGATTGCTGTTGCGATTGTGTTTGGCGGCCTTCTCTATCGCCCCATAATCGAAACCATGATGGAGCAAGAACCGCTGGTCTTCACTCGCCATGACCGCCACAGGCATGTGTCGGGACATTTCATCGAGTGGCACCCAGTGATGGTGCAATGTCACGCTCTCGCCCTCCGACATTTGCTGTGCGCAGCGGATGAACATCAGAGGCGTGAACCATACGGGTATGAAACGATAGGCCACAACAGCCAGGATTGTTGTGCTGAAAAAGAGGGCTGCCGCCCATTTGAGGATTTTTGAAACAAGTTTAATCTTCATTTTATTTTTGTGTACGAATGCTTTGATTCTGTGAGAAGCGGCCGTCCGAAGAAAGCCGTCTAGAAGAAAAAGAAACTGCCTCCACTTCACAGTGTCGGCAGTTTTCTCGGTTTTTATGGATTGACATCCACTGATGCTGCCTCAAACCGTATTTACTACTTTTATCTATTTTATGAAACAAAAAAATTCAATTACTTCAACGTGCCGTTCTTGGCGGCCTCAACCATCTGCTTGCTTGCATAGAGATATACCTCTACACGGCGATTCTGCTGACGGCCTGCGGCTGTGGCGTTGTCGGCGACAGGATTGCTGGAACCGAAGCCTGCCACATTCTTGAACTGGCTGGCAGCCACACCACAAGAGGTGAGATAGTTGTAAACGGACTTCGCACGGCTCTCGCTCAATGGCTGGTTGATGCCGTCATTGCCCGTACTGTCGGTATAACCCTGTACGTCCACCTGACAATCCATGTTGTTCTTCAGCACGGTGGAGAACTTTGCCAAGTCGGTCTTGGAAGCAGCCTTGAGGTCGGACTTGTTTGTATCAAACAGAATACCGGAGTCGAATGTCACCTTGACGGCGGACAGACCATTATTGTCGGTCACCGTCTCCACCTTGGCATTTTCCACCTGGCGGGCCTGCTCGGCCACCTTGTCCATGTGTTTGCCGATGATGGCGCCCGTAGCGGTACCTACCGCACCGCCAATGACCGCACCGACGGCAGCGTTTCCCGCCAACTTGCCGATGATGGCTCCCACAACGGTTCCACCGCCAGCTCCAATAAGAGATCCTGTACCTTGTTTCGTGCTACAACTGAATACCAATGTTGAAAGACACACGCCAAGTGTCACTACTTTTACTTTCTTCATGATATAAATACTCTAAATTAGCCTTTTGTGTTCATCATCTATATAAGATGATTGCAAAGATAATACTTTTTCCAAGACGCCTGCAACTTTTTCCGTATTTTTTTGTAATTTTGCAGACAAATTAGACATTATAAAAAGTTATAGACAACATGGCTAAAGAACTCAAGGAATTAACCAAAAGAGCTGACAACTACAGTCAGTGGTACAATGATTTGGTGGTCAAGGCGGATCTTGCCGAGCAGTCTGCCGTTCGTGGATGTATGGTAATCAAGCCTTACGGCTACGCTATATGGGAGAAAATGCAACAGCAACTGGACAAGATGTTCAAGGAGACAGGCGTGCAGAATGCCTACTTCCCCTTGCTCATCCCCAAGAGCTTCCTCTCCCGAGAGGCTGAGCACGTGAAAGGCTTCGCCAAAGAATGCGCCGTTGTGACCCACTATCGTCTCAAGGCGAGCGAGGACGGCAACAGTGTAGAGGTGGACCCCAACGCCAAACTCGACGAGGAACTCATCATCCGCCCTACTTCGGAAACCATCATATGGAACACTTACAAGAACTGGATTCACTCTTGGCGTGACCTGCCACTGATGTGCAACCAGTGGTGCAACGTGATGCGTTGGGAGATGCGCACACGTCCTTTCCTCCGCACATCCGAATTCCTCTGGCAAGAAGGCCACACGGCACACGCCACACGCGAGGAGGCGGAAAAGAAGGCACAACAGATGTTGCACGTCTATGCCGACTTCGCCGAGCAGTGGATGGCAGTGCCTGTCGTTCGTGGCGTGAAGAGCGAGACCGAGCGTTTTGCCGGTGCGCTTGACACTTACACCATCGAGGCCATGATGCAGGACGGCAAAGCCCTGCAAAGCGGTACAAGCCACTTCCTCGGACAGAACTTCGCCAAGTCGTTCGACGTCACCTATCTCAACAAAGAAAACAAGCCTGAGTATGTATGGGCCACATCATGGGGCGTTTCCACCCGTCTCATCGGCGCGCTCATCATGACCCATTCCGACGACAATGGCTTGGTGCTTCCTCCGAAGTTGGCTCCAATCCAGGTGGTCATCATCCCTATCGCCAAAGGCGGCGAGCAGCTGCAGGCCATCAGCGACAAGTTGGCTCCTGTCATCGCCGACCTGCGCAAGGCTGGCATCAGCGTGAAATATGACGATGCCGACAACAAGCGTCCAGGCTTCAAATTTGCCGACTACGAGCTGAAGGGCGTTCCTGTACGTCTTGTCATGGGCGGCAGAGACTTGGAAAACGGCACCATCGAAGTGATGCGCCGCGACACGCTCGAGAAAGAGACGGTCAGCATGGACGGCATCGCACAATATGTGGAGAAGTTGCTCGACGATATTCAGAACAACATCTTTGAAAAGGCGCGGAAATACCGCGACGCCCACATCTATGAATGCGACAACTACGACGAGTTCAAAGAGCGCATCAAGGACGGAGGATTCTTCCTCTGCCATTGGGACGGCACTGCCGAGACCGAGGCCAAGATTAAGGAAGACACCCAGGCCACCATCCGTTGCGTGCCATTCGGTGTGGAGCAGACACCCGGCGTGGACATGGTTTCCGGAAAGCCAGCCACAAAGCGTGTCATTATCGCCCGCAGCTATTAAAAAGACATTTTATCAAACAACAGGATACACATCAGGAGGTAGACAGCAACGGCTGTCTGCCTCCTTTTTTAAGAGAACACAATGGAAAAGATATGTTGGAAGGGACATGCCTCCATGCTTGGCGCCAACACCATGTGGGGACTGATGTCTCCCATCTCCAAACTGGTCATGGCTGGCGGAGCCGTGTCTCCGCTCGTAGTGACCGACCTTCGTATGGGAGGAGCGATGGTGCTCTTCTGGCTCGCCTCGCTCTTTCAGCGCCCCGAGCACGTCAATCACAAAGACATGGAGAAACTCTTCATCGCCGCTTTGTTGGGCATAGTCTTCAATCAGGGTTGTTTCATCTTCGGCGTGAGCCTCAGCTCTCCCGGCGACGCCTCCATCATCACGACAAGCATGCCGCTATGGGCGATGGTCCTGGCGGCAATCATTCTCAAAGAACCCATCACAGGCAAGAAAGTGCTCGGCATTGCCGCGGGCGCCACGGGTGCCCTGCTCCTCATTCTGGGCAGCGGCAACGTGCAGGCTGCCGTCAATGCGGATAAAAGCACAGCCGTATGGGGCGACTTGCTGGTGCTCACGGCGCAATTTTGCTACGCACTCTACATCGTGCTGTTCAAAGACTTCGTCAACAAATATTCTCTCATCACCATCATGAAATGGATGTTCACCTACGCCTTTATCTGCACCCTCCCCTTCTCGGCACGCGACTTGATGTCGACAGACTGGCTCAGCCTGGGATGGACTGACATGGGCGGCTTGTCGTTTATCGTGGTGGGTGCCACCTTCTTGAGTTATATGCTCGTGGTGGTGGGACAGAAGAATCTCCGTCCTACCGTGGCGGGCATGTACAACTATGTGCAGCCGGTCGTGGCATGCATCGTGGCTGTCTGCTGGGGAATGGATTCCTTCAACCTGACCAAGGGCATTGCCGTGGTGCTCATCTTCGGCGGTGTTTATCTGGTCACTGCCAGCAGGAGCCGCAAGGAGATGGTGGCATACGAGGAAGCGCAAGAAAGGGAGAACAGTCTATGAAGAAGAAAGAATATGAGGTGATCGTCCCCGGCGGCGCGCGCGAGGTGTTGCTGCACACCTGTTGCGCCCCCTGCTCTTCGGCGATTATCGAGTGTATGCTGCAGCACGGCATTCGCCCGACGATTTATTATTGCAATCCCAACATCTACCCTCTGGAGGAATACAACATCCGCAAGAACGAATGCACGCGCTACGCCCAGTCGCTGGGTCTCGACATTGTGGACGCGGATTATGACCACGAGGCATGGCTGACCTGTGTGAAGGGACTGGAGCACGAGCCTGAACGGGGCGGACGGTGCCTCGAATGTTTCAAGATGCGTCTGCGCGACACGGCACATTACGCCAGCCTGCACGGCTTCAGCGTCATCACCACCACCCTCGCCTCCTCGCGATGGAAGAGTCTCGACCAAATCAACGAGGCTGGCGCATGGGCTGTAGAGCCTTTTGACGGCGTGACTTGGTGGGACCAGAACTGGCGGCGGGGCGGACTGCAAGAGCGGCGCAACGCCCTCATCAAGGAATATGGATTCTACAACCAATTATACTGCGGCTGTGAATTCAGCATGAGAAAGAATGAGAACAAAGAAGCGTAGCCAGCCGGCTACGCTTTCTTTATTTCCTCAAGAGCACAACAAAGTTGGTCGGGACAACTGGTCCCCTTGTTGCCGCACTGTGTGCCTTTGAGACGGGCAATCACATCATCGGCCTTCATGCCTACCACCAATTGAGAGATTCCCTTCAGGTTTCCGTTGCATCCTCCCAAGAAGGAAACTTGCTGAATCACATTGTTGTCGTCGACAGTCAAGTCAATAAGCCGGCTGCACGTGCCCTTCGTCTGATAAACCAAATGTTTCATATTGTTTTCGAGTTTGTTTTTAATCATGCAAATTTAATGAATATCAACGAGAAAACGCCCACGTTTCCGAAGAATTATTCCCCTATATAGCCAATTCCTCACATAATATGATTAACTTTGCATGAATTATCAAGAACAACAGTAAGATTATGGCGAAGAAAGAATACGTTCAGGCAAACAAAGACTGGCTCGTTGCCAAGTCGCAAGAGGAAGGAGTGAAGCCCCTCGACCGCGGTATATATTATAAGGTGGTGGCAGAAGGAAAAAATGACGGGAAGCACCCCACACGCCGCAGCATCGTGACCGCCCACTACACGGGATGGACCATCAACGGAAAGAAATTCGACTCCAGCCGTGGCGGCGCACCCATCGCTTTCCGCCTCTCCGACCTTATCGAGGGCTGGATTGTCGCCATGCAACAGATGTGCGTGGGTGACAAGTGGGAGGTGTATCTGCCTGCCGAAATGGGCTATGGCAAATATTCACAACCAGGCATTCCCGGCGGATCCACACTTATCTTCGAGATAGAACTGCTGGGCATCGGATAAAAGATTGCATTGAAAAATATAAAGAATTTATGAAGAACAGGATAATATCATTTTGCTGGCAACATCTGCTGTTACTCGTTTCTCTTTGGATTATGACCGTCGGCGTGGCGGTATGCGTGCGCTCGGGCATAGGATCAAGCGTCATCAGCGTACTGCCCTACGTTTTTGAGAGTGCAGGAAAAGCGCACATCCTTGTGCCGCCCTACACCATCGGACAATACACTTTTATCATGAACGCTGTGCTCGTAGCGGGACAATTAGCCGTGTTGCGCCGACAATTTGAATGGGTGCAGCTGTTCCAACTGCTGGTCGGTTTCGTTTTCGGCACATTCATCGACTTCAACATGGCGCTCACATCCTGGCTTGTACCCACTCTTTTTTGGGAAAAAGCTGTGGTCCAACTGTTCGGTTGCACCATTTTGGCTGTAGGCATCGCGCTTGAAGTGCGCTGTGGCAGTGTCACCATGCCTGGAGAAGGTTTTCCTGTAGCCATCAGCAAGATAACAAACATTCCTTTCCCCAAAGTGAAAATTTGCGTCGACACAATGCTTGTGGTGCTGGGTGTCATTTCCTGC
>CAKPTK010000091.1 GCA_934190685.1 uncultured Prevotella sp.
TACAGAACCATCCTGATAGGTTGTGATAGAAGGTGTCTGAACAGTTGTTGTCGTACCTTGCTCAGCAAATGTTACATCTTTTACTACAGCATCAAAGGTGATGGGGAAGAGACCCGCATGATTTGGATCATCATCAGTTGAGCCATTGGTGTTCTGAGAAATCTTGAACAGGTAGGTGTACAGGGTGTTTGGCTCCCACTTAGCGAAGGCAGCAGGGATAGCAGCTGTTGCACCTTTGACCGTGATAGTCTCGTTAGAACCATCCTCTGATTCCAAAACGTAGTCACACTTGATCAAGATGGCAGCAGCAGTAGTAGCAGAAGGTGTAGGCATTACGGTGAAGTAACCTTTTTCTTCCATGTCACCATCCTTACCATACAGTTTGGCAACGTCTGTTTCTGTAGAAGAGGTAGCCGGAACACCTGTCAGTTCACCTGCATACCAATCGCCCTGCTCTGTCAAACCGGTTGTATTATATACAAAGGTATAACTTGGAGTATCAGTCCATGAATATGTAACTGTAGCACTTGCATTTTCGCCACCAACAAAATATTTATCAGTTGCTGATGTCAGAATGACGTTGGTACTCGTCTCTGCAGAGGTTGCACCTTTCTTATAGAAATGAATTTCCTTAATCTTATAACCAGGAATGTTTTCATAGAAACCAACACGGACCTTCGACTGCTGACGAACAAAATTAAATTTCACTGTTTTTTTGTAGTCCGCCTTCTTGACAATCACAGGATCAGCAAGGTAAACAGGAGCTGGAGATGTTGCATAACCTTCACCTGATAATGTTTTTGCATTAAGGTGACCGGCAAGACCAGACAAGGTAGCAGTCTCCACATAGCCATTTGTACCTACATTAAATACGACATTCGCTACAGGAGAACCAGCAACAAAGCGGTAATCTGTAGAAGAATAGTCCCAATACTTGATGGTCTGTTCTTTTTTTGTTTCGACATTGCTTGTTCCATGTGTACCAGCAACACCGACATACTCCCAACCATTCGGATTGGAAGCTGTTCCCTTGCTGTCATCATCCCACAAGACATAGTTTTCAAACACTTTGTCATACTTGCTATCAGCAGCACTCTTTACGCCATAAATTTTGAACTGATTGTCGAGTTTCACAAAATCAGTTCCCGTGTTCGAAGTTGCACGCGTAATCTTACCCGTCTCACCACCGAAATGAATGGCAACATCTGAAGAACCTGTTGCACCTCCAGGATTCTCACCCAAGAAGTCGTCGCTTGAACAGCTGGCGAGAGCCAGAGCTGAAGCAGCAAAAATAAAATACTTCTTCATGATCATTTGTTTTAATTAGTGATTAATGTATTTATAAATTCTCGTTTTCTTATTTTGTTGTGGTTGTTTACATGTCAAATTCCCATTCCTTCTCCTCGAAGTCCTTGACCACGGCGTTGAAGCCCGAACCACCAGGTCTCACAGGCACGGGGACATGATCCATGTCCAATTCCACCGTGATGACACCGCCACGGAAGAGCTTCCTCACCTGGTCGGTCACGTCGAACACCATCGTGGAGTCCTTGCCGTTGTAGAACTGCACCGTCACGTCGAGATAGTGGCGGTTGCCGAGGTCTGCATCTCTCACCTCCTCCAGCGACTTTGTATAGGAACGAGTGCTGAGACGGTGAGGGTTGAGTTTCGGCATGCCGAACGTCAATACCTTGCCGCCCAAGATGTCCACCTTCTCGCCGTCCTTATATGCCAGGTCTTTCTTCATGCGCATGTGGGTGCTCACGGTGATGGCGTCGGCACCCGTCACGCCCGTGTTGAGCGTCACCGAGCGCGCCATGCCACTGAGGTTGGCGTTGCCGTCGATGGAAGTGATGATGCGGCCGTTGCGGTTGTTGTTGTGCAGGACGACCTGCAACAGATATATATAGGTAACGGGCTGTAGTTCCATCTCCAGTTGGCGCATCCATGTCTTTCGGTCCTCGTCGTAGATGAAGCCGTCGAGATTGCGGTTGATGTTGATGCCACTCTCGTAGCCGGCAAAGAGTTCCTCGGGCTGATAGAATGAGTGGGTGTATTTCGGGAGGTTGTAGCGCACGGACGACATGGTCTGCCCCGTGTATGCCGTCACATAGTCATAGGTGCTGGTCTCGTCGATGCGCACACTCTGCACACCATCGGATGTCTGAATATCGTTCCATGCCAGAATGTCCCAATAGCCGAAGTCGTATTTGGCGGAAAGATAGTGGTTGGTAAGATAGTGTTTGTAAGGAGCCGAGTGGGGACCGAACGCCACCTCGTCGGTGAAATAGCGGCGCACCTCGAAAGCGGTGGGTTCCGTGTAGCCGAGCGAACCGAAAATCTGCGTGTCGGTCTCGTCCCAACCATAATACCAATGTGCCTGCCAGTCATACTCCTCATCGTATTTGAGATGATAGTTCCACAACACCTTGAGGTCGAGGCTCACCTCGGGCAGATCCATGGTGATGTCGGTGCCGCCGCGGTGGAGATGGAGGTCAGGTTCTCGCTCGCACCCCGCCAGCGTCATGCCCGCCAACAGAAGACACACGCCCCCCATCACCCCGCAGCGCTGGTGGCGTGCGGCATGCAACAGTCGGATGATATGTTTCTTTATCTTAGGCATTTTTTCAATTTCGTTTTCTCTCGGCGCGATCTATCGCGCCCTGTTCTGCACGGCCTGCAAGCCTTTCACCCGTTCACGGCTGCGGAAGCTGGCGCCGTTCTTGTGGTTGCGTCGATAGAGGAGGTCGTAGCTGAGAGTGATCTCCACCCGTGTGGGACCGAGCCAAGAGTAGCGGTGCTTGCGCTTCTGGAAGTCGTTGGCGTCGCCATACCATTTATAATAATACAATTCGGGGTCGGTGTCGGGCTTCACCGGACACTTCCACTGATAGGGGTCGTAGAGGGTGCGGAAGAATCCGCCCTGCAATCCGAACTCCAGTCGCCAGTGTTCCGAGCGTCCCAGGGGGACCACATAGCCCATGCCGAGACCACCCCCCCAGCCTTCGCCTTCCCATCCACGGCGCTCGCCGAAACAGATGTTGTAGAGTCCGGCATGGGCATAGGCACTGAAGTAGAGTCCCTTGAAAGCCGCACCCTCGCCGGGACGACGCTGGAGAATGTCGCCGCTGCGCAAGTAGTAGCGGGTGTGTATCTGGTAGTTGCGCACCTGGAAATAGCGGTGCTCCCGATAGTGTTGCCACCAGGGACCGTCGAAACTGGCGCCGTAGGTAAAATGTCCACGCAATGGATAGTATTCTATCGCCACGTTCGGTATCGGGCAGAAACGGCCGTAGCCAGGCATATAGGCAAAGTCGAAGAGCAAGTTGGTCTTGATGCTGAGCAACTCGCGTCGGGGTTCGTCAAGCGGTTTCCGGGCAACAGGCACGGAAACAGGTTGCAGACCCTGCAAACTGAAATGAAAGTCTAAAGGAGGAAGCACGATGCCGCCTTGTTTCGCCACAAGCGACGAAACGGGCACCGACTCGACGAGCAACTCGTCGATCGCCATGATGCGCACGGCGCGCAACTTCGGGAAATAATACTGGAGCAAGCGTTTCCACAACTTGCCGCCATCATACGCCATCAGCGCACCCTTGATGCGCCAGGTGTTGCCGCCCCGACGGAGGATGTCGTCGACTGCGGGAAGATAAGAATCGTGATTGAGCCACATCAAGGCACGCATGAGGGAATAGTCCTCCGTCACCACATCGTAGCGGATGCGGTCGGTGCTGATGCCGTAGCTGTTGAGCAGGGAGTCGACAGCAGCCCGTCTGCCGTTCGCCAACCGTTTGTTGTTGGCAGTGGAACCCTCGGGAGAAGCGGCGGCACGTCCAAGGACAATGCCCCTACCCTCCAACGCCTTGAGCGCCGGAATCAGCGAGTCAGTAATCCACTTCCTATCGCGGTCGTTGATATTGATTTTGTCCACAACGAATAGGATGGGCCGGGAGTTGTGCAGGAACAAGCTGTCTGTCGTCTTGACTTGAGCGGTTGCTGTCTGAACAAAGCCCCAAATCATTGCAAACATCATTAATACAATGTTTCGCACGTCTTATCTATATCTTTTTAGGATTCCGCTAATCAGTTCTCAGTTATTTTGATTTTCGCCTACATGTCTCGGACGATGCGGCACCAAATTAGGGAAACATTCAGTTCGTATTATCTTTATTGTTAGCTTCTTATTTCATAAGTTTTGTAGAGATTACAAAATTACATTATTTTTTATTTTCTAAAGAATATATACGATTTTTTTTTTATTTAAAAATTGTTAACAATATAGATATTAGGTATCCACAAGATAACAGTGTTAGGGATATTGGGGAGAATTCACTTCTCCTCCGCCTTGTTTTTGCATCCCTTGATCATGTTTTCGGTCTGGCGGATACGGGCGTAATGGGCGGGGTCGTCGAGGAAACGGCGGTAATAGGCAAGGGCGGAAGTCAGCGCCTCGACGGCGTTTGACCACTCCCCTTTCTCCATCATACAAAAACCGATGCGGTAGTAGCAATCGGCTTTCTCGTTGTCGTGGCACAAGGTGAGCACACGCTCGTAGTCGGGCAATGCCGCATCATATCTGCCCAGCGAGAAGAGACTCTCGGCACGGGCATAGTAGTAGACCGACAGCTCATGGGGCGAGAGCGACTGCAACTGCGGCAGGGCGCCGTCGAACATGCCGACCGCATGCTCATAGTCCCACTCTCGATAGTAGCACAGCCCCATGTAGGCATGAAACCTCGGGTTGAGCTTGTAGCTTTTGTCCAACCGCTCGAACAGGAGCAGCGCCTCATGATACTTTCCGCTCTTGAAATAGTCCAACGCCATGCCCAACCGCTCGCTGTCCTTCACCTGCTGTCCACTTGCCGTGACACTGAAAGGCTGTGTACCGAAGAGCGACAGACACAGGCAGAAGGCAAGCCGCCTCGACCAGCTGTTGATGCTCCTCTCTGTCATTTTGTGTAGAAATCGATAAGACGGGTCAAGGCATGCTGGCACACAGGACAGAAGTCGGGCGTGTCGTTGGTGCGCATCCGGCAGTCAGCACACGGACGGTAGACACCCCTCAGCGAGTAGCCGGCGCCCTCATAGAGTGCCACCTTGGAGCCTTTCTTGAAGTTGCCCTTGCGGTCGCGCTCCACCATGCCCGCCCATTTGCTTTTGAAGTCGGTCAGCGTGGTGATGTTGGGTTCCCATGGCTCCACGTCGTGGGGATACATCGGGATGTCCTCGAAGTCGTAGGCATATTCGTCGGCGAGACCACCGAACGAGTGGCCAAATTCATGCACCACCACGGGCAGCGACTGCGCATGGTGCATCGCCGCCAAATTGTAGGAGTTGAGGATGCCCCCTCCCCCATACTCGCTGGTGTTGACAAGCACGATGATATGCTCGTAGGGGGTTCCTGCGAGCCAGTTGTGCAAGTCTTTGAGGTTGAGGGTGGTCAGATAGCGGTCGCTATAGAACGTGTCGAAGTGGGAATGGAGGGCGGTCTGCTTCCATACATGGTCGTGGGGGACACTCGTTCCGCTCTCCGCCGATGGACTCTCCACCGCCACGATGTTGAACCGTCCCTTCATCGACTTGAAGGGTTCGTGGGCGAACAGGGCGTCCATCGCCCGGCGCGCGTCGCTGAGGAAGAGCGGCATCTCCGTCTCGGTATAGCCCTCCGCCACATAGGCGATGTGAATGCACCGAGTGGTGTCATCGGCTTGCTGGAGCGTCTGGTATGGGGTGACATGGCGCTCGCCGATGCGGCGGATGAGGATATCGGTGGGGGCGACAGTGTGGGTGAAAGTCGCCATGACCTGCCGGCGGTTGTCGCGCAGGTCCACCGTCACGTCGACCGTGTCTTTCGGCATGGGCACGAGAAACACGTTCTCGAACGAGCGGCTTGTAGTCTTCGCCTCGTCGTAGGAGAGCCACTCCTGAAAGAGGGTGGAGAAAGAGTTGCGGTAGATGGTCTCGCCTGTCTTGTGACTGCGCACGGTAATTTGTCCGTTACCCTCCAAGGGGAGTTCGGCAAGCCGTTGACGCTTGCCGTACCAATGGGGCATGGAAAGCATTTCATCGACACTGATGGCCTGCTGGCGGGCGTTGCCCGAGAAGGTGTAGTCGATGCGGAGGGTGCGGTCGGTGAAAAACTGGTTGAAATCCTGCGCTCCCGTCGTGGCGCAAACGACGAGCAGCAGCGCAAGCAGTAGGTGTCTTATTTGTTTCATACTATAAAAAGTGGTGTCAGTCGTGCGTCAGGTTGTCCAGTTCCGCCATCATCTCCGTCACGTAGGGGCGTTGCCAGTCGGCGGTGTGGAGACGAAGGGAACCATAGCGCAGCAAGTCGAGATCCATTCTGACCACATGCTGGCTGCGCAGGGCGGGGGTGTTGCCGCAAGCGGTCTCGATAGCCTTGAGACTGCGGTCTACGGCATCGGCGGTGAGCGTTGTGCGGACGAGCGCCAGACAGTTGAGAAACTTGTCCGAGGGGATGCCAATGGGTTCGGTGTAGGCTTCACGACTGAAAGCCACCACGCTGAACTCGCTCGCCACCAGGGCCTTCGCCTTCGCCATCATCTCCTCCTGCCGACAATTCGACCCCATGCCGATGACGGCTTGTGTGAACTTGTTTTCCATGTCCGTCAATAGACTTTGAGTGTGTCGCCCACCTTGATTTGATAGTCGGGCGAGAGATGGTTTTTCTTGTAGAGACTCTTCAAACGCATGCCATAGAACTGCGCGATGGAATACATGCTCTCGCCGTCCTTGACAATGTGCGGACGGTTCTTGAAGTTCTTGGGGGCACGCTTCTGCTTCTTCTTCAGATAGATGATGTCGCCCGCCCGGAGGAGATCGTTCTTATCGCGCTCGTTGTGCTTGGCGATGGCGCGGTAGGAAATGCCCACCTCCTTGCCGATGCTCTTGAAGGTGTCGCCCTGTCGTGCCACGAGATAATAGTTTTTGTTGTAGATTTTGATGGGGTGCAGGGCGCCGCCGCGCTGTGCCGGTTGGTCCTTGGCGCTGTGCTTGGCCATGAACTTGTCGTAGCTGGTCGCCCGGTCATACTGGTAGAGTTTGTACAACTCGATGATGTCAGTCAACTTCTTGGCATAGGCGGGGTTGGTAGCGTAGCCACAATCTTTCAGCCCCCTCGCCCACCCCCGATAGTCGGTGGTCTTGAGGTCGAAGAGACGATTATAGCGTCGGTTGTTCTTCAGAAACTTACTGTGGTCCTCGTAGCTCTCATAGGCATTGTTGTAGGCGCGGAAACACTCTTGCTTGGCGTCATCGTCATGGTAGGTGGTGGCGCCTGTCCAACCATGGCACTTGATGCCGAAATGGTTGTTGCCCTTGCGTGCCAACTCGCTGTTGCCCGCACCACTCTCAAACACTCCCTGTGCGAGGGTGATGCTGGCGGGAATGCCGTATTTGAGCATCTGCTCGATGGCGAGATCCTTGTATTGGTTGAAATATGTCTGGTAGGAATTGTTCCAACGCATCTGTGCCTGCGCAAGAAGGGGCAGGCAGACGAGGAATATCCATAGATGTGTGCGCAATGTTTTCATGGTTACAAAAGTAATAAATAAAGAAGACAATGCAAAATAAATCGTGTGATTTTGCATTGTCTTCCTGATGCTGTTCCGCTTGGCGGAAACATTATCCGATGTCGGTCAGCAGGTCTGCCACCACATAACTGCTGCCGCCAACGAAGATGAAATCGTCTGACGAGGCGTCGGCGAGTGCCTGCCGATAGGCTGCCGCCACGGTGGGATGGGCGGTGCCTGTGAGGTGGTGTTGCCGCGCCTTCTCCACAACACGGCCGACAGGGATGGCGCGGTGGGTAGACGCCTGGGTGAAATAGTATACGGCATCCTTGGGAAGCAGTTCCATCACGGTGTCGATGTCCTTGTCGTCGACCATGCCGAAAACGATGCGCAACTGCCTGCAGGTCTGTGCCTTGATTTGGCGGCTCAAGTATTGCCATCCACCGACATTGTGTCCTGTGTCACAGATGACGCGCGGCGCTGTCTGCAACTGCTGCCAGCGGCCCGTGAGCCCTGTATGCTCCGTCACATGGGCGAAGCCGTCGACCACCGCCGCGCGACTGCTGATCACGCCCTGCCGCTTCAGTTCGTCACAGGCGCAGAGGATGGTGTTGGTGTTTTTCTCCTGATAGACACCGCCCAACTCGCCGTGCAGCCGTCCCCAGGAGCGTGTGTCGTAGTCGATGCCGCCCTCGGGACAGAGGGTGGCGGCGGTCACCTCGGGTTCGTCCTCGGCGAAGCTGATGGGAGCGTTCTCCCGTTGTGCCTTGTCGAGGAACACTGGACGTGTCTCTGGCGTGGTCTCGCCGACAACCACAGGCACACGAGGCTTGATAATGCCCGCCTTCTCCCCCGCTATCTTGGCAAGCGTATTGCCGAGGAACTGGGTGTGGTCGAAGCTGATGTTGGTAATCACGGAGAGGATTGGGGTGATGATATTGGTGCAGTCGAGTCGTCCGCCGAGTCCTACCTCGATGACAGCGATGTCCACGCGCTGTTCGGCGAAATACTTGAACGCCATGGCGGTGGTCAGCTCGAAGAACGAGGGGTGAAGGGGGGCGAAGAAGTGACGCTCGCGCTCAACGAAGTCCACCACGTAGTCCTTGCCGACGGGCACACCGTTGACACGGATGCGCTCACGGAAGTCGACGAGATGCGGCGAGGTGTAGAGTCCCACGCGATAGCCCTCAGCTTGCAGGATGGCGGCGAGGGTGTGTGAGCAGGATCCTTTGCCATTGGTTCCTGCCACGTGGATGGTCTTGAACTTGCGATGGGGGTTGCCGAAGTGGTTGTCAAGGG
>CAKPTK010000092.1 GCA_934190685.1 uncultured Prevotella sp.
TATCCTGTCAGGGACAGGGCGTGGTCACCAAGATCTATGTGCACGACGGCAGCAGGGTGGTTAGGGGAACCTTGTTGGCCTCCATCGACAAGAGCGATAAACAGCTGCAGGTCAAGAAGTGCGAGCGCAGCCTGGAGAGTGCGCGCATCACCCTCGCCGACAAACTCATCAGCCTGGGCTATAACGGCTTGAACGACAAAATCCCCGAGGACGTGCTGCAGCGCGCCAAACTTACTTCAGGTTACTTCTCCGCACAAATTCAACTGGCTGAGGCCCGCCGGGCATTGACGGATTGCGACTTGCGGGCACCATTTGCCGGGCGAGTGGCAGACATGGAGTGTCAACCATTCCAAGTGGCATCAAAATTTGGAAAACTGATAGACGACACCTTCTTCGATGTGGAGTTTAAGGTGCTTGAGGCTGAATTGTCCACCATCAAGATAGGCGAGACCGTGAAGGTGACACCCTTCGTGGACAACAAGAAGGTGTTTGTCGGCAAGGTGGTTCAAATCAACCCTGTGGTCGACGAGAAAGGATTGGTCAAGATTCGGGCAAGGATGCGCAACACCGACAACATGCTCATAGACGGCATGAATGTCAAGGTGATTGTGGAGCGCACTATTCCCCGGATGATTGTCGTGCCCAAGTCGGCTGTGGCAGAGCGCGACGGCTATCATGTCATCTTTGAAGTGGAAGACAACGAGGCGGTATGGACTTATGTCGACATCCTCTACAGCAACAGCACCCAATATGCCATCACGGGTTGCCGGGAGAAGGAGACGGCTGTGCATGAAGGCGAGAAAGTCATCATCTCCGACATCCAGAATCTGGCGGATGGAACAGCGGTGAAGCTTAAAAAACATTAGACTATGGTCAGATATCTCATTAAGAGACCTATTGCCGTACTGATGATTGTCGTGGCGGTTGTCGTGCTGAGCGTGCTGGCAGCCTATCGGTTGCCGGTGTCTCTGCTCCCCGATGTCGATGTGCCGCAAATCAAAGTGCAGGTAGACATGCCTGGTGCGGCGGCAGGACAGGTGGAGGAAACCGCCGTCCGCCAGTTGCGTGCCCGCTTGTCGCAATTGTCCAGTTTGAAAAACATCCGGTCGGAATCAAAGATGGATGCCGGCACCCTTTGGCTCGATTTCGCTCCGGGCAGCAAGATGGATCTGATGGCCATTGAGGTGAACGAGAAGATTGACATGGCGATGTCTTCCCTGCCCAAGGATTTGCAGCGCCCCAAGGTTATGCGGGTCAACGTATCAGACATTCCCGCTTTCTTTGTGGAGCTTTCCCTGAAAGGCAAGCGCACCGACATGCTGCGCTTTTCGGAGATGTCAGACCTTGCCGTCAATGTGGTAAGACGCCGATTGGAGCAGTTGCCCCAGATTGCGATGGTTGATGTGAGTGGTGTGCTGGGGCAGCAGATTATGGTACGCCCGAACACCGATTTGTTGGCAAGTCTCGGACTGACCATGAATGACATAGAGAAAGCTCTGACGGACAACAATGTACGGTTGGAGGCCCTGTCGATTGTCAATGGACAATATCGCTACAACATCCATTTCGACTCGCAGTTGCTTACCCGTGAGGATATCGAAAATATTTGTGTCAACCATGAGGGTAGAATGTTTCGTCTCTCGGACTTGTGTGAGATAGAACGCCAGACGGGAGTGCATCATGGATGGGTGCGCCACGATGGCAGGCCCGCGGTCACGATGGCCATTGTCAAGCAGAGCGAGGCACGCATGGCTGACCTGCGGCAGCAGGTGGACTCCACCCTGACAGACTTGCGGCATACCTATCCTTCCATTGATTTCTCCATCACCCGCGACCAAACGTCACTGCTTTCCTATTCCTTGACCAATTTGGAGGGCAACTTGCTGATGGGATGCCTGTTCACCTGTCTGGTGTTGCTGCTATTCCTGCGCAGTTGGCGGTTGTCGCTGATGGTCGCCTTTACGATACCTTTGTCTTTGCTGATGACCTTGTTGTCGTTCCGGCTCATCGGCATCACCCTCAATGTGATTTCCATTTCCGGACTTATTTTAGGTGTTGGCATGATTGTGGACAATTCCATCATCGTGACCGACAATATCACACAGAAGTGGAAGCGCGGACTGCGGTTGGAAGATGCCGTGTGTCTAGGTACCACTGAGGTGTTCACGCCGATGCTCAGTTCGGTGCTGACCACCTGCTCGGTGTTCATCCCCCTGATGTTCCTCAGCGGATTGGCTGGCGAATTGTTCTATGATATGTCTGTTGGCATCAGCGTGTCGCTGCTTGTGTCGTTGGCGGTGGCCATGACGGTGATTCCCGTTTTGTTCAATCTTGCCTATCGTGGACGCTCGTTTTATCATGCTGCCTCAAGAGGATGGTTGGATAACGCAATGGAGAGAGGCTATGATGGTGCAGCTTGTTGGGTAATGCGTCACCAGCGGTTGTCTTTAGGCTTCTTCGTGTTGTCGGTTGTCGGTGTGATAGCGGTTTATCAACTCATCGATAAACAACGCATGCCCCGGTTGTCGCACGACGATGCCCAAGTGTTTGTGAGTTGGAATGAAGGCGTGTCGGAAGAAGAGAGCGACCGCAGAATCAATGCACTGATGACCCACATCGCCCATGAAACCACCACAACATCGTCGCTTGCAGGAACTCAGGGTTTCATCCTGTCCCACAGTCACGACCTCACCAGCGGTGAGGCTTTGGGTTATGTGAAATGTCAAAGCATGAGCCAACTTGACACCGTGCAACTGAAAATCAGAGACTATTGTCGGGAACACTACCCGCAAGCGACAGTCGGCTTTGAGACTGTGGGCAATCCGTTCGACTTAATACTCAACACCAACGAGCATGACTTGGTGCTGATGGTGAAAGATTTGTCGGAGAAGCGTCCGACGGTGACGGTGGCGCAACAAGTGCAGCGAGGACTACAGCAGCGATTCCCTGATGTGTATGTTCCCCAAGTGCAGTTGGACGACAACCTGATGTGCAAGGCGGATGCAGGGAAGATGGCTTTCTATGGCGTGACTTATTCCTCCCTGTTGACCCGCTTGAGAGAGTTGACGGGCACCAACAAAATGCTGGAGATAAGCAATGGCGAACAAGCCGTACCTGTCATTGTGGGCTCGCCAAAGATGGATTGGAACAACATGATGCAATCTACCGTGCGCAATGCTCAAGGCATAGATGTTCCACTCAACTATCTACTCACCGACTCCGTTGTCAAAGATTATAAGTCGCTCAATGCCTCTTCCATGACAGAGTATTATCCCATTGATTTGGATATTCCCTCACACCGGGTGAGGGATGTCCTGCACTATGCCGACAGCTTACAGCAGGCAGGCGCCCCCGTCAGCATCGACTATGCGGGCGGCTATTTCTCCAGCCGTGAATTGGTGGGCGAACTGCTGATTGTACTATGGGTGGCACTCACCCTGCTGTTCTTGATTCTTGCCGCCCAATTTGAGAGTCTTGTCCAACCCTTCATCATCCTGTCGGAGATGGTCATCAATGGTTTTGTGGTGTTGGGGTTGTTGTGGATGATGGGCGAATCTCTCAACCTCATGTCCATGATCGGTCTGGTGGTGATGAGCGGTATTGTCATCAACGATTCCATTCTCAAAATCGATACCATCAACCGTAAGCGCAGAAAAGGCATGAAATTGTTGAGGGCCGTGATGGAGGCGGGCAGCGAGCGGTTGCGCCCGATTGTGATGACCTCTGCCACCACCATTTTCGCCATGCTCCCATTCCTCTCCCGGGGTGATATGGGTTCCGACCTGCAATATCCCCTGTCGCTGACCATTGTCATAGGAATGGTGGTCGGCACCTTGGTGTCCCTCTTTTTCATTCCCTTGCTCTACTATATCATTTATAAACAGCGAAAGAGATGAAACGCCCATCTGACTTTGTAGTCTGTCTGTTCATGGCCATTGTTGCCATTGTCGGGCTTGCCTTGTTGCCGAGAATTGACGTGGGTGTCAATCCGCCACAGCGACAAGGCAAGACGCTGACTGTTGATGTGCGTTGGCCGGGAGTGTCTGCCAAGGTGATGGAAAACAGTGTCACCTCGGTGCTTGAGGGTGTGCTTTCTGGTGTCAAGGGTGTGGAGGATGTCAGTTCGGAGTCGTTCTTCGGCAAGTGCCGCATCAAAGTGCAACTGAAGGAGCAGTCCGACGTGTCCGCTATCCGCTTTGAAATGTCGTCTTTGTTGCGACAAGTCTATTCGCGCCTTCCCGAAGGTGTGGGCTATCCCATACTGTCTGGCGGAGAAACCGTCAACAGTGCTGATGACAAAGGGGAGCGACGGGTGTTGCTGACCTACCATGTCAATGCCGATATGCCGGAAGAGCGGATCGGCGATTATCTCAACCAAAATGTCATGAAGCGCATTCGGCAGATAGAGGGTGTGAGAAACGTCGTACTGTCAGGCGAGGTTGAACGCTATATTGAGTTGAGCTATGATCCCCAACAGTTGGAGAACTATGGACTCTCGTCGGCGGACATTATCGATGCCGTGCGCAAGTTTACTGGGCAAAAAGATATCGTAGGAGGGGTGGAGACCGAAGATGAACAAGGAATGGTCCGGCGTCGGACACTCTATTTGTCCACTTCTCATCTGCCTTTGACTGAGATTCCCGTCACGGCAAGTGACGGCAGTGTGGTCTATCTCAACAATTTGGTCAGCCAGGAAATCAAGATGCGTGAACCGCAGAAGTATTATCGCATCAACGGACTGAACACGGTTAATCTCAACATCGAGGTGGATGGCGATGCCAATGCCATCTATCTGTCTTCCTCTATCCGCCGTAAGGTAGACAAAATCTCAGATCATTTGCCTGATGGCTTTTATTTGACTTTGGCTTTTGACGCGGCGGAAGAGGAACGTGCGGAGATGACCGACTTGGTGAGCCGTTCGCTGTTGTCGTTGGGCATCCTGCTGTTGTTCGTGTGGCTCACCAATCGTCGTTGGCGCTATCTGGCAATCATCACTCTGTCTTTGTCACTAAACCTTCTTTTGGCCATCATTTTCTATTGGTTGTTGAATCTGCGGCTTCATGTCTATTCCATGGCAGGCATGGCTGTGTCGCTGAGTCTCATTATAGACGCCACCATCGTGATGGCAGACCATTATAGCTATTATCGCAATCGGAAGGCTTTTTGGGCAATTCTTGCCGCGATGCTCACCACCATCGGCTCCCTTGTCTCGGTCTATTTCCTACCGGAAAATTGGCAGAACGACCTTTATGACTTTGTGCGCATCATTAGCGTCAATCTCTTGGCGTCTCTGTTCGTGGCATTGCTGTTTGTCCCGACATTGGTCAACGTGCTGCGCTATGACAGTCGGAAATATCGGCGCATGAGTGACGTCCGCCGAGTGGTCAAGTGGAACCGCTTTTATCTCCGTTATGTGCGGATGGTGCAGCGTCGCAAGTGGCTGTCCGGTCTTTTGATTCTGTTGGCTTTCGGCTATACCCTTCATCTGTTCATCGATCATATCGATTATCAATCCGAACGTGACCCCGAGCGTAAGTTGGCTCTCCATATTCAAGGCTTGATGCCACAGGGTGGAACAGCTTCTGAACTCAACCAAAAGGTGATTATTGTGGAAAACCAATTGAAGAAATATCCCGAAATCAAACGTTTTGTGACAGACATCAGTGGACGTCGTGCCAATATCGATGTGGAGTTCCAAGACTCTTGCCAAAATACAGGTGCTCCCTTCACGATAGAACAACAGATGATTGCCAAGCTCATCAGTATTGGTGGGGCTGATTGGGCAACTTATGGCGTCAGTCAGATGGGGTTCAGCAACTCTCTCGATCTACAGCATCGCAACAACCGTATTTGGGTGTCGGGATACAACTATGACCATGTGAACCGCTATTCCGATGACTTGTCCAAGATGCTTTCTCATAATAATCGTGTGCGCGATTTGATTGTCAAGGCGCCTGACAAGGAAATAGAAAATGACGAACTCTTTATGGATTATGACCAGGAGCGAATGTCTGTATACCAGGTTTCGCCCAAGATGGTCTATGCCGAATTGTCCAATTTGTTGCACACTTCGACCATTGGTAAATATGACAATGGCAAGCAACAATTGGATGTGGTGTTGCATCCCTTGCAGACCGACCGTTTTGATGTGTGGCAAGTCAACAACTCCTACATTCGGGCGAACGGACAGCCCGTCAAGGTGTCTGCCTTGATGGACATTGGTCAGCGGGCTGCCAAAAATTATATTCTCAAGCGCAATCAGGAGTATCTGCTTTCCGTGGAATTCAATGTGTTGGGTTCCTATCTGTATACCGAGGAATATGTCAAACAGGTGGTGGACAGTTTCAACCATAGCCTTCCCATGGGCTATCATTGTCAGACGCCTACTTACACAAATCCGAGCGACAAGGAAGCTCCATATTGGATTGTCGGTGTTGTGGTGATTGTGGTCTTTTTCATCTGTGCCATTCTGTTTGAGTCATTGCGTCTTCCATTGGTCGTCATTTCTATCATCCCCGTATCGTTCATCGGCATCTTCCTGACGTTCTCTATCTTCGATATAGTGTTTGGCACAGGCGGTTTGGCCTCGATGGTGATGCTTGCCGGCATTGTCATCAACTCGGGCATCTACATACTCAACGAATATCGTATGCTGAAGAAACAATCCAGGCTAGGTAAGCCATCGGATATCCAGTTGTATGTCAAGGCATACAACCACAAAATCATTCCAGTGCTGCTTACCATTCTTTCCACAGTTTTTGGGCTGATTCCCTTCTTCTTTGATGGAGAAAAAGCGGAGCCGTTCTGGTTGTCGTTTGCCTCTGGCGTTGTGGGAGGACTTCTTTTTTCTGTCTTTGTCATAGTCTTCCTTTTACCCTTGGCACTGAGGGTGAAACGAAATTGCTGAATAAGTTATGATGGCTTTTCTTTAAAAAGACAGTTTTTCTGCGTTATACAAACAATACTTCGTTAAATTTTACGCTGCATCAGCAGCGAATCCAAATATTTCAGGTTCCTAAAAAGTTTTTTATTGTTTCTTTACGGTACGGCCAAGGACTGTGCTGAAGATCAGAAAAAGCTTTGCCCAAGATGGTACAAAACCGTGGGCAACGGATGCCCAGGCGGTGTTCAATCGTTGCCCAGGCGGTGTTCAATCAATGCCCAAACTGTTGGACTGTTTTTGTTCATGTGAGAAAATCGGCTTTGCAGACCTTTGTTTCAAGTTGTATGTGTGTAGAAGAATGTATGATTTGTGTATGATATTTTGGCTGCTTACATTGTTGCAACGCACATAAACACAGGCTGTTATGTGCGATTTGTGTAGGATGTATGATAATTGTTGCGAAATTACGCGCGCGTGCGCGCACGTGTGAAAGTTCAAAGAGTCTATGTTTGTTATGATGGAATGGAAATTTCTCCTGCCAGTGAGCGATTCATGGCTTGGCGTATCTGACGTGGATCGCTATAGATGGCTTGCAAATACATCAGTTTGGTGACTGCACTCTCCACCGTACTGTCGTAGCCACTCAGCACTCCGGCATCTTTCAGTTGATAGCCAGTGTCGTAGCGGTCCATTACTACTGTGCCTCGGATGCACTGGCTGATATTCACTACCGTCACACCACGCATGGTGGCCTCTTTCAAGAGTCGCTTCAGCCACGGACTCTGCGGAGCGTTGCCACTGCCGAACGACCGCATGACGATGGAACGCAGTTCGGGAGCGTCGAGCACATGGCGAATGATGTTGTCCTGGATGCCGGGAAAGAGCGAGAACACCACCACATTGGAATCGAGAGCGAAGTGCGGAACCATGGGACGGGAATAGTCCGGCTTGAGAATGTGGTGGTCGCTGTAGCGGATGTTCACTCCGGCCTGTCCGATGTCGGGATAGTTGAAACTGGAGAATGCCTCGAAACCATCCGCATTCTGCTTGGTGCTGCGGTTGCCCCGCAACAGGCGGCCGCTGAAATAAATGCACACCTCGGGAACATGCGGTGTGCCGTCAGGCTTGTAGTCTGAAGCTATTTCGATGCTGGTGATGAGGTTCTCCTTGCCATCCGTGCGCAGCTGGCCGATGGGGAGTTGGCTGCCCGTAAGGATGACCGGCTTGGTCAGATTCTCAAGCATGAAGGAGAGAGCAGAGGCGGTGTATGCCATGGTGTCGGTGCCGTGGAGGATGACAAAACCATCATAGCGGTCGTAGCGGTCGGCGATGATGCGCACCAATTGTGCCCAAAGACGCGGCGTCATGTCGCTGGAGTCGATGATGGGGTTGAACTGGTAGGTGTCCACACCCGTGGAAAGCTGTTTGAATTCCGGAAGTCGGCTGATGAGATGGTTGAAATCAAGCGGTTCCAAAGCGCCCGTAAGAGCGTTGCATCCCATGCCGATGGTTCCACCTGTGTAGATCAATAATACCTTTCCTGTGCGCTGATTCTTCATGTTGATTAAGAGTTGTAATGATGATTACGACATCGTTTGCGTAAAAAAGTTTTGCAAATATAGTTTAATTTTCCATGAATACAAAAAAAATACCGTATATTTGCATTGTAAATAAAGGTCGGATAAGACTCTATTAAGTAATTCTTAAAACAATAATTGAGATGAAACAATTTATGGATGAAAACTTCCTGCTTGACACCAAGACAGCGCAGGATCTTTTCCACAATCATGCGGCTAAGATGCCAATCATCGATTATCACTGCCACCTCATCCCTGAGATGGTTGCAAATGATCACAAGTTCAAGAGCATTACAGAACTCTGGCTCGGTGGTGACCACTACAAGTGGCGTGCTATGCGTACCAA
>CAKPTK010000093.1 GCA_934190685.1 uncultured Prevotella sp.
GAAGAGCAGAATGCCCAGGGTCAGATTGCCCATGGCGAGAATCTTGGTCATGGGGAACTCGTTGTAGAAGATTTCCGCGGAGATGCGTGACTCAGAGACGTTCGCCTTCATCGCCGGGCGAATCAACGAGCCATTGGTAAGCATGAGAATGATGCCCACTTTCTCGTCCAACTCTCTGACCGCCTTGTCCTCCTGTCCTTCCCTGACGAGGGGCGCGAGTTTGTAGTTCTGATAGGCGTCAAACAAGTCGGAGAAACGGGCGTAGTCGCCCTCTATGCCCAATTGCTGACGCAAGTGGCTGTCCGTGATTTTGAGCATCGGCTCGTCTTTCCACACATCGGGGCGTTGGAGCCAACCATAGAGCACTTGCTCGGCAGACAGTCCTTTGTATCGGCTCTTGCCATAGAGCTTGGTGGTGAAATCGTGGGCCAGAGTGCTCAGTGGCGCCACACGGTCGTTGTAGACAATCGGCATGCGGGCAAGACGTTCCGCCTTCTCTGCGTTGATGGTCGGCACACTGCGGGCTGACATGGGAGAGGCAACGGCTCCCGCTACGAGCAGCAGCACCATCGCCCCACCCTTTTTCAGCAAGGGCGAACGGAGCAAGGAGCGAAAGGTTTCTCTCTTGGCAAACAAAACCCAAATGACGGAGAGTGCCAGCAACACATAGCCGGCATAGGTGACGGGCGTGCCCCAAGGGTCGTAATTGACCGTGAGGATGCTACCCTTCAGATCTGAATCGAACGACGACTGATAGAAGCGGTAGCCGTCGGTTTGCAGGATGTTGTTCATCGACACCACGCATTCAAGAGTCTCGCCGTCGGCTTTCCGGCAGGCGATGCGGCTTACGAAGTCCTGTGGAGCCGAGGTTCCCGGGTAACACTCGACCGTGAAACTTTGGAGCTTCATCGTCTCAAACGGCAAACGGGCCGGACGCCGGGTGTCCTTCAGCAGATAAAATGCCGAAGACTTGCCCTGCCGCAGATGGAGAGTGCCTTCATGAGATGTGAAGAAAGAGAGCGCAGCACCACACAGGATGACCAGAAACGAAGCGTGCAGGAGCATCACAGGCAGTCGGCGCCACAACCGATGACGGCAGACCATCACGGCGGAAACTGCCGCCAAGAGGGCCCACAACAGGAAGAACCACCACGTGTGGTAGATGTGCTGGGAAGAATAGGAAGAGCCTTGGGCCTGCTCCACGAAGGTAGCAACGCCCAAGACTCCGACGATCAAAATAAATATTAAACTCAACAGAGTATCCAGATGTCTCATGCCACAATGTTAAAAGGCTTTGTACTGTGGATTGTGTGTCTTGCGCACGGCCATACACTCCATCTCTATCAGCCATCCCGGACGGCAGACAGGAGCATGGACAATGATATAGGGACGACCCTTGAAACGTTCTTCAAAGAGCTGGCTGACCACATGGTAGTCGGCGATGTCGCGAAGATAGACCACCATCATGCCGACCTCGTCAAACGAGCAGTCGGCCTCGGCGAGCAGTGCCTCCACGTTCTCCCACATGCGGTGGGTCTGACGGCGGATGTCCTTGGGATAGACAACCTCGCCTTTGTTGTTGATGCTGGCAGTGCCGGAGATGAACACCTGACGGCGATCCTGATAGTCCACCATCGTGCCTCGCTCGAAGCTTACGCCATAGTCGCTGGTGCGGTTGAGATGGGTGGGCGCATAAAGAAATTCCACCTGCTCCTTCTCGATACCGTCGACAGCATAGTTGTCCATCTGCGACAGCACATTCGGGTCGGCCTGACGGCCTCCGATGCCGGTAGAGGAGATAAAGTGGGTCTTGGCGGTAAGCCCCTGGGTGAAGAAGAATTGGTTGCGGGCACGGACAACACCGCCGTAGTTGAGGTCGACATCATTGACGAAGAACCATGTGCGGATGCAGTTGTCCTTGAGCGTGCAGCCTTCTTCGATCAACTGCAGGTTGTACTCGTTGAAGAGCAATCGGGTCTGGTACTCGGAGTTGGCTGCCAGATTGTGGGCGCCGCCATTCCATAAATGGCGGTAGCCTCCGTGCTTCACCTCGTAGAGACCGCTCTTGCCCACCCCCGTCTGCACGTTGGTCATCAGATAGGCCCAAAGGGCTATCTTGGTGCCGTCGAGCGGTGCCTGCTGCACTACACTCTTGGCGCAGTCGGTCATGTCGGCGGCCACCACATCGTCTTCCTGGTTGGCGGAGTCGCTGAGGAAATAGCGCTTGAAGACACATCTCACGTCTTTCAGTTCGCCTTCCAACAAAGCGTCATAGGCGTTGAGGATGGTTTCCAACTGCTCGGGGAAAGACAGGGTGGAATCGTCCACATGGAGCATCACGTGGTATTCTGCCACCTCGGTGTCGTTGTCGAACTTAAATATATCGGCGTGTGCCTGTTTCAATTGTATCGTATTCAAAGTGTTCATAAATATATAATATGAGGTTGGCGCTTGTTATTTGGCGCCATGGTTAATCCAGTTGTCTATCATAGGCAGCAGGGTGTTGGCGTTGTCCTCGGAGACGAGGTCGAAATGGTTCATCGAGATGCCGTCCACTTTCTCGTCGTTGAGCACCATGTGGAGCACACTCCGCGAGGCATTGCCGGCTTCCACGATCTTGTGTCCACTCACGCGCTTGGAGTCAACTCCCACCATGTCCGCCAAGGCATGTCCTTCGGTGAGGTTGAGTCCGGCGGCGGAATGGTTGCTCGCTCCGTGGCAGTTGACACATGTGGTATTGAGAAAGCTCTTCTGAATGGCGCCGAACATGCTGGCGTCCATGGCGGACACTTCCATCCGGATGGTGTCGCGTATGCCCTCGATGTCTGCTTCCTGCAGGGTCACCACATGACGGCGCAGACGGTCGAGCACACAGAGTTGCACACTTGTAACATCGTCTGGAATGTTGTTCATCACCAGTGACACATTGCCGTTGGCGTCGGCTTTGACCTTCTTTGATATGGAAGCGTACTCGCTGTCTGAGGTGAAGCCTGCCACTGCCACATAGTAGTCGTCCGCCCAGTCACCCAGCCCTGTGACGGTACCCGTGAGCTTGGCTGAACGACCATAAGTATCTACATCCACATTGGTATAGATGCGCCCGTCGTCGCAAGCCGTAAGGCATGTCATGGCAGTCAGTAGAGAAATGATTATCTTGTGTTTCATTGCTTTAGCCTTAGTTTAGAATGCGAACTGCATCATCACGCACGCTGTGTGGGTGGAGATGCCCAGGTCGTCAAGATCACGGTCAAGCTGGGTGTCATGACCTGTGCGGCCGATATACTGGTACATGGCCGAGAGCTTGATGTTGGTCTTGGGCACAAAATAATTCACCACAGCTGCCGGCATGTTGAGGAATCCGTCTTTCGACGTGCCGTTGCGGTCCATAAAGTCGTAGCGAAGACCCACCTGCCACTGTGGAGCCACAAAATAGCCTGCCTGGGCATAGGCTCCCCAATAATTGTATGTTTCGTTGATTTTCTGTCGCTTGGTGAAACCTACGTGCATGTAGTAGCCCTCGGCAGCGAAATACCATCTGTTTTTCAACCAGGCGAACTCGAGTCCCGCACGGAAGTCATTGGTGCTCTCGCTTTCAGCCTCGTTGTTGTAGTTGGCGCTCACACCGATAAGCATCTTGTCGAGATTGAGCATCTTGGAATTGCCTTGAGTCATAGGCATGGGCCCGTTGGGCATATAGTAGAGACGGCCGGCATAGAGCAGAGAAGGAAGGTGGTTGTCATCGCTGAAGCCTTTGGTGGCGGTGTTTACTGAAGCACCTGTTCCGTTGAACAAGCCCAACTCATAACCCAACTTGTTTTTGATGACACCATGCACCTCAAAGCCGAGGTCAAAGCCTGTGCCGATGGTCGGTGTCACCGCATTGAGCGAGTAAGGCATGATGCTGGTAGCCGTCAACGATGTGGGCACTTGGGGGAAGAGGGTCTCGCCCAAGGTGGTGAGGTAAGCGTGGGTGTAAGGAGTCTTGAACTTACCCGCGCGGAAACGCAAAGCCGGGTTCACGGCATAGTCAATCCATGCCTGCTGAAGCACATTGCCACCAGAGGCAGCGGCATTGATGCTCACGTTGTAGTCAATCTTTCCAAAAGCCTTGCCCGTGAAACCGATGATGGCATAAGGAATGGCGAAACCTGAATTGGCGATGTTGTCCTGATTGTAGGCCTTGTCCAGTCCTTCGTCGTCATAATATTTCAAGTTGAGAGTACTCTGTATGTAGAGGTAAGGCTTGAAAACAAAATTGCCGTCCTTTGACTGGAGTGTGAAACCACGGTCGTCGGCAATAGGAAGCACACCGTTTTCCATGTCGAGCTTGGCTGCTGGGGTCTTCTCGGGAGCGGTGGTATTGACTTCTGTTGTCTCGGTTTCTGCAAAAGCAGTTGCTGAAAGCAAGGATGCCATAGTAATGGCAAATATTCTGTTGTATTTCATTGTTCTTGTTGTTAATGGTTAGAGCGACCAGAGGAACTGTATGAGCTGGTTGCGCTGTGTCTTGGTGAGATTCTTGAATTTGTTCTTCGAGGCTTCGCCTTCTCCGCCGTGCCACATGATGGCTTCTGTGAAGTTGCGGGCGCGTCCGTCATGAAGGAAATAGGTGTGGCCGTTCACCTTCTTCTGCAAGCCGATGCCCCAAAGAGGTGTGGTGCGCCACTCGTTGCCTCGGGCAAGGCCACTGACGAAGTTGTCGTTCAGTCCTACGCCCATGATTTCCGAACCCATGTCATGAAGCAGGAAATCGGAATAAGGATGGATGGTCTGCCCGCCGAGCCAAGGAATATTGGTGCCGGCAAGCAAGGATACTCCGCGCTTCTGCGTGTGGAGAGTGGTGACATGACAAAGGTGGCATCCGCACTGATAGAAAAGTTTCTCTCCTGCAATCACGTCGGGGTCGTTCACGTTGCGACGGGCAGGAACCGAGAGACAGTGCATATAGAGGTCCACGTCTTCCATCTGCTCTGTGGTACAGTCGAGTTGCTGATAGGAAAGTCCCATCATAGAACCGTCCTTCATCTGCGACTGGCCTTCACAGATTTCCTCGGGATAACGACTGTTGGTCATGCCCATATCACTTGAGAATCCAAGTTCCACAGTCAGGTCGGCATGCTGTGCCTTGTTACCCGAAAGACCGAGCTGGCGCACGCCTTTCTCGGTGATATAGTTGCAGCGTCCGCTGATGCCCCACTCGGGATAGTTGCTCTTCTTGGCGAGCTCTTCAATCTCGTGGCGGTCAATGGCCATCATCTGGCCCATACCCACATGGCGCAGAGGTATGCGCACGGTACAGAAGAGGTCTTCGGGTTTGATTTCTTCCGCATACCAATCGGTGATGGTAAACTTGGGCAAACAGAGGGTGTATTTCTCACCGTCGGGGAAATGATACTCCATAGAGTCAATCTCCACCTTGAGCTTGCCCTCGGGTTTAACACCATAGATGGCTTGGTCGTGAATCACACGGCCGTAGTTGGGGAAGAAGGTTCCGTTCTTGCGCGTGATATAAATAAGCGATGAGGTGAATCCGTAGAGGCCCGAACCGTCAATGGTGTTCGATGTCTTGTCTGTACGGCTCTTGAAGTTGGTCCAGTAGGTCGGTTCGGTACGTCCGGCATTGCGATGGCACGAGCCACACGAATAGCCGGCGTAGACAGGGCCCAGACCGCCGCCATGACCGTTGTTGTTGGACGACTTCACGTTGTCATAGAGTTGGTCGCCGGAGTTGAACCGGGCATTGTAGGCTCCTGAAAGCCAATCGGCGCCCTGGTCATAGGCTACCGACGAGTTGTAGAACCCTGTGGCTGTACCTGCAGACAACTCATAGCCGTCGGGCACACTGATGTCCGTCACGTCAAGCTGGTCGTCGTCAGAGCAGGATGCCATGCCGACGGTAGCCGTGAAGAGCAATGCATATTGCAGGAATCTGTTCATATTGTTTTTGTCTTTGTTACTATGGTTTTGCTTTTCAGCACAAGAGCGAAGACAGGATTCCACTCTCATGAGAGTGCCTGTCTCCGCTTATGCGTATGAGAAATGAATGTTCTGTTTCTTTATTTCACGGTACGGGCCTTGCCGTCCTTGAAGATAAGGAACTCAAGTGTGTGGAAGCCACGGAGTGACTGGGCACTCTCAATCTTGTCGTCAGTATCGCCCTCGTTCCAGTTCAAGTCGTTGAAATCCTGTGAATTCAGAATCTGTACAATCTGATCCTGGTCGAGTGGCCAGCTGTCCATGTTAGGGTCAAGCTGCAGTTCGTCTACAGGGCCGAACAGGAAAGCCTCGCTCTGTTCCCAAGGAGCACGGGCGTTGAGCCATGCTTTGGAGCAAGCAACAAAGGCGTCATTTGAAGGATTTGCCTTGAAAGCGAGCACTGCATCGTTGAGCTTAGAGTTAAGTTCAGCCAAATCCCTATAGGTAGGCATAACCACTGCATCGACATACTGAGTAATCACGGGGTCGAGAGTTGCGTCATCATTGATGTTGGCCTGGAAATAAGGTTTCAATGTCTTGTCGATAAATTCTTCAAGATCTGCGCATGCATCCATTGCCGCTACTGTTTCCTTTGAATTGATATTGTTGCGGAAAGGAGGCGTAATACCCTCAATGGCATCAATAGCACCCTGAATAAGAGTCTTTGCCTTTGTGTCCATCTCTGGATTCTTGGCAGCAAGCAGTTTAGAAAGAGACTTGTCGCTGATGCTGCCGTCACGTGTACCGAAATAGGCATTACGGATAGAACGGATGTTGTTGGAATAGTCTTCAATAGAATGCCAGCTATACCAAGACTCAACAGCATAGAGGGCTTCTGTGGTCTTGCCAGCTACATATTTATTGTATGGATCACCCATCTTGGTGTCACCCACCTCACCGGCAATGTCAATACATCCATCGAAGATCTGCTCTACACAACTGATGGCTGAAGGATACTCCGTAGAGTTGTGCGATTTGAAGGTTGCGGCATATCCGTTGTTCCACTGGTCGTACAAGGTCTGAGCATCATTTTTGAGAAGGTTGGAAACAGTAGCCATATAGTTGGCCCACTGCTGGGCGTTTCCCGAATTGTAGTCAATGTTGGCAGCGGAATCACCTCCGTCATTGCCGCCATTGTTGTCATCGCTACAAGATACCATGCCTGCTGAGAGTGTGCATGCTGCGACAAACAGCATAGCGCGCTTAAAAATCTTTTTCATTGTGAAGTTGTGTTTTTGATTATTTGAATTAATTATACCTTATCTCTTATTTCTTGGCGAACCAAAGCATGTATGCCACACCGAGGCGGAACTCGTTCTCACTATTGTAACTGCCTTTGCCGAATACCTTGTGTGTACCAATCTGACGGGTGGTATAGTCTGCCTTGACCACCAGATTGGGGAGTGGACGCCAGTTGGCACCAAAACTCCAAAGGCTCACCTGGTTGCGCTTGTCGGCAATGAGACCCTGCTCGCACTTCTCCTGTGGATTGTAGTAGTTGTAGTGTGCGAAAGGATAGATGACGGGGAATTTCTCAACACCCGAGAAAATGCTCTTCAGATTAACGCCTACCTCTGCACTCCAATCAAGCGCCCGCTTGGCAACCGGTCCCATTCGGGTGTAAGGGGAAAGGTTGGAGTAGCGACGGTTCTTGGCTGTAATGCCAACAGTCTCGGTGATGTTGCCCGTGAGGAAGTTGGCGCGTGCCGTCACATATTTGTTCACATACTGTGCATCGAAGGAATAGATGAACACGTTGATTTTGCCGAGGTCGTCATAAGTAACGAGCTTGTCGGCGTTCTTGCCTGCATTGGGATTATAGAGCATGGAAGCTCCGACACGAAGACCGGGAACACCTGTCCAATCCAAGCGGGCAGTATAGGCCGGGGCGCTGAAATTGTCGGTCTCAAGAATACCTTGACGACCGCCTTGTACCCAATTGTAACAATCGAATCCATTAGGGTTGAGACCGGCAGTAACCATGGCTTGGTAGTCGAAAGTGGCCAAGCCCTTACCGAAGGTTCCGAAGAATTCCAAACCTGTCTCATGCCAAGTGGAGGCAAGAAGCGTGGTGGCCCCCTCTGGACGGGCTGCAGTGAAGAAGTTGAGAGGTTCGTGATGAGCATTGGTCAGACCAACAGGAATAATCAAGTGGCCCACACGCACATTGAAAGCGGGAGTAATGAGACGGGTGATATGGAATTGCTCCAAGGCAACCTCACCGCCTTTCTCCATCTCGGTTTCATACTCACCGTTCTCACTTCCCGACTGGGCTTCTATCTCCGTCGCAGAGCCTGTGCCGCCTGACTCAAACTCGATTTCAGCACCGAGAATCCACTTGGGAGTAATCTTGTACTCACCCGGAAGGATGAAACGGGGAATGGAAATCTCATTGTGATTGATTTTGGTGTTACCCTTGCCACCGCCATAATAGCGGTTGATGCCATAATCCTTGAATGTGGCAAGCATCTCGCCATAACTTCCGATGCGCCATTTCTTAAAGTCGTCGCCAGACTTACTCTTTACTTCTGATTTGCTGGACTCTTTAGGAACGACCGCTTCTTCGGTCTCTGCGACCACCGTAGAGGTGGCTGCCAACATTCCTAATGCCGTGAGAAAGATTTTCTTGCTCTTCATTGTTACTTTTATTGTTGTATTTTTTCGGATGCAAAGGTATTGTGAAAATCAGAACGGCACAATACCGAAAAAATAGTAAAAATTAAGCAAAAATATCAGCGGAAAATACCAAGAATATGGTAGGCTTTTGACTAAAAAAACGTCAATCTGCCCAATAATACCAAAAAATGAGTAGGGCGACGGAC
>CAKPTK010000094.1 GCA_934190685.1 uncultured Prevotella sp.
GGTCATCGACTTCCTGCCCTTCACCCATATCTTTGAGCGCGGATGGGCTTTCCTCGCCTTGAGCGAGGGAGCGCAACTCATCGTCAACACCTATCCGAAAGAGATACAGGAGTCCATGCGCCAGACCCACCCCACAAGCATGAGTTCCGTGCCAAGATTCTGGGAGAAGGTCTACGTGGGTGTACAGGAGCAGATAGACAATGCCGGACCGCTGAAAAAGAAAATCTTCCTCAAAGCGCTCAAGGTGGGAAGAAAGCACAATATAGAATATCTCAGCCGGGGCAAGCGCCCCCCGTTGCCGCTCCAATTGGAGTATGCGATGGTCAACAAAACCATTTTCGGTCTGATACGAAAGGAGTTGGGTTTGGAAAACGCCAACATCTTCCCGACAGCAGGTGCCACGGTATCGCCCGAAGTTGAGGAGTTTGTCCATTCCATCGGCATCAACATGATTGTCGGCTACGGACTCACGGAAAGCCTTGCCACCGTTTCGTGCGACCAATTGGACAAGGGCTACACCATTGGTTCGGTAGGTCGCCCCATCAAGGGACTTCAAATCAAAATCAGCGACGAGGGCGAAATCATGCTCAAGGGACCGACGATTACCAAGGGATACTACAACCGTGAGGCGCTCAACCAGCAGACATTCGATGAGGACGGATTTTTCCATACAGGCGATGCCGGAGACTTGAAGAATGGAGAATTGTTCCTCAAGGAGCGCATCAAGGATCTGTTCAAGACCTCCAACGGCAAGTATATCGCTCCACAGGCACTGGAGTCCAAACTCCTGGTGGACAAGTTCGTCGACCAGATAGCCGTGATTGCCGATGAGCACAAGTTCGTGTCTGCCCTCATCGTGCCCGAGTTCCGCCTGTTAGAAGCCTATGCGCGCGAGCACAACATAGCCTGTACCACACGCGAGGAGCTCTGTGCCAACGAGGAAATCCACAAGATGATGATGGAGCGCATCGAAACCCTGCAACAGCAGTTGGCAAGCTATGAGAAGATCAAGCGTTTCACGCTTCTTCCCCACCATTTCAGCATGGAAAGCGGCGAACTCACCAACACGCTCAAGTTGAAGCGTGCCGTAATCAACAAAAATTATAAGGACGTAATCGAAAAGATGTACGAAGAATGATAACAGCAGACCAATTGAAAGATGTGATGGAGCGCGCGGATGCGTTGCACCGCTATCTCGACATCGACAAGAAGAAAATAGAATACGAGGAGGAAAGCCTCCGCACACAGGATCCTGACTTCTGGTCGGACTCCAAGGCTGCCGAAGAGCAGATGAAGAAAGTGAAAGGCATCAAGAAATGGATTGACGGATACAACGATGTGCGCACCTTTGCCGATGAACTGAAATTGGCTTTCGACTTCTATCACGAGGATATGGTGACGGAGGAAGAAGTGGACGAAGACTACGCCAAGGCCCTCAAGGCTATCGAGGAATTGGAACTCAAGAACATGCTCCGACAGAAAGAAGATCCGATGGACTGCGTGCTGAAAATCAACAGTGGCGCCGGTGGCACCGAAAGCCAGGACTGGGCGTCGATGCTCATGCGCATGTATATGCGTTGGGCAGAGGCTCACGGCCACAAGGTGACCATCAGCAACCTGCAAGAGGGCGACGAGGCCGGCATCAAGAGCGTCACGATGGAAATCGAGGGCGGCGACTACGCCTATGGCTACCTCAAGAGCGAGAATGGTGTACACCGCCTGGTTCGTGTCTCTCCCTTCAACGCCCAGGGCAAGCGCATGACAAGCTTCGCCAGCGTCTTTGTCTCGCCCCTTGTCGACGACACCATAGAGGTGTATGTGGACCCCGCCCGCGTGTCATGGGACTTGTTCCGAAGCGGTGGAGCCGGCGGACAGAATGTGAACAAAGTGGAGACGGGTGTACGTCTGCGCTACCAATACCAAGACCCCGACACTGGGGAAGAAGAGGAAATCCTCATTGAGAACACCGAGAGCCGCAAACAACTCGAGAACCGCAACAACGCCATGCGCTTGCTCAAGTCGCAACTCTACGACCGGGCGATGAAGAAGCGCCTGGAGGCGCAGGCCAAAATTGAAGCGGGCAAGAAAAAGATTGAGTGGGGCAGCCAGATCCGCAGCTACGTCTTTGACGACCGCCGCGTGAAAGACCACCGCACGGGCTATCAGACCACGGACGTGGACGGCGTGATGGACGGGAAAATCGACGGATTCATCAAGGCCTACCTCATGGAATTCCCTGTACAAGACGAAGACTAACATAATACCAACAAATAAAATCTGAAATACTATGAGTGAGAAAAGCAAGCAAAACCGCGCTCGTCGCGCGGCCCAACAAGAGAAACAAGGCAAAGACGTGGTCAAATGGATATTTGGCGTATTGGTGGTGTTGGCGATAGCCTATGCCATCGTGTTCTCTGCCATGCAGTAAACCATAAGGGAAAATGAGTGGATTAGAGATCGAACGCAAATTCCTGGTCAAACCGGGCGACACCTACAAGCGCGAGGCCTACAGCAGCAGCCGTATCAAGCAAGGCTATTTCGCTGCGGAAAACACGGTGCGTGTCCGCATCCGCGACGACAAGGCCTACCTGACCATCAAAGGGCCTTCAAGCAATGGCCTGTCACGCTATGAGTTTGAGAAGGAAATCACGCTTGACGAGGCAAACCACCTGATGGAACTGTGCGCCCCCGGTGTGATAGACAAAACCCGCTATCTTGTGAAATGCGGCGACCACACCTTCGAGGTGGACGAGTTCTACGGCGAAAACCAAGGACTCGTCATGGCGGAAGTGGAACTCGGCAGCGAGGACGAGCCTTTCGAAAAGCCCGATTTCATCGGTATGGAAGTGACGGGTGACCGCCGTTTCTACAACAAGCACATGCGCGAATATCCCTTTAGCGTCTGGCGAGATACCTTGCCAGCAGAATACCGAGGATAAACGCCAGCGTGGCACCCGTAGAGTTGGCGGCAAAGTCGAGCCAGTCGCCACTGCGTCTGCCCCCGGTGCAATAAGCTTGAAGCAATTCGATGACGCCGCTCATGACAACCGGAAAGAACCAAGCGAACACCAGCAAGCGCCTGATGTTCGCTTTTTTGTGACATCTCAGATATTCTATCCACATCACACCGCAAGTGCCGGCATACATGCAGATGTGCACCCATTTGTCGATAAACCTCACATCGTCGAGCGGAGTCTTGGGCATCGTACAGAAACAGAGAAACCAGATAATACAGATGCACAGCACCGTGAAGGGGTATCTCTTCAGTTTTTCCTTGATATAAGTCATCTTTGTCAAAGTCGTGTTTAAATCTTTTGCAAAATTATACAAAATTCTTGCAGTCGTGCGCCTTGAGCGGATATTTTTTTATACTTTTGCATAAGTAATGTAAAAATAGAAGAGAGAAAGCTATAAAATCTTATGACACAAAACGAAAGAGCTAATTTTGGAAGTAAGCTCGGAATGATTCTTGCGACTGCCGGTTCGGCGGTCGGACTGGGTAACGTTTGGCGCTTCCCCTATATGACAGGACAGAACGGCGGCGCTGCCTTTATCATTATCTATGTGGGTTGCGTGCTTTTGTTGGGCATACCTTGTATGGTCAGCGAGTTCATCGTCGGGCGAAGGGGTGCCGCCAACACCGCCCGCGCCTACGCCAATCTGGCTGATGGCAAGGCTTGGAAATATATCGGCTACATGAGCGTCCTAACCGGATTCCTCATCACGGGCTACTACGCCGTGGTGTCGGGTTGGTGTCTGCAGTATATTTTCGCTTCGCTCGCCGGTCATCTGCAAGGCACTCCGAAGTATCTCACCGACTATTTCACCGACTTTGAAACGTCCCCCTTCCGGCCCATCTTCTGGCTGGTTGTCATCGTGACGATCACCCACCTGGTGATTATCCACGGTGTGCGCAACGGCATCGAGCGCATCTCCAAGATGCTCATGCCCGCCCTCTTTGTTCTTTTATTAATCATTGTGGTGTGCTCCTGCTTGCTGCCGGATGCGGGCAAGGGCATCGCCTTCCTCTTCAAGCCCGATTTCGGGAAGCTGGACAGCGGCGTGTTCCTCAGCGCACTCGGCCAGTCGTTCTATTCCTTGAGCATCGGCATGGGGTGTGTGTGCACTTACGCTTCTTATTTCAGCCGTCAGACCAACCTCGTCAAGTCAGCCGTCCAAATCAGCGTGCTCGACTCCATGGTGGCCGTCCTTGCCGGTTTGGCCATCTTCCCCGCCGCCTTTTCCGTGGGTGTCAATCCCGACAGCGGTCCTTCCCTGGTGTTCATCACCCTGCCCAACGTCTTCCAGCAAGCGTTTGGCACGATGCCCGTGGTAGGCTATATTGTGGGGTTGGTGTTCTATTCCCTGCTCTCTTTGGCGGCGCTGACCTCGCTGATTTCGCTCCACGAGGTGAGCACGGCGTTTCTTTGCGAGGAGATGAGAATATCGCGTAAGCGTGCCGCCTTGTTCATCTCCGTGGCAGTATGCATCATCGGTGCGTTCTGCTCCATGTCGCTGGGTGACTGGAAGTTTTTGTCCGTGGGCAGCAAGACGATGTTCGACGTCTTCGACTTTGTCACCGGTCAGATATTCCTCCCCTTGGGTGGCTTTTTCACTTGTCTTTTTGTAGGGTGGTACCTGCCCAAGAAACTGCTTCGTGACGAGTTCACCAACTGGAACACTCTGAAAGGCACCTTGTTCGGCGCATGGCTCTTCTGTGTGCGCATTGTGTGCCCCCTGTGCATTCTCGCCATCTTCCTCCATCAATTCGGAATCATCTAATCATAACCTATGAGTGAGAGAGCTACCTTCGGAAAACTGGGTGTAATCCTTGCCACGGCCGGTTCGGCAGTCGGACTGGGCAACATTTGGCGTTTCCCTTATATGGCAGGAGAGAACGGCGGTGCCGCTTTCATCCTGATTTATTTAGTTTGTGTATTGATGCTCGGTGTGCCGGGCATGATTGCCGAGTTTGTGGTCGGCAGACACTCTTCAGCCAACGCCGCGCGGGCCTACCGTTCGCTGTCGGGCGGCAAGGCATGGGCCTGCATCGGCTATATGGGCATGTTCACCTCTATGGTCATCCTCGGCTTCTATGCCGTGGTGGCGGGATGGTGCCTGCAATATCTCTTCGCAGCCATCACCCTGCAGACGGGCGGCACAACCGAACAGGCAGCCGCCTATTTCGAGCAATTCTCCTCCTCCCCTCTCAAGCCCCTGTTGTGGGCTGTAGGCTTTGTGGTGCTCACGCATCTTGTGATTGTGCGTGGTGTGAGAAAAGGCATCGAAAAAGCATCCAATGTGCTCATGCCCATGCTCTTTGTCCTGTTGGTCATCATCGTGGTGGCTTCCTGCACGCTTCCCAATGCCTACAAGGGCATCGAATTCTTGTTCAAACCCGATTTCAGCAAGCTCTCGGGCAGCGTCTTCCTGGAGGCTCTGGGACAAGCATTCTTCTCGCTCAGCCTGGGCACAGCGTGTCTCTGCACCTATGCCTCCTATTTCAGCCGACAAACCAACCTGTTGAAGTCTTCTGTACAAATCGCTTTTCTCGACACGCTGATAGCCATCCTTGCGGGATTGATGATTTTCCCGGCCGCCTTTTCCGTGGGTGTGAATCCCGACAGTGGCCCGAAGTTGATTTTCATCACCCTTCCCGCTGTCTTCCACCAAGCCTTCAGCGGAATGCCCGTGCTGGGATATGCCATTTCCATCCTCTTTTATGCACTGCTTTCCCTGGCGGCGCTGACCTCGACCATTTCCATGCATGAGATTGGCACGGCGTTCTTCCAAGAGGAATTCAAGATGAGCCGTCAGAAGGCAGCGGGCATTGTCACGACAAGTTGTTGCGTGATTGCCGTCTTCAGTTCTCTTTCCGCAGGTGCCTGCCCCGACCTGACCGTGTTCGGCATGTCGTTCATGTCGTTCTGCGACTATATCACGGCGCAGATATCCCTTCCTCTAGGAGCGTTTCTCACGTGTCTTTTTGTGGGCTGGTATGCACCGCAGAAGATTGTTCACGACGAATATTCCAACTGGGGCACGTTGCCCGCCCGCACCTACCGTCTTTGGCTTTTCCTGGTAAGGGTGGTCTGTCCCGTGTGCATCGTTGTCATTTTCCTGCATCAATTCGGGTTGTTCTAATCGTTCATCCTTTCCGCCATGGCTAATAATTCTGATTCTGTTTCCTCCAACGATCGCCGAATGCTGCTTGTCGTCGTTGTGGCGGTCGCAATCGCTGGAGTCTTGTTTTTCTATCTCGGAACACAGTACTCGGCGACAACAGGGGAGGTAGGGGATTCTATTGTCATGCAGAAAAAATCGGAGCGCTCCTTCCGGACTGGCGCCTATACCTATGCTCAACCAGAAGGAAGGTCTGTAGAACGTTTCGCCTTCGACCCCAATACGGCAGACAGCACAATGCTTCTCCGCTTGGGCTTGCAACCATGGCAGGTGCGCAACATCTACCGTTTCCGTACACGGGGTGGCATCTATCGACAACCCTCCGATTTTGCACGGCTCTATGGACTCACCGCCAAACAATATCGGGAATTGGAACCCTATATTCATATTTCTGCCGAATATCGGCCTGCATCCGAAGTTTACGCCACCACGCCCGTCCATGAAGAATATCCACGCGACACATTGCGCTATCCGCTAAAGTTGAAGCCAGGGCAGCAAATTGTGCTCAACCACGCCGACACCACAATGTTGAAAAAAGTGCCGGGCATTGGTTCTTCCTGGGCAAAAGCCATCGTGGGATACGGCAATCGGCTGGGAGGTTATTGCCGGGTGAACCAACTTCTGGAGATTGAGGGGTTCCCGGAATCCGCCCTGCCCTATTTCCGCATAGACCATCCGCAACTTGTGAAAATCAAAGTCAACACCTCGTCAGTTTCCAAACTGCGCCGCCATCCCTACATCAATTTCTATCAAGCGCGTGCCATCTTTGACTATGTGCGTTTGCATGGTCCGTTGAAGGACATTCATCAGCTCAATCTATTGCCCGAGTTTCCTCCACAGGCGCTCGAAAGACTGGCACCTTATCTGGAGTATTGACCGGAAACAGCAGGAAGCGTGTATGATTCAGCATATCAAGCAGCAAGTCCACCTCTGTCAATCCAGCTCCATTAGATGGTGCGCAACCTGTTTCTTTCCTTATGACTTCCCCCAATTTTTATTGGAGATGTCTGTTACAAGCCTACGCGTGCGCGCACGCGCACGCGCGTGAAAATTCAAAAAAATCATACACACCTACATAAACATCTTATAACTCTTTGATTTTCAAGCAAAATATCTGCATATCCAATTACATATATCATACACAAATCATACATAATCCTACATGAAAGTTATATAGGTTTCTATCTCAAGAGTCATAAAATAGACAATGCTTTGTAAAATAAATTCACGTCAAAGAAAACTTACCCATCCTTTAACCAATCATTAATATGCCACTAACGATGCCTTACTGTGCCACTAAAAGAATTTTCACCGTGGTGAAAAATCCTTTAGTCCGCCAGTTATCCACAAGCCAGTCCGTCTTGAGATTCGAGAAGAATCGCCAGCTGAAAGGACAGACAGCATTTTGTAAAATAAAATCAGAGCTTAAAGATATTTTTCCTGCTCTTGGGCAATTGTGAGTGTCAATCCTTTCATGGAAACATTGTCCTATGCCTAAGTTCTGCCGAGACTGCGAGTCCGCTTGTGCGGACAGGCAATCAAATAATCGGTAAGGAGATGCCGTTAATCTTCTGATAGATGTCAAGCGCATAGACATCGGTCATGCCACTCACATAGTCTATCACCGCCATCAGCCGGGTTTCAAGGTCTGGGGCTCCAATATCATATTGACTGCTCACCCGCTTGATGAGTTGTTGTGATTGGTATTTCTCTGGATTCACCGCAGCCTCTACCATCTGTCCCATCAGCGTTTCAAGGATTTTATAACCGCTCAACTCCACATCGAGTACAGGTTTGCTATTGTAGATTTTCTTGTACGACACTTCCGCACACCGTTTATAAGCATCACGTTGTAATTCATCGATATGATCAATCAGGCCTCCCGTGAAAGAACCCGCAAGGATTTGCTCTTCATGAACGACAAAAGCAGACACACACTCATTGACCAACTTGCCGATTACACAAGCTCTCAGATAGACCACCCGGTCATTTTCATCAGTTACCATCTCCGAATCCAAACGGGACATAATGCTATTTTGTGCGGTTTCATCGAAGAATCCAAGCAACAGGCGCATGGTTTCCTCGTAAGAAAGAATCTTCAATTTGTGCGAATCCTCGATGTCCATGATTTCATAACAGATGTCATCGGCGGCCTCAACCAGATAGACCAAAGGATGGCGCGCATAGCGTACGGCGCCCTTCTGCGTTTCCAGGCATAAAAGTCCCAATTCATCGGCAATTTTCTCAAAGCTCAACTTTTCCGTTTCAAAGAATCCGAACTTGCCATGTGCGCCAGAAAACATCGATGAAAAGGGGTATTTCACAATGGACGCCAACGTGGAATAGGTCATAACGAAACCTCCCTCACGACGTCCCTTATAGCGATGGGTGAGGATTCTGAAGGCGTTGGCATTGCCCTCGAAATGCACGAGATCGTTCCACAACGGCTCGCTCAACCGCTCCTTCAAATAGGCCCCCGCACCCTCAGAGAAATACGTTTGGATGGCCTTTTC
>CAKPTK010000095.1 GCA_934190685.1 uncultured Prevotella sp.
AACTACTATCCCGAGTGGACGGCTACCGTCGACGGGAAAGACGTTCCTGTGGGCAGAGTCAACTACATCCTGCGTGCCATCCAGGTGAAACCGGGCAAGCACACCGTAGTGCTCAGCTTCTATCCGAAATCGGTCAGCACCACCGAGACCATCGCCTATGTGGCCATGGGCGTGCTCGTCTTGCTGCTCATTGCCGCCATCATCTATGAAGGAAAGAAGAGAAAGAAGGCATGAAATTCCGAACGATTGTAGACATACCCCAACCGGGATTCAAGATTGAGCCATGCGAGCGCATGCTCTTCGTCGGTTCCTGCTTCGCCGCAGAAATGGGAAAGCGTTTTGCCGAGGAGAAATTTCGCGTGACCGTCAACCCGTTTGGCACGATGTACAATCCTGCAAGCATACTTCACACCGTGGTTGGTGTCGAAGGGGAAGCGCCACAAACTGTGGTGCTCACCCTCGGCACCAACCATGTTTATATTCTCAACGAGACAGGAGAGATTGTGGACAATTGTCAGAAACGGCCCCAAAAACTTTTCACGGAACGGGAATTGTCCGTAGAGGAATGCACCAACTTTCTGCAGCAGGCTGTCGACCAGCTTCTCCACAGGAATCCATCCGTGAGAATCATCGTCACCGTCAGCCCTATCCGCTATGCGAAATACGGATTCCACGGCAGCCAGTTGTCCAAAGCCACACTACTTCTGGCAGCCGACCGGCTGTGCCAGTCCTATCCCGAAACCGTCACCTATTTCCCCGCCTACGAAATTGTCAACGACGAATTGCGCGACTACCGTTTCTATGCGGAAGACATGCTTCACCCCTCCGCCCAAGCAGTCGACTATATTTGGGAACAGTTTTCCGCTTGCTATTTCAGCCAGGCCACCCAAACATTCCTGCAAGAATGGCGCCCCGTCAAACTGGCCCTCAACCATCGTCCTCTTCATCCCGAGAGCGAGGAATACCAAGCCTTCCTGGCTTCCGCCCATGCCAAAGCACAATCGTTGGCAGAAAAATACCCCGGATTCGCTTTAGATTAGAGAACCACAGCCAAGGCACATGGTCGAAAGGATAGAGCCACCACAAATGTGAGAGTAAAAAATCGGAAGTAGTTCCACGCGCGCACGCGCACGTATAAAATTCACAAAAAATCATACATCATACACAAAATCGAGGTCAACAATTCGTATATCACTAACAGCCAAGCATTTAAAGAAAACAAAAAATCCTTTTTTATTACATTCATCATACACTTATCATACACAAACCTACATTGTCGCTTTTCCGTTTTTCCATATAAAGAAGTCTGAGATTGCCTTTGCTTTGTAAAATAAATTCACCTCAAAGGATTTTTCCCGCCCACCTACAAATCTTTAGTATGCCATTAGCGATGGATTAGTGTGCCATTAACGAGGCGTTAGTGTGCCACTAACAAATTTTTCACCGCGGTGAAAATTCCGTTAGTCCGCCTGTTCTCCACAACTAAGCCCATCTGTAGTTTTCCGGAAACAATTCCCCTGAAACACGACAAAACATTTTGTAAAATAAAATCACAATGCGAAGAGCAACCGTTTGTGCTTTTGAACTACAGGTAGAGATGTCGCAATGTTCGCTTTAATTTTGTATTGCCTTCGAGTTGCACGATTTTACAGAAGACAGGCGGCATCTCAACAATAAAAATAAAAGCGAAACAAGTCCGCATTTATTTTGTATTGTCTTCGATTTGCACTATCTTTGCAACCAAATAACACGACAACGATGACTTATACTATCGAAAAAATAACAACACTTATCGGAGCGCACCGCTATGGCACAGCAGACGCCAACATCGGTTTCCTCTTGACCGACAGCCGCTCCCTGTGTTTCCCTAACGAAACACTGTTTTTCGCCTTGAAGTCTGAAAGACACGACGGACATGAATTCATCACAGAACTTTATAAGCGCGGCGTGAGAAATTTTGTTGTCGAAAGAGTGCCTGACAATTTTGAAGTACTCTTTCCACAAAGCAATTTCCTCAAGGTCGAGTCTTCCCTGATTGCCTTGCAGCGTTTGGCAGAACGCCATCGCGACGAGTTCAACATCCCCATTGTGGGCATCACCGGAAGCAACGGCAAGACCATGACCAAGGAATGGCTCTACCAACTGCTTTCCCCTTCTATCGTGGTGACCCGCTCTCCACGCAGCTACAACTCACAGATCGGCGTGCCCCTCTCCGTATGGCTTCTCAACGAGCAGACACGGGTCGGCATATTCGAGGCGGGCATCAGCAAACCCGGCGAGATGCTCGCCCTGCGCGACATCATACAGCCCACCATCGGCGTGCTGACCAACTTGGGTTCCGCCCATCAGGAGAACTTCAAGTCGATGGAAGACAAGTGCCGCGAGAAACTCATCCTCTTCCATGATGCGAAGACCATCGTCTACTGCGAAGACAACGAGGTGGTGAAACGTGCCTTGGGCGAAAGCCACTATAAAGGAGAGGTGGTCTCCTGGTCAGAGAAAAACGAAAAGGCTCCTTTCTTCGTGAAAAACGTGGAAAAAGAAGACGCCACTTCCACCATCAGCTATATATATAAAGGTGTGGAGGGCCAGTTCTCACTGCCGTTCATCGACGAAGCGTCAATCACCAACGCCATTCACTGCATGATTGTCGCCCTGCTGCTTGGCATTGAGGAGAAGACCATCAAGGAGCGTATGGCACACCTCGAGCCTGTGGCGATGAGACTGGAGGTGAAAGAGGGACAACATGGTTGCACCCTCATCAACGATTCCTACAATTCGGACATCAACTCGCTCGACATCGCGCTCGACTTCATGAACCGACGCCCCGACCACAAGGGCCGCAAGCGCACGCTCATCCTGAGCGACATCTATCAAAGCGGAGAGAAGCCTGAAGAACTTTATGCCGAAGTGTCCTCGCTCGCCTTGAAGCGCGGTGTGGAGAAGTTCATCGGCATCGGACCGGAACTCACCGCACAGGCCGACGCCATCAAGACCCGCGAGAAGTATTTCTTCCATGACTGCCAGTCGTTCATCCACAGCGACATCTTCCGCTCGCTCCACGACGAGGTGATCCTCATCAAGGGCGCGCGCCAATTCGGTTTCGACCAGCTCACCGAACTGCTTGTGCAGAAGGTGCATGAGACCATCCTCGAAGTGAACCTCGGAGCTGTGGTAAAGAACCTGAACTACTATCGCTCGTTCATGAAGCCAACGACCAAGTTGGTCTGCATGATCAAGGCAGACGCCTATGGTGCAGGTTCGGTGGAAATCGCCAAGACCCTGCAAGACCATCTTGTGGACTACCTGGCTGTGGCTGTGGCTGACGAAGGTGTCACCCTGCGCAAGAACGGCATCACGAGCAACATCATGATCATGAACCCGGAGATGACCGCCTTCAAGACCATGTTTGACTATGACCTCGAACCCGAGGTTTACAGTTTCCGCTTGCTCGACGCATTGGTGGCTGCCGCACAGAAGGAGGGTATCACCAACTTCCCCGTGCACATCAAGCTCGACACAGGTATGCACCGACTCGGTTTCGACCCGAAAAAAGACATGGACGAACTCATCGACCGCCTCAAGCATCAAAACGCCATCATCCCCCGCTCTGTCTTCTCCCACTTCGTGGGCAGCGACAGCGACGACTTCGACGACTTCTCAGCCAAGCAATTTGAGTTGTTCGACTATGGAAGCAAGAAACTGCAGGCGGCCTTCGACCACCACATCATCCGCCATATGGACAACTCTGCCGGCATCGAGCATTTCCCCGAGCGACAGATGGACATGTGCCGCCTCGGCCTTGGCCTCTATGGCATCGACCCGCGCGACAACCGCATCCTGAGCAACGTGAGCACACTGAAAACGACTATCCTCCAAATGCACAACGTGCCCGCCGGTGAAACCGTGGGCTACAGCCGCAAGGGGACGATTGACCACGACAGCGTGATCGCCGCCATTCCTATCGGATATGCCGACGGCCTCAACCGGCATCTCGGCAACCGTCACGGCTACTGTCTCGTGAACGGAAAGAAAGCGCCTTATGTGGGCAACATCTGCATGGACGTGGCGATGATTGACGTCACCGGCATCGACTGCCACGAGGGTGACTCAGTGGAGATTTTCGGCGACCATCTGCCTGTCACCGTGCTCTCCGATGTGCTCGACACCATCCCGTACGAGGTGCTCACAGGCATCAGCAACCGTGTAAAACGAGTGTATTTCCAAGACTAAGGGCCTAATTTCTTAGTTTTTAACACATAATGGGTGCAAAGATAACGTTTTTTTCGTATCTTTGCACCTATATCGTATATACAGATAGATACCAAATAAAATTCAATAAACTAAAATGAATCAAATTAAGACAACTAAGATGTCCAACTTCCGTTGGGTGATCTGTGCGTTGCTGTTCATCGCAACCACCGTAAACTACATGGACCGACAGGTTCTGTCATTGACATGGAAAGACTTCATCGCTCCAGAATTCCACTGGACAGACGACCATTATGGAACCATCACCGGTCTTTTCTCCATCTTCTACGCCATCGCCAACCTTTTCGCCGGCAAGTTCGTAGACTGGATGGGTACCAAGAAAGGTTATCTCATCGCCATCTTCGTATGGTCTACAGGTGCCGTGATGCACGCCGGATGCGGATGGGTAGCCATGCAGATTGAAGGTTACGACTCTATCGAGGCCCTGCGCCTTGTACAGGCAGGCAGCGACGCGGCAGTGGCCATCGCCACCATCAGCGTCTGGCTCTTCCTCTCTTGTCGTTTGATTCTCGCCGTCGGTGAGGCAGGCAACTTCCCTGCCGCCATCAAGGTGACCGCCGAATACTTCCCGAAGAAAGACCGCGCTTTCTCCACCGCCATCTTCAACAGTGGTGCTTCTGTAGGCGCTTTGGCAGCTCCTGCCACCATTCCATTGCTCGCCCGCGCCATGGGTTGGGAATGGGCCTTCGTTATCATCGGTGTGATGGGTTACGTCTGGATGGGCCTTTGGATTTGGCTCTATGACAAACCAGCCAAGAGCAAGTATGTCAACAAGGCAGAGTTGACCTATATCGAGCAGGACGAGGAACTCGAAGAGGCAGAAAAGCCTGAGACTGAGGAAGAAGAGAAGACCATCGGCTTCTTGAAATGCTTCACCTTCCGTCAGACTTGGTCATTCATAGTCGGCAAGTTCATGACCGATGGTGTGTGGTGGTTCTTCTTGTTCTGGGCTCCAGCCTACTTCTCAGACCAGTATGGCTATTCTTCAGACTCAGCAATGGGTATCGCCCTCATCTTCACCCTCTATGCCATTGTGACCGTATTGAGTATCGGTGGTGGTTATCTGCCTACTTATTTCGTAGACAAGAAGGGTATGAATCCTTATATCGGCCGCATGCGCGCCATGTTGATTTTCGCTTGTTTCCCATTGCTCGGCCTCATCGCACAGCCTATGGGTGAACTGAGTCCTTGGTGGCCAGCCATCATCATCGGTTTGCTCGGTGCAGGACACCAGGCTTGGTCTGCCAACCTCTACTCCACCATCGGTGACATGTTCCCGAAATCCACCGTTGCCACTATTACTGGTATCGGTGCCATGGCAGGTGGTGTAGGTTCGTTCTTAATCAACAAGGGTTCTGGTATGCTCTTCACTTACGCTGAGAACCAGGGCAGCAGCTTCTCCTTCTTCGGTTTCGACGGAAAGCCAGCAGGCTATATGATCATCTTCTGCATCTGTGCCGTGGCTTACCTCGTAGGATGGGTAATCATGAAGACCTTGGTTCCTAAATACAAGCCAATCGTTGTTGAGTAATAACAAAAAATACTGAACAAGTGACCATAAATGAAAAGAGGCGTGTCAAATGTGATTGACACGCCTCTTTTCATTTATGGTTGGCTATAAACTTGTCTTTAGAGGAAGCCCTGGTGTTTCAAAGCCTCGATCATGCCCTCGGACATGACGATGTTGTCTTTCTTCGTATAGCGGCAGTCGGTGAACACCTGCGCCAAGGTCTCCTTGCCGTTGATGCGGCAAAACTCCTTGTTCTCGGGCAGAGCCTCCTTTTCTGCATACAAGCGGTCGATGTCCGCAGGCTGATAATCGTGGTAGACCTCGTCGTGGACGATGGCCTGCAAAGGCAACCTGTCGGAAAGTGCAGGATTCTCGTCGGGCCAACCAAGCGTGATGGTGGCGACAGGCATGACCAGTTTGGGCAGTTGCAAGGTGTCGACAATCATTTGGGGCATATAAACGGTAGTTCCGAGGAAACAACAACCGAGGCCCTCCTCTTCGGCAAGATTGCAAAACGTCTGGGTATACAACAGGGCGTCGGTCATGGCATTGATGAACGAGAGGAAGTTGTCATAACCCGGCGTGGCCTTGCGGTTGTCACACCAAGTGGTGGTACGTCGGGTGTCGGCACAGAAGGTCAGCACCACAGGCGCCTCGGTGACCATCGGTTGGTTGAAATGGGCAGGAGCCAACTTGGCCTTCATCTCGTCGCTGCGTGTCACGACTACACTGTAAAGTTGGAGATTGCCCATGGTCTGGGTACGCTCCGCCTCGGAAAGGAGACGGTGGAGCAATTCGTCGCTGACCGGACGGCCAGCATATTTTCGGATGGATTTACGAGTGTTGATAGTGTTCATAATCAGATAACTTTTAGGATTGCAAAGATACGAAACTTTTCCGATTCGGATAAGTTTCCTCTTTAAAAATGCCTTAAAGATTTCATGATGCAGATTTTTATGCGTAAATTTGCACGACTTAAACTCAAGTAACTGTCATGGAAAATAACAACACCTATTCTTTTGAGGAGGCGTTTGAAGCGTCCTTGAAATATTTCAACGGCGATGAACTCGCTGCTCGTGTGTGGGTCAACAAATATGCGATGAAAGACAGCTTCGGGCATATCTTTGAGAAGTCGCCCGAACAAATGCACTGGCGCATCGCCAACGAGATAGCCCGCATCGAAAAGAAATATCCCAATCCGATGTCGGCACAACAGGTGTTCGACCTCATCGACCATTTCAAATACATCATCCCTGCCGGAAGCCCTATGACGGGCATCGGCAACAACCACCAGGTTGCCTCGCTGAGCAACTGTTTCGTGATTGGCCTTGACGGCAATGCCGACTCTTATGGCGCCATCATGCGCATCGACGAGGAACAGGTGCAACTCATGAAACGCCGCGGCGGTGTGGGACACGACTTGTCACAACTCCGCCCCAAAGGTTCCCCCGTCAACAATTCTGCGCTCACCTCAACAGGTCTTGTCCCCTTCATGGAGCGATACAGCAACTCCACCCGTGAGGTGGCACAAGACGGCCGACGCGGCGCGCTGATGCTCTCCGTGAGCATCAAGCATCCCGACAGTGAGGCTTTCATCGACGCCAAGATGACAGAAGGAAAGGTGACGGGTGCCAATGTGTCCGTGAGAATCGACGACGCTTTCATGAAGGCAGCCATCGAAAACCGCCCCTACACCCAGCAGTTCCCCATCGACGCCAAAGAGCCTTTGATGGAAAAAGACATAGACGCCAAGGCACTCTGGAAGAAAATTGTGCACAACGCTTGGAAAAGCGCAGAACCCGGCATTCTGTTCTGGGACACCATCATCCGTGAGAGCATCCCGGACTGCTATGCCGACCTCGGTTTCCGCACCGTTTCCACCAATCCCTGCGGAGAAATTCCTCTCTGCCCCTACGACTCATGCCGACTGCTCGCCATCAACCTCTATTCCTATGTAGAGAACCCCTTCACCCCCCAGGCCTCGTTCAACTTCAAGAAGTTCCGCAGCCACGTGCAAGCCGCACAGCGCATCATGGACGACATCGTGGACCTCGAGATGGAGAAGATTGACGCCATTCTGGCGAAAATCAAAAGCGACCCACAGACCGACGAGGTGAAAGGCGCGGAATATCATCTGTGGGAGAAAATCAAGAACAAGACAGGCAAGGGACGCCGCACCGGCGTGGGCATCACCGCAGAAGGCGACATGATTGCCGCCATGGGACTGCGCTATGGAACACAGAAAGCAACAGACTTCTCCGTGGAAGTGCACAAGACCCTCGCACTCAACGCCTATCGCAGTTCTGTGAACATGGCACGCGAGCGTGGTGCATTCAGTATCTATGATGCCAACCGGGAGAAAAAGAACCCGTTCATCCTCCGCATCAAGGACGCAGATCCGGCACTCTATGCCGACATGGAGAAATATGGAAGACGCAATATCGCCTGCCTCACCATCGCCCCGACAGGCACCACCAGCCTCATGACACAGACCACCAGCGGCATCGAACCCGTGTTCATGCCCGTATACAAGCGCCGCCGCAAGGTCAATCCCGGAGATCCTGACGCACATGTGGACTTCGTCGACGAGGTGGGCGACTCTTTTGAGGAATACATCGTCTACCACAAGAAGTTCCTCGAATGGATGAAAATCAACGGATACGACACCGAGAAACGCTATACGCAAGAAGAAATCGACGAACTCGTGGCCAAATCGCCCTACTATAAAGCGACCGCCAACGATGTGGACTGGCTCATGAAAGTGCGCATGCAGGGTGCCATCCAGAAATGGGTGGACCACAGCATCAG
>CAKPTK010000096.1 GCA_934190685.1 uncultured Prevotella sp.
ACGATAATGAAACATTTATTTATCTCTCTTCTCATGATGGTTGCAGCCAGCCCCATGCTGGCTGGCAACTATCTTTCCAAGAATCTCACGTTCAAGAACGACACCGTCTCTTTCGGTGCCACCCTCACCGTCCCCAAGGATGTGAAGCGTGCTCCTGTAGCAATTATCCTGTCGGGCACAGGCAAACAAGACCGTGACGGCACCATGGCTGGCCACAAGATGTTTGCCGACATCGCAGACTATCTGAGCAATCGCGGCATCGCCGTGCTGCGTTTCGACGACCGAGGAACAGGCAAGTCGACAGGTGTCTACGAGACAGCCAACACCGAGGACTTTGCCATGGACGGACTCGCTGCCCTCAATGCCCTGAAAAAGCGCAAGGACATAGACCCCACCCGCATCGGCTTCATCGGTCATAGCGAGGGCGGTGCCGCCATGTCCATCGCGGCTTCCTGCTCGAAGGACGTGAAGTTTCTGGTCAGTTTGGCGGGTCTCTGCGACGATGGTCTGCATGCGCTGATTGAGCAAAACGAGAGTCAGGTGGCAGCCTACAACCTGCCAGATTATGACGTGAAGCGCTACAACACCATCGACGAACTGATGTTCCGTGTGGCTTACAAATATGCCGACAGCGACAGCATGGAGATGAAATTGCAGGAAGCCTATGACAAATGGCACGCCATGGACAGCATCTACTTCAGTACTCTTGGCGTGGAATTCGACCATTTCCGCTTTCCCATCTATATGTACAAGATGCAAGCCACAGGCCGTTGGTATCGTTTCAACGTGCGCTACAACCCTGCCGACTATCTCAAGGATGTCCATATCCCCGTGCTCGCCCTCAATGGCGACAAGGACAAGATGGTGAACGCCAAGACGAACCTTGCCAACTGGAAGCGCTACATGCCCCAAGACGCCGACGTAACCACCATAGAGATGAAGGGCCTCAACCACCTCTTCCTCCCCTGCAAGACAGGATTGCCCACAGAATACAACTCCATCAAGGAGCCTATTTCCGAGGAAATGCTCCGCACTGTATGCGACTGGATCAAGGAAAAGATGAAATAGAGAACCACAGCATTACTTATAAGAAAGTGGCGTCTTGTTCTGAATCACAAGGTGCCACTTTCTTTTTACATCTTCATATAGTCCAATTCCACCTTCTTTATAAGCAAAACTACCTACCATTCTGACTCTATCTTTTATACTAAACCTTCTGTCATATAATGGTCTTTTATTAAATTCCGTTCTCTCTTCCAAAGGCTCTTTCAGATATATGTATACTATAGGTATTAGCTTTTTTGTATTGAAGAACCTTAAGAAAACTTCGTCTTCAGATAGAAATGACAACGTAATCCTATATGTATAGCTTTTCCCTTGAGGATCTATCCACGGACTTGTTACCGCAGTTCTGATGTATTGAATCTTAACATTGTTTTTATCAAATGCATCCAACAAATCATCTACTTTTTCCCATTCCAATTACTGCTTCCCAAAGCATTTTGTAGCCAAATGATAGTGTCATTTTCCGTTGGCACATACGTTTGCGTTTTGGTCTCAAAAGCAAACGTAAGCATTATTAAAAATAACATAAATCTCATAGTGATATATCTTTAAAAATTATTATTATCTTGCATCTGTACAAATGGTAATTTTGACATATTCATCTTTTTTATTCCCATTTTTCAAGTCTGTATCATAAACGGTAATATCATCAAGAGTGATATTCCCCATCATAACCCCCTAACGTTGTAGAATATTCCACATCGCTATTTTCTACACAATCCAAATATTTATCATAAGTTGTGGTTACATTAGACACATCGGATTTAGTTTTATCCATCAACTTTAAAAGATTCAAAATATTTTGTTTAAAACAAGCATTAAACGTTTGGCAATCGTCAACGTGCTTTATCGAATCATTTAAAGGACTTTCTGGGGGTGTTCCGTTACCTCCAACAACTTAAGTAGAACAACTGACGGGCAGCTTTATTTTGTCCACCCGCTTCTTGCAGCATACCTCTAAGATGCATTTCATCTTCTTCAATATCTGTACAACTATTAGACAATAGTAGTAAGAAAAATAGACATAACAAATTTTCCAATCTCCGTTCCATATAATTATCGTTTTTGTATGACGTCACAAATTTACGTGAAAATAGAAATATAAAACAAAATCTTGAAGTAAAAAAACATAAATAAATTACATAAAACTCATTGTTTCTTCATTTTTCCAAATAATCGTCTATTTTTAATATAAATAGGTAGGTACACTTGCAATACCGACAAGCCATCATTTCCTCAAACGTTTTTTATTTCAGGACATCTGAAAATATTTGTTCTTATACAAAGGCATTTCCATTGAAATGCTGTATCTTTCCAGAAAATCATCTGCATTCGGAAATAAAAATAAATAAACATATTTTATATTCCGCTCATTTGCACTATCTTTGCAATACCTAAAACCCATAAAAGCAACACATCAATATGAAAAAAATGACCTTCATCCGGAAAAGCCTTGTATGGCTCGCCTTCTTGCCGGCATTCCTTTATGCCGACATTCCTCCTGTCTTGCAACAGGACACTGTCCTTCAAGTGTCCAAGGACATCATGACCCGGGCCTATATCACGCCCAAACGCATCGTCTTGAAATATGCAGGACAAAACGGCCAACTGATCAAGAACGAAAGTCTTCTGCTTGCAAAGGGGAACGGACAGTCGGAAATGGGCCGAAAGAATTGTTGCCTGATGACGTCCACCGAAAACGAGAAGGCATCTTTGCTCTTTGATTTCGGACATGAGCTGCAGGGAGGATTGAAAATTGTGTTGGGCAGTTCAAGTCGCCGGGAGCCTTCATTGGTGCGCATTCGTTTTGGAGAGTCTGTGGAGGAAGCCTGCAGCACCACTTCCAATGCGGAATGGAAGGTGGGATTTTCGACAGACGACCATGCCAAGCGCGACATCACCCTGGAAGTGCCTCGTGACGGCATGATTGAACTCGGCAACACGGGGTTTCGATTTGTCCGGATAGACTTGCTTCAGAACAACACCACCATCTCCCTGAAAGAGGTGTCTGCCATCCTGCGCTATCGGGACATACCTTATTTAGGCTCTTTCGAGTCGAACGACGAACGGCTGAACCGGATTTGGATGACAGGAGCCTATACGGTTCATCTGAACATGCAGGAATATCTCTGGGATGGCATCAAACGCGACCGGTTAGTCTGGTTGGGTGACATGCATCCCGAGCTGATGACCATCAGCCGTGTCTTCGGCTACAATGACGTAGTTCCCAAGAGTTTGGATCTTGCCTGCAAGCAGTTTCCACTGCCAGGTTGGATGAATGGGATGAGTGCCTACAGCATGTGGTATCTCATCAACCAATATGAATGGTACAACCAGACGGGTGACTTGGCTTTTCTGAAAAAGCATGCGGACTATATCAGTGGACTGATCCATCAAGTGGATGGAAAGGTATATGCCAACGGCACCGAGAACCTGTCGGCCAACCGATTCCTCGACTGGCCGTCGAGCGGCAATCCACAAGGTGTGGAGGCAGGCTATCGGGCACTGATTGTCTGGGCAATGCAGGATGCGACGGTTTTGTCAGAGAAGTTGGGCAACAAGAAGGATGCCCGACTGTGTCAAGACATTATCGACAGAATGAAGAAAAAGATTATGCCGCCCAACCAACTGAAACAAGCCGCCGCCCTAATGGCGATTGCCGGTTTGTCAGATGCAAGAAAAGCCTGTGATGATGTGGTCGCCGTGGGTGGCGGCAAGGGATTCTCCACCTTCTATGGATATTATATGCTGGAGGCAATGGCCAAAGCTGGGGAATACGACCAAGCCATGGACATCATCAGATCCTTCTGGGGCGCCATGCTCGACTTGGGGGCCACCACATTCTGGGAAGATTTCAATATGGAATGGATTCCCAATGCCGCTCCAATAGACGAACCGGTGCCCGCAGGAAAGAAAGACATCCATGGTGACTTCGGTGCCTATTGCTATCCGGGATTCCGCCACAGCCTGTGCCATGGTTGGTCGTCAGGACCGACCGCCTGGCTCTCCGACCATGTTTTAGGAGTGAAGATTGTGGATGTGGAGAGGAAATTGGTACGCATAGAGCCTCACTTGGGAACATTGAAATGGGCGAAAGGCACTTACCCCACTCCCTGGGGCATCATCCGTGTCAGTCACAGGAAGATGGATGACGGTAAAATCAAAAGCGATATCCAACTGCCCAAAGGGGTCAAAAGACTTTGATACTTTCTTCAAAAACAAGCCTTTCGCTTTATCAACTTAAAAACAAATTCATCATGAAACAAATCCTTTCCATTGCCTTGTTGCTCCTAAGCTCGCTTTCTGTTTGCGGACAAGGTTTCATCACCCATATTCCCCGTCCAAAATACGTCGTCAAAGCCAACTACGATGAGGACAAAGTGCCTGCCTATACCCTGCCGTCTGTGCTGACCTGTCAGGATGGCGAGGTTGTGACCACCGTGAAACAATGGGAGAAGAAACGCCGACCGGAGATTTTGAAAATGTTTCAAACCTACATGTACGGCCAAACCCCTAAGCTGAAGAAACGACTGCCCTACCAAGTGGTAAGTTCATCGTCCACGGCGTTGAACGGCCGTGCCACCCGCAAGGAAATCTGCCTGCAACTGACTGAAGACCCACAGGGACCACACATCAATTTGCAACTCTACTTGCCCAACCACGTAAACGGGAAAATCCCCGTGTTCTTAGGCATCAGTTTCCTCCCCAACTACACGGTGTATGACGACCCCGACTTGACAGTCCCCAACCCAGGCGGAAAGAAAAACAAGCAGGACTATCGCGGTTCGATGAACAATGCCTGGCAGTTGGACAAAATCTTAGAACATGGCTACGGCCTGGCCACCTTCTGCTACAGTGATGTGGATCCAGACTTTGACGATGACTTTCAGAATGGCGTACATCCTTATTATTATGCACAAGGACAACATTATCCCCAACCAGGCCAATGGGGATCCATTGCTGCCTGGGCTTGGGGTATGAGCCGTGCCATGGATTATTTAGAAAAGGACCCGCAAGTAGATGCGAAGAAAGTGGCGGTGGTGGGACACTCACGATTGGCCAAGACGGCGGTTTGGGCAGGAGCTTCCGACCCTCGGTTCGCCTTGGTCATCTCCGGCAATTCCGGTTGTTGCGGTGTCGCCCTATCCCGTCGGTGCTATGGCGAGACAGTGGAAGCTATCAATGTACGCTTTCCACATTGGTTTTGCGGCAACTACAAGCAGTTTAACGAGCGGGAGGAATATCTGCCATTCGACCAGCACGAGTTGGTGGCACTGATTGCTCCCCGCCCCATCTATATCGCCAGTGCGGAAGATGACAACTGGTCAGACCAGAAAGGTGAGTTTCTGGGTGGAAAAGGAGCTGAGCCGGTCTATGCACTCTATGGTCTCCCCGGCATCGGCACAGACACCATGCCTCCTGTTGACACCCCCTGCATGACCGGCACCATCGCCTATCACAACCGTAAGGGACCCCACGCCATCCTGCCCTACGATTGGACTCAGTTTCTCCGTTTTGCCGACAGGTTCTTCAAGAAATAATCGACAAATAAGAAAAAGTTTTTATAGTTTCATCATACATTCCTACACAAGCCACTCATAGCCCCTGTGTTTATGCGGAGTTTGACGATGTATGACGAGCTAAATATCCTACACAAATCATACATTATCATACACAAAATATGTACGAAGTGGCACTACAGTGGAAAAGATAAGAGGGAACTGTCACAGTTCCCTCTTATCTTTTTCGAATAATGGTCAGACCGTCGCGGATGGGGAGGATGACACGCTCCACGCGGGGGTCACGGGCGATGAAATCGTTGAAATCCTCGATGCCTCGTGTCTGGCGGTCGGCAGGCTTGGGCTTTTCCAGCACATGACCGTCCCAAAGAGTGTTGTCCGCCAGGATGATGCCACCGGTACGGAGAATGGAGAGCACCATCTCGTAGGTGGAAAGATAGGTGCGCTTGTCGCCATCGACAAAAGCCATGTCAAAGGTAATGCCGAGTTTGGGCGCCTCCACATTGGCATCGCCAATGATGAAGCGTATCTTGTCCGCTACGGGAGAACCTTCAATCCAAGGACGGGTGAAGTCTTCCTGCTCGTCATTGATTTCGTAGGTATAGACCAATCCGTCGTCGGGCAACCCTTCCGCCATGCAGATGGCGCTATAGCCACTGAATGTGCCCACTTCCAAGATGCGCTTGGGCTGAAGCATCTCGACCAACATCTTCAACAGTCTGCCCTGCAAATGACCACTCGCCATGCGGCCACGCAACAAGTGTACGTTGGTGGCGCGGTAGAGACGGTAGAGATAGTCACCCTCCGGGTCTATGTGGTTGAGGATGTAGCGTTCCATCTCGTCGTTCATGCCTGCTGCTTTTGGTGGACGAGGGCATCGACGGCAAGGCGATAGGAATCAAGGCCGAAACCGGCAATCACACCGAGACAGGCACACGAAATCATGCTGTGGTGACGGAACTCCTCGCGCTTGTGGATATTGGAGATATGCACCTCGATGGTGGGGCACTTCAAGGAACGGATGCAGTCCTGCAATGCCACGCTCGTATGGGTATAGGCACCGGCATTGAGTACAATGCCGTCGAAAGTGAAGCCCACCTCCTGCATCTTGTTAATCAGTTCGCCCTCGATGTTGCTCTGATAATATGCTATTTCCACCTCGGGATAAGCCGCCCGAAGCTGGGGCAGATAAGTCTCAAAGGAATTGTTGCCATAGATGCCGGGCTCACGCACTCCGAGGAGGTTGAGGTTCGGTCCGTTGATAATCTGTATTTTCATTGTCAATATGAAATAAAATCGTTACTTTTGCCTACAAAAGTAGTATAAAAAGAGGTGTTGACAAAATTATAACCCGAAAAACTGATGACTATGGACAAAGAGAATCTCACGAATGTGGAACTGACCCGCCGATATATGCGGTATCTGAAGTTGGAACGCAACTTCTCGCAGAACACGCTTGACGCTTACCACCACGACATTCTACTGTTGTTCCGCTATATGGAATCGCAGCACTTGACGGTGGAGACTGTCAAGCTCAGCCATCTCGAAGCATTTGCCGCCTGGGTGATGGACAACGGATGTGTGGGCACCCGGTCGCTGGCGAGGATTCTCAGCGGCGTGAAGTCGCTCTTCCGCTATCTGAAACTGGACGGTGTCATCGAGAACGACCCCAGCGAACTGCTCGAGTCGCCCCAGCGTGGACTGCATCTGCCCGAGGTGCTGACCACGGAAGAGATAGACCGCATGGAGAACAGCTTTGACATGAGCAAGGCGGAGTCGCAACGCAACAGGGCTATCATCGAGACGATGTTCAGTTGCGGACTGCGCGTATCCGAATTGGTCAACCTGAAATGGAGCGATATCTATGCCGAGGAGGAGTTTGTCCGTGTGAAGGGTAAAGGAGCCAAAGAGCGACTCGTACCCATCTCGAAACGGGCATTGGAGGAAATCAACAAGTGGAACATGGATCGCAGCGCACTGAAAATCAAGCCTGGCGAACAAGATTACGTGTTTCTCAACTGCCGTGGCGCCCACCTCACCCGCACGATGATTCTTATCATGATTAAGCGCGCCGCCACTGCCGCCGGCATCAAGAAGACCGTCAGCCCCCATACCCTCCGCCACTCCTTCGCCACTGCCCTGCTGAAGGGAGGTGCCGACCTGCGTGCCATCCAGGAGATGCTGGGACACGAGAGTATCGGCACTACCGAGATTTATACCCACCTTGACACCACAGACCTGCGCCGGGAGATTCTCGAACACCACCCGAGAAACATGAAATAACCGTCCGCAAGCCTTCCCGTCAATTGCCCCAAAACAGTCCAAGGCTTTGGGCAATCGTTGCCCACTGCCTGTTCATCCATTGCCCAGGGCCTTGTACCATCTTTGGCAAGGGCAATTACACAAGTTGAATAGCTGTGCCAATAGTGGAAAACTGCGGACAAGAAATGCTTCTCCGACACCCCCCAAACGGCAAAAAGACGGGCCATCTGACGCGGAAAAACGGGGAAATGATGATCGATAAATAGAATCTGTGTATGATTTGTGTAGGATATTCAGCCCATCATACATCGTCAAACTCCGCATAAACACAAGGGTTGCGAGCGATTTGTGTAGGCATGTATGATAAAGCATTGAAAACTTTTCGCACAAGGGCGATGAATCTATGCTACCTTTTATATAATAAGGCGACAAATACAATTGCAAAGTCTAAATGACAAAAGAACATCATTTAAAATACTTTAACCTAAAAACCCATCTTGTAATATGATTTTGGCTATCAAATCTTTGTCATACTTGTTTTTTTTCTTACCTTTGCAGCGATTTAGGATATTCTTTAAGCAAACATTCACAACTTAAATACAATTTAAAATGGCAAAGTTTGATAAGTCAGTTTTAGCAAAGTACGGAATCACAGGTACTCCTGAGGTTCTCTACAATCCTTCTTATGAGG
>CAKPTK010000097.1 GCA_934190685.1 uncultured Prevotella sp.
CCTTGAGGCATTTCATCACGTGCTCCGTGGGCTGAAGATGCTTGACAAAGCATCTTACAAGTTCGACAAGACCAACGACATCAGCGACAAGTATGCCGTTCACTATCTGCCGACCAAGTACTTGATTGACAAGGACGGCAAGATGGTGGGCAAGTTCGACTCCGATGAGTTGACCGCCAAGCTGAAGGAAATCTTCGGATACTAACGTCTTTTTGAAAAATCAATACGGATTTACAATTGCCGTCACATGACTCTTGCGAGTTGTGTGGCGGCTTTGTTTTTTTGTTAGTGGCACACTAAGGATGGCTTAATGGCACACTAACGACCCGTTAGTGGCACACTAACGGATGCTTAATGGCACACTAACAAAATTTTCACCGCGGTGAAAATTCTAAGACTCCGTCGTTCGGTGGATGAAAGGGTGTCGAACAGGGTTGGGGAAAAAGTGTAACGGCAGGTTTGAAAAATGAAAATTGAAAGTACACTAAATACTTAATTATCAACAGATATGCTTACAAGATGTTAAAAGAGAGACGAAATAGTTGCGATATGTAACCAAATATTTGTAAGTTAATGTATTTGTGCTTAACTTTGTAGCGGATAATATATTATACATCAAAAAGACTTTTTATTAGTTAAATGAACAATAGACAAATCGTGTTGGGGACATTGGTCGCCTCCTGCATGGCAACCGTATGCGCCTCATACGCTATGCCAGCACCTCTGATGGGAATCTTCAAGAAAAAGAAGAAGGTGGAACAACCTGTCTCGGATTATAAAAAAATTACGGGAAAAGACTCCGTGGAAGTGAAGGGCGTGATGAACGTCGTGAAAAAAGGCGATGACTTCTATCTCGAAATACCGACCGCTTTGATGGGCAGAGTGTTTCTTGTGTCCAACAAACTGCAGCGTGTGCCGATGGAACTCAACGATGCCGGTGTGAACAAGGGCATCAACTACGAAAACCAGTGCATCCGCTTTGAGTGGGACAAAGCCCACAAGACCGTCTTCGTGCGTCAGCAGCGCAACACCCCCGAGGTGGATCAGGCAGACGCCATGGCTGTGTCGGTGGCTGACAACTATATTGATCCGCTCATTGCCAGCCTCAAGGTGGAGGCGGTGGGAGCCGGAGACAAGACCGTCCTTGTCAAGGTCAACGACCTCTTCGACGGCAGGAAAAACTGCATCAACGATGTGTTCAACCTCATCAACCTCGGCACTTCCGCCAACTCAGACCTGTCGCATATCATCGACATCAAGGCCTTTGCCAACAATGTGACCGCCACTTCCGAACTGACCACCGTGGTGCACGAGGGCAAGAGCAAGACCAATGTCACCGTTGTGGTGAGCTGTTCGCTCGTGCTGCTACCCGAGCAGCCAATGGTGGGCCGCAAAGAAAACCAGCGTGTGGGCTATTTCTCCACCTCCCGTCTGCAATATAGCGACAGCCAGCAGGAGATGCAGCGCGCCAACTACATCACCCGTTGGCGACTGGAACCCAAGGACAAGGACGCCTATCTGCGTGGAGAACTGGTGGAGCCGGTCAAGCCCATCGTCTTCTATATCGACCAGGCTGTGCCCGCCTATCTTCGACCCTATATTAAAAAAGGTATGACCGACTGGAACGCGGCGTTTGAGCGGGCAGGCTTCAAGAACGCTGTTCAAGTGTTCGACATGACCGACAGCATAGCCGCTGAAGGCGACGACATGAAATATTCCGTGCTCACCTATGATGCCTCGGAGAAGGCCAACGCCATGGGCCCCTCGGTGATCGACCCCCGTACGGGCGAGATTCTGGAGGCGGACATCATCTGGTGGCACAACGTGAAATCGCTCCTCCGTGAGTGGATCATGGTGCAGACAGGCGCCTACAACAAGGCCGCCCGCCAATATCAGTTGCCCGACACCCTGATTGGCGATGCCGCGCGTTTCGTGGCTTGCCACGAAGTGGGACACTCCCTGGGCTTGCGCCACAACATGATTGCCTCCAATGCCTACGCCACCGACTCGCTCCGCTCTCCCGAATTCACCAACCGTGTGGGCGGCACCTCACCCTCCATCATGGACTATGCCCGATTCAACTATGTGGCACAGCCCGGTGACGGTGTGACGCAGATTGCTCCCCACATCGGTCCATACGACCTGATGGCGATAGAGTGGGGCTACCGCTGGTATCCCGACGAGAAGAAAGCCGAGAAGTCACAGGCCGATTTCCTCAACCGCCACCAAGGCAAGGAATACCGCTTCAGCGAGGCTCAGAGCCAACGCACGGCGATAGACCCCCGCGCCCTGAGCGAGGATTTGGGCGACGACGCCGTGAAGTCGGCACGTCTCGGCATCGCCAACCTGAAGAAGGTGGTGCCCCATATCGTGGACTGGACTCGTACAGGCGAGCCTGGACAGACTTATGACGAGGCGTCCAAACTCTACCAAGCCGTGATTTACCAATGGAGTCTTTATCTCTATCACGTGCTTGCCAATGTCGGTGGCATGTATGTCGACAACACTACGATAGACGACGGCAAGAAGACTTTCACCTTTGTGGAGAAAGAAAAGCAGAAGGCGGCGGTGGAATTCCTCCTCGATGAGGTGTTCACCTACCCGAAATGGCTCTTCGGCACTCCGCTTGCCCAATGCACCTACCTCAACAAGACCACACCGGTGGGCGTGCAGGAGCAGGCTCCCGACTACGCCCTGCGCAATCAGCAGAGCTATATGTTGTGGGACATGATGGACAACGGACGCCTCGTCCGCATGTTCGCCAATGAACAGGCCAATGGCAAGAAAGCCTTTACCGCCTATGATATGATGGATCTCCTGCACAAGCACATTTTCGCCAAGACCCTCAGCGGTCAGTCACCCGACATTCAAGAGCGAAGCTTGCAGAAGAATTTCGTCGACGCACTCATCACGGCGGCGGCAGAGAGCGAGGGAGTGAAAATCAACAAGAAGATCTATGACACCCCAGCCATCGTCGACGACCCGCAGTTTACATGGCCGTGCCAGAGTCTGAGCACCGCCTCGCGTACTATCGACATGGGCGGCACACAGTTCACCCGTGTGAGCGACGCCATCAGTGTGAAGCGAGGCGAGCTGGTGCGCATCCTCAAACTGCTGCAGGCCAAGCGCAACACCGGCGACACCGCCACACGCATGCACTATGCCGATGTCATCATGCGCATCCAGGCAGCTTTGGGCTTGGACATCAAATAGAGTAACAAACAAAAAGATAGAAAAGAATGAGAAAACAGTTGATATTACTGACGCTCCTGTTGCTGGCAGCCGTAGGTCTGTCGGCACAAGAACGTGTCATCACGGGTGTGGTGACCGATGGCGCTATGGCGGACGACTATCTGCCGGGTGCCACCATCTCCATTGTGGACGGCTCCAAGCACGTGTCCGACGGAACCGTGACCGACATCGAGGGTAAGTTCACGCTGCGCATCACCGACAAGGTGAAGCAAATCGCCGTGAGATACCTGGGCTATGAGACCAAGACAGTGAACATCGTCGAGGGAAAAGACCACTATGTGGTGGCGTTGACTTCCGATGCGAGGCAAATGAAAGAGGTGGTGGTGAACGGCTACCAGAAAATTGACCGCCGCAAGCTCACCGCCGCCGTGACCACGGTGAAAATCTCCGACGAGACGGTGGGCGCGGTCAACAACATCGACCAGGCGCTGGCTGGACAGATCGCCGGCCTTTCCTCCGTCACCTCTTCGGGCGCTCCCGGCGCTCCGGTGAAAATCCGTATCCGAGGTACCGCCTCCATCAACGGCACCCAGGAACCGCTTTGGGTGCTCGACGGCATACCCTTGGAGGGAACAGACATCCCGACGATGGACGACTTGAAGGATATCGACAACATCTATCAGACCTCCATTGCGGGTCTGAATCCTTCCGACATCGACAACATCACGGTGCTCAAGGATGCCGCCGCCACCGCCATCTATGGTGCGCGTGCCGCCAATGGAGTCATCGTTATCACGACCAAGAAAGGCAAACTGGGCGCTCCGACCATCAATTTCTCGGGCAAACTCACTTTCATGCCCAAGTCAAGCATCGACCGGCTGAACTTGCTCAACAGCAACGAGAAGGTGGATCTCGAGCTTGCCTTGCTCGGTTCGGACTATGTATACCGTGAGAACAAGGGCGGCGTGGCGAGCATCCTCTCTGCTCTCGGCGAGACTGCAGCCTACAAAAACGGCGGTTGGAACGCCCTGAGCCAGTCGGCACAAGACCAGATCAACCGTCTGCGCCAGACGCAGACGGACTGGAACGACATCCTCTTCCGGGGAGTGCTCAACCAGGAATATAATGTCAGCCTGTCGGGCGGCAACGAGCGTGCCGACTATTACACCTCTGTGGGCTACACCGGCGAGCAGGGCACGGTGAAGGGTGTGGGCAACAACCGCTACAACATCACGCTCAAAACCAACTACCACATCAACAATGCCCTCAAGGTAGGCGCTGCGGTCTATGCCAACGAACGCAAGCAAAACACCTATATGACGGATGCCAACGGCTTCACCAACCCGGTGTACTACTCCCGTTTGGCCAACCCTTATTTCACGCCCTACGACGAAAACGGCAACTACAACTATGACGCCAATGTGCAGGGCAAGGAGACCACAACCCTCGACTTCAACATCTTTGAGGAACGTGCCAACTCCAAGCACCAACGCCGCGACCGCTCTGTGATGGCGATCTTCGACGCCGAACTGCGCGTGAACCGCTATCTGAAACTCACCACACAGTTCGGCTTGCAGGAAGACTCCTACTCGCTGAGCAAGTATGCCGGCGAGAACACATACGCCATGCGCAAGGTGAAAGCGAACACCACCTATCCGAAGAGTGACGGCACACGTGGTACTTTCCTTCCCGACGGAGGCATGCACCAGACCACAGAATACCATAACAAGCAATGGACCTGGAAGGCGCAGGCTGAATACAGCCAGACTTTCGGTGACATCCACGATCTCGGCTTGATGCTCGGAACGGAGGTGCGCCATGTGAAGAACAACTCCATCTACTCCGTGGCTTACGGCTACGACCCACGTACCCTCACCACCCAGCCTGTCATCTTCCCCTCGCAGAGTTGGGCGGACAACTATCCGCTCCACCAGGAGACCGAGAACGAGAACGCTTTCGTATCGTGGTATGCCACAGGTTCCTACACCTTGAAGGGGCGCTATACCCTCGGAGGCAGCGTGCGCTTCGACGGTAGCGACGTGTTCGGAGTGGCGAAGAAATACCGTTATCTGCCCCTCTATTCCGTGAGTGCCCTTTGGCGCGCCAAGGAAGAGGCATGGCTCAAGGATGTGAAATGGCTGGACAACCTCAGCCTTCGTGGTTCTTATGGTTTGCAGGGAAACATCGACAAGAACACATCTCCCTATCTGATTGGCACCTACAACCGAGTGACCATTCTGCCGGGCAAGACTGAGGATGTGATAGCCAGCGAGACGGCACCCAATCCAGACCTCAAATGGGAGAAGACGGAGAACGTGAACCTCGGTATAGATCTCGGTTTCCTGAACAACGCCATCACCCTGTCGGTGGACTACTACTATCGTCACAGTTCCGACCTCATCGGTCTGAAGATGCTGCCATTGGAGTCCGGCTTCTCCTCCACGACCATCAACTGGGCGAGTATGAACAACCATGGTGTCGAGGTGGCGCTCGGCACGCGCAATATCCGCACCAAAGACTTCACTTGGACCACCAATTTGAACCTCGGCTACAACAGCAACAAAATCATCAAGGAAACGGTGGCGGAAAACTCTACCTATCCCAGTCGTGAGGGCTATCCCGTAGGTGCTCTCTTTGCCTATAAGACCGCCGGCTTGGATGAGCAGGGTTATCCACTCTTTGTCAACAAAGACGGCGAGAAGGTGAGTGCCACCGAACTGCTGAAACTCAATGCCGCCGGTGCCAGCACATTGACAGCAGCCGAGCAGCGCGGCCTCTATACCTACATGGGTTCCACGGACCCGAAAGTGTCGGGAGGCTTCATCAACACGCTGAACTACAAGAACTGGCAGTTGGGTATCAACTTCATCTTCAACCTCGGCATGAAAGTGCGTGTGCAGCCCAGCTATTCTCCAGCCAACTATGACCGTGGTTTGAACACCAACCGGGACATCCTCAACCGTTGGACTTCGGACAATCCAAACGGACAGTTTGCCAAGTTGATGGTTCAGTCTGAGCGTCCACGAGAGTTTATACAATACAACGAGTATAACCTCTACAGCATGCTCGACACTTGGATTAAAGACTGCAACTATGTGCGTCTCCAGAGCTTGCGCCTGGGCTACAAGTTGCCCGCCCAGTGGACCAGTCGCGTCGGCATCAAGAATGCTTCGCTCTCACTTGAGGCGCGCAACCTGTTTGTCATCGCCAGCAACTACCACAACTATCTCGATCCGGAGACCATGGGCAATCCTTATGCACAGCCCATCGCCAAGAGTTTTATCTTCGGACTGAACGTGAATTTCTAATAGGAGGACGACAATGAAAACAAAACAAACCATAGTGATGCTGCTCGTGGCGCTGTTGACCCTGAGCAGTTGCAACGATTTCCTCGATATCACTCCAACCGGCAAGGTCATCGCCAAGACCGGCAAGGAGTATCGGGCGCTGCTGACATACGAATATAAATATTTCCCCGAGGACCGCGGACTCGCCACCTTGCGTGGCGACGAGATGGTGATGGACAATTCGACCGAGGCGGACGACTACAACTCATATTTCGACATCTGGGCTTGGAACGACACCAACCGCCAAGGGACGACTTCCTCTTTCGGTTGGCGCCGCTACTACCATGCCATCTACATCGCCAACTACATCATCGAGCATCAGAACGAGATTACGGAAGCCACCCAAGATGAAATCAACCAGTTGGTGGGTGAGGCATATATGATGCGCGCTTACTGCCACTTCCTGCTCGTCAACCTCTATGCCGCCCCTTACACCCACTGCACTCCTGCCACCACGCGCGGCATCCCCTTGTCTGTCAAGGCGGACGTAGACGCTGTACTTCAGTGTAGCAGTGTGGAACAGGTCTATCAACAGGTGCTTGCCGACATTGCCGACGCCAAGAAACGTCTCAACGTGAAGGAGTGGGAGAGTGGACTCAACTACCGTTTCAACACCGTTTCGGCAGATGCCCTGTTGGCACGTGTCGACCTCTATAAAGGTGATTGGCAGGGTGCACTTGACGCCGCCAAGACGGTCATCGAGGAGCATCCCGCATTGGAAGACCTCACGGTGTCTTCCGGCTATAAATTGCCCAATGACTATCAGTCGGTGGAGAATATCCAGGCGTTGGAACAGGTGATGACATCCAGCTATATTAAAATTGGCATTCCATCACAGGATATTGTCAAGATGTATGGCAACGGTGACCAGCGCCGACGCAAGTACTTCTATCAGCAATCGCTCACGGAAAGTACACTGCTGAAGGGTGGCGACAACAAATACCGTTGCTCTTGCAATAAACAAGACCTGCTTATCTTTCAGCTTCTTGAAGAACACACCCTTGAACAGATCATTTGCAACTGCGGAAGACGATACAAGAAGCTGGGAATCTGCCGTTGACATGATTGCAGCTAAGATACCACACAGCAGCAGGCCACCGATAAATGGCAACGTGTAATCTGTCATGAAGAGCTTCTTGATCATCTCGATATAGACATTCTCATACTGTGCACCTTCGTTGGAAAGTACCATTGGATACAGATATGCACGTCCAAGCACACCGATCACACAGGCAAGTACAAGCGAGATCAGTACCCACACGATCGCAACCTTCTTGGATTTTGCAAGTTCCTTCTCATCGCGGACTGCCATGAAACGAACAAGAATATGTGGCATACCACAGTATCCAAGTCCCCACGCAAGCTGGGACGCAATACTGATACCGGAAATCGGCTTACCATCCTGCATGAAGATATTCAGATAATCCTTCGCATCGACATTCAATCCGGAATTTACAAGATTTGGTACAATGTTTCCTGTGCCAAGCACGATCACAACCAGAATTGGAACAGCAAGTACACCAACCAGCATCATCATACCCTGTACAAAGTCCGTGGTACAAACTGCAAGGAATCCTCCAAGGAACGTATAGATCAGAATAACGACCGCACCGACGATCAATGCCTGATGATAATCCATCTTTGTGATTGATGCAAACAGCTTTCCACCAGAAGCAAATGCAGATGCAGAATATACCACGAAGAAGATTACAATAACGATCGCAGAGATCGTAATCAGAATATTATGCTTATCGCGGAAACGATTGCTCAGATACTCCGGAATCGTCATTGCATTGCCTGCTCTGATCGTATAGCGGCGCAGACGACCTGCGACGATCACCCAGTTCAAAATCGTACCGATCAAAAGACCGATTGCGATCCAAGCCTGATTCGCACCAAATGCATAGACACAGCCTGGAAGTCCCATCAGCATCCATCCACTCATGTCGGATCCTGTGCAGAGAGGGCTGTCACCCATCCTCCCAAGTTTCTACC
>CAKPTK010000098.1 GCA_934190685.1 uncultured Prevotella sp.
TATCCTCGTCGGTCATGACGGCGGCTCGGAGACCTATGTGAAAAACAAGGTTATCGCTTGCGAACAATGCGGTTTCAAGTCGACGCTCATCAGACATGAAGACACCATCAGCGAGGAAGAACTGCTCGCTGAGGTGAAGCGGCTGAATGAAGACGACGATGTAGATGGTTTTATAGTCCAGTTGCCCTTGCCTGCTCACATTGATGAGCAGAAGGTGATCGAGGCTATCGATTACCACAAGGATGTGGATGGATTTCATCCCGTCAATGTGGGGCGCATGGCCATCGGTCTCCCTTGCTTCATTTCCGCCACACCACTTGGCATTCTTACCTTGCTCCAGCGTTATCATATAGAGACAAGTGGCAAGAAATGCGTGGTGTTGGGCCGCAGCAACATTGTCGGCAAGCCGATGGCGCAACTGATGATGCAGAAACAATATGGCGATGCCACGGTCACCGTTTGCCACTCCCATTCTCAGCATTTGAAGGAAGAATGCCGTGAGGCGGACATTATCATAGCGGCCATCGGCCGTCCTGATTTCGTGACCGCTGACATGGTGAAGGAAGGCGCAGTGGTGATCGATGTCGGTACGACACGTGTTCCGGATTCGACGCGTAAGAGCGGATTCCGATTGAACGGCGACGTGAAGTTTGATGAAGTTGCGTCCAAATGCTCATACATCACCCCGGTTCCTGGAGGTGTAGGTCCGATGACCATCTGTTCGCTGATGAAGAACACTCTTGCCGCAGGCAAGCATGAATATTATAAATAAGACAGGTATGACAGAGCAAGAACGGCAGGCGGAGTCTTTGTATCTTCGAGGCAACGAGCATCGGCAAAAAGGAGAATGGCATTTGGCCATCAACTGCTATACTGAAGCGATGGAACTCGATGTGAACACTCCCGCAGCCGAGGCGAAAGCCATGCTTGAACGCATACTTGAATATAGATGCAAGGATTATTATAATCCCTGACAACACAGTTAAGAAAATGTTCGGACGACAAGTCCCAACAAGAGAATTAGCTATATGAGTAAAATGAAAGGAGCCATTGTCGTCAATGAGGACAGATGCAAAGGATGCTCGTTGTGCATCATTGCATGTCCGAAAGAAGTGTTGGCATTGGCAAAGAAAGTGAACCCCTCTGGTTATCCTTATGCGGAACCTGTCAATTCTGAGGCATGCATTGGTTGCGCCTCATGTGCGATAGTGTGTCCAGACGGTTGCATCACGGTTTATCGTAAAAAAGTGGAGGCTTAGACAACCATGGCAGAACAGGAAGTAATGTTGATGAAAGGCAACGAGGCAATTGCCCGTGCCGCAATACGCTGTGGAGCGGATGGATATTTCGGATATCCCATCACGCCACAGAGCGAGGTGCTTGAAACCCTTGCGCTGCTCAAACCATGGGAAACTACAGGTATGGTGGTGTTGCAAGCCGAGAGCGAAGTGTCCGCAATCAATATGATATATGGAGGGGCGGGAGCCGGCAAGAAGGTCTTCACATCTTCTTCCAGTCCCGGTATCGCCCTCATGCAGGAAGGCATCGCCTATATGGCTGGAGCCGAAATTCCCGGCGTCTTTGTAAACGTACAGCGTGGAGGTCCTGGTTTGGGTACAATCCAACCTTCCCAGAGCGACTATTTCCAGGCTACTCGTGGAGGCGGTAATGGTGATTACAATGTCATCGTACTTGCCCCGGCTTCTGTACAGGAAATGGCTGATTTCATGGATTTGGCATTCACTTTGGCCTTCCGCTACCGCAACCCCGCCATGATTTTGAGTGATGGTGTGATCGGTCAGATGATGGAAAAGGTGGTACTTCCTCCTTTTAAGCCTCGCCGCACAGAAGAAGAAATCAAGAAGGAATGTCCATGGGCTACTATCGGTAGAACCGAAGGTCGCCAACCGAATATCCTCACTTCTTTGGAGTTGAAACCCGAAATCATGGAGAAACGCAACCTCCATCTTCAGGAAAAATACAAGCAAATAGAGGAGGAAGAGGTGAGATATGACCAGCAAGACTGTGAGGATGCAGATTATTTGATTGTCTCGTTTGGCAGCGCGGCTCGTATTTCCGAGAAAGCTATTGAGATGGCACGCGCCGAAGGCATCAAGGTCGGGCTCTTCCGTCCTATAACCCTTTGGCCTTATCCAAGCAAGGCACTCGCAGAAGTCGCCAAAGGCAAGAAGGGCATACTCTCAGTAGAAATCAATGCCGGTCAGATGGTGGAGGATGTAAAACTCGCTGTCAACGGCTCTGTTCCTGTAGAATGGTTCGGACGGCTGGGTGGTATCGTCCCGGAACCAGAAGAGATAGTCAACGCTCTCAAGGAAAAGCTTAACGCAGAATAATATCATATATGGAAAACATCATATCGCCAGAGAATCTGGTTTACAAAAAACCGACGCTGATGAACGATGTGCCGATGCACTATTGTCCAGGCTGTTCGCATGGCGTCGTCCATAAATTGGTGGCTGAGGTCATCGAGGAAATGGGAATGGAAGACAAGACTGTTGGCGTCTCTCCTGTAGGCTGTGCTGTGTTTGCCTATCGGTATCTTGACATCGACTGGCAGGAAGCGGCCCACGGACGTGCTCCTGCTGTGGCTACAGCTATCAAGCGCCTTTGGCCCGACCGCCTTGTTTTCACCTATCAAGGAGACGGAGACTTGGCTTGTATCGGAACGGCTGAGTCTATCCACGCGCTCAATAGAGGCGAGAACATCACGATTATCTTCATCAACAATGCCATTTATGGTATGACCGGTGGACAGATGGCTCCGACCACCTTGATAGGACAGAAGACTGCCACTTGTCCTTATGGACGTGACCCCTTGCTGCATGGCTATCCGTTGAAATTCACAGAAATAGCAGCCCAACTTGAAGGCACTTGCTATGTGACACGGCAGAGTGTGGAGAGCGTAGCGTCTATCCGACAGGCCAAAAAGGCCATCCGTAAAGCCTTTGAGGCTTCGATGGCAGGTAAGGGTTCCAGTTTGGTGGAGATAGTCAGTACTTGTAACAGTGGTTGGAAATTGTCGCCAGCCAAATCAAACGAATGGATGAAGGAGAATATGTTTAAATATTACCCCAAGGGCGACAAGAAAGACACCACAGGTATGTAAACAAAGGAAACAGCGAAATGAAAAAAGAAATAATCATCAGCGGCTTTGGCGGTCAGGGTGTTCTGTCGATGGGCAAGATTCTTGCCTATTCAGGACTGATGGAAGACAAGGAAGTGACTTGGATGCCGGCTTACGGACCTGAGCAGCGTGGTGGAACAGCCAATGTGACCGTCATCGTAAGTGACCAACACATATCTTCGCCAATATTGAGTAGTTATGATGTGGCCATCGTCTTAAACCAGCCTTCCCTTGACAAGTTCGAGCCGAAAGTGAAACCTGGAGGCATACTGATTTATGACGGCTTCGGTGTCATAAATCCTCCTACACGCAACGACATCACCGTCTATCGTGTGGATGCCATGGACAAGGCGGCGACCATGAAAAATTCCAAGGTTTTCAATATGATTGTCCTTGGCGCATTCCTCAAGGTTTGTCCGATTGTGACAAAGCAGGGCCTTGAAAAGGCACTTTATAAAACTTTGCCGGAAAGACATCATTCTCTCATTCCTCTCAACATGCAAGCCATTGACGAGGGAATGAGTTTGATCGGCAACAACAATGAGCAGACAAAGAAAATCTGATTTTTTAATAACTCTCTAATTAGCTTTGGGGCTGACATGCAGTGTATGCACTCAGCCCCTTTTTCAACCTCAACTTCCATTATAACATTAACAAGAGTAGGAATGATCAACGAGTATCAAATAAGAGTATTGCCACAACAGGCCGCCAATAGCCATGCTATTGCAGACTATGTGGCAAGAGACAAGGGGCTTGACCGACGTACCATCAATGCGGTCAGGGTGCTCCGGCGCAGCATCGACGCCCGCCAGCGAACGATTTATGTCAACCTGAAAATCAGAGTCTATGTCAATGAGTTTCCGCAAGGTGAGGAATATGTAGAGACACACTATCCCGATGTTTCTTCCGCCCCTCATGCCATTGTGGTGGGCGAAGGTCCCGGTGGACTGTTCGCTTCTCTCAAACTGATAGAATTGGGCATCAAGCCTATCGTCCTTGAGCGGGGTAAGGATGTGCATGAGCGCAAACGTGACCTGTCCGCCATCACAAAGACACAGAAAGTAAACCCCGAAAGCAATTATTGCTTTGGCGAGGGCGGCGCAGGCGCCTATTCCGATGGAAAGCTCTATACACGGAGTAAAAAGCGGGGCAGCATCGAGAAAATTCTGAATGTATTCTGCCAGCATGGGGCTGACACCAACATCTTGGCGGATGCCCATCCCCATATCGGAACCGACAAACTGCCAAGAGTGATTGAGAATATGCGCAACACCATTATCCGTTGTGGCGGTGAGGTGCATTTCCAAACCAAGATGACCCGCCTCCTTCTGCACAATCAACAAGTGGAAGGAGTAGAGGCAGTCAATTTGGTTACTGGGGGAGAGGAAAACTATCGTGGTCCCGTCATCCTCGCTACCGGCCATTCCGCCCGTGATGTGTATCGTTATTTGGCAGAAGCGAAAGTGGAGTTGGAGGCCAAAGGACTTGCCGTTGGCGTGCGTCTTGAACATCCATCGATGCTCATCGACCGGATACAGTATCACCGCAAGGAGGGAAGAGGCAAGTATCTCCCTGCTGCAGAATACAGTTTTGTCACCCAAGTGGACAATCGCGGAGTCTACTCTTTCTGCATGTGTCCCGGCGGTTTTGTCATTCCTGCCGCCACCGATGCCCGCCAGATTGTCGTCAACGGCATGAGTCCGAGCAATCGTGGAACTAAATGGTCAAACAGTGGCATGGTTGTGGAGATGCGTCCTGAGGACGTAGAGGGTGACGACCCCTTGAGAATGCTCCGGTTCCAGGAACAATTGGAGCAGGATTGTTGGCAGCAGGGCAACATGAAGCAGACGGCACCGTCGCAGCGTATGGCTGATTTCGTGAACAACCGTTTGAGTTATGACCTGCCCAAGAGCAGTTATGCTCCAGGACTCATCTCCAGTCCTCTGCATTTTTGGATGCCCAAGACGATTGTGTCAAGGCTTCAAGAGGGTTTCACGAAATTTGGAAAGATGAGCCATGGGTTCTTGACCAACGAGGCTGTGCTCATTGCCACCGAGACGAGGACATCGTCTCCCGTCCGCATACTTCGTGACAACGAAACGCTTCAGCATGTCACCGTCAGTGGACTTTTCCCTTGTGGTGAAGGGGCAGGCTATGCCGGTGGCATCGTCTCGGCTGGTGTGGATGGCGAACGTTGCGCCGAGATGTGTGCCCAATATATGAACCAACTGGCATAAAGCCCATGTAAGAGAAAACGTTGTGTTCTTCTCATCATTTTGCGCATTTCCGGATTATCAGGTAAAATAAGCGGCAGATATGACACCCAATTGGGGCTTCATGTCTGCCTTTTTACATTTGTAGGCAAGCTGTTCCGCCTCCCATTAATGGTTATGATTGCCTAAAATGGCGGATTTGTGTAGGATAATGTATGATTTGTGTATGATTTTTGCCCCATCATACATCGCTAAACTCCGCATAAACACAGGGGGTGCGAGCGATTTGTGTAGGTGTGTATGATTTTTGGCAAAAAAAAATTTTTAGGAACACCATAAATATATTCATTTTCGGAAATAGTCAAAAGATGGTCTTCTCCTTGCCTTTTGCCTATTTTGTAAACAATAATGATTCGTCCCTGATAAGCTTACCTACGAGTAATGTTCAGCTAATGGCCGACTAATTTCATTTTCACCGTGGTGAAAATTTTGTTACTCTGCCATTAACGCCGTGTTAGTGCCTCAGTAAGGAGGGAATAAGGGCGGAGTAATTTTCCACTTGTCAATCTTTTTCCAAAGAAAGAAAACGCATTCCTGGTGTTGATACAGGTTGACATTTTGAACTGAATTTTGTTTTTGAGTTCAAGATACGTCATGTTACAAATCTGCGGGAATGACTTTCGCCTATGCTTAAATATTCTATCTATCATTTTAATACTATAATAATCGTATATTTGTTAAATATAACAAACTTACGATAGATTTTTAACTTAAAAAATACGTTGTATTAAGAAAAACACTAATTTTGCCGACATGAAAAAGAAAACAATTTGGACTATAGCAATCATAATGGGACTTTCGTTCCTCTGCTTACTCTTCATGCAGCTGAAATATATCAAGGAAATGGCCAACATGAAGAAAGAGCAGTTTGACGAGTCTGTCAACCGTGCGCTCTATCAGGCATCACGCAATCTGGAGCTCAACGAAACATTGCGCTATCTTGAAAAAGATGTCAACGAGACGGAGCGCAAGGCCTATCGTAAAGACTCCTTGGGAACGAGGACAGGCATGCCTGACGGAACAATCCAACAGTCCCATCAGTATTCCGTGACGGGCAAGGATGGTACAATGTATTCCTCATTCGAACTCAAGACTATCGCCACCCGACCTTCTTCCATGCCCAAGGGCATGATACTCCGAAACGACCGCAACTCTATTACGGAAGCGTCGAAGTCTATGCGTGAGATTGTGAGAAACCGCTATGTCTACCAAAAAGCATTGCTGGACGAGGTAGTATACAGCATTCTTTATTCTGCATCGGAAAAACCTCTGAAAGAGCGTATTAACTTCAAATTGCTTGATCAAGACTTAAGGGCGGAGCTGATGAACAACGGCATCAATATTCCCTATCATTTCACCGTGACGACACAGGATGGTAGAGAGATTTACCGCTGTCCGGAATATTCGGATGAAGGAGAGGAATACAGCTATTCACAAGTATTGTTCCGCAACGACCCTCAGTCAAAGACAGGCATAGTCCGAATTCACTTCCCGGACATGAACAGTTACATCTTTTCATCGGTCTACTTCATGATTCCGTCGGTCGTGTTCACCATCGTGCTGTTGATTACTTTTGTATTCACCATTGTGGTCATCTTCCGACAGAAACGCTATTCTGAAATCAAGAACGATTTCATCAACAATATGACTCACGAGCTGAAGACACCTATCTCGAGCATCTCGCTTGCTGCCCAGATGCTCAACGACGAGAGCGTGCCGAAGAGCCCAGCCATGATGAAACACTTGGGAGGCGTGATAGCCGATGAGACGAAACGCTTGCGCTTCCTGGTGGAAAAGGTGCTGCAGATGTCGATGTTTGACCGTAAGAAGGCCGTCTTCAAGAAAAAGGAGCTCGACCTCAACGAGATGGTGGAGAATGTGGCCCACTCCTTCACGCTCCGTGTGGAGCATACGGGAGGCAAGATTTATGTGGACATCGAAGCCATTGAATCCAAACTGTATGTCGATGAGGTGCATTTCACCAATGTGTTGTTCAATCTGATGGACAATGCCGTGAAGTATCGCAAGCCTGACCAGCCCATCAACATCTATATGAAGACATGGAACGATGACGAACACCTTTACTTCTCGGTGCGCGACAATGGTCTCGGCATTAAGAAAGAAGATTTGAAGAAGGTGTTTGACAAGTTCTACCGGGTTCATACCGGCAATGTGCACGATGTGAAAGGCTTCGGCTTGGGTCTTGCCTATGTCAAGAAGATTGTCGATCTCCACAAGGGCGAGATCCGCATCAGCAGCGAATATGGCAAAGGCACCACTTTCACCATCAAATTGCCGATCGTGAAAGACAATGAAACAGAATAAAACGATTGATTATTAATAAGAAAATAAATTGTAAGATTATGGAAGATAACGAAAACAAATTGAAGATTCTTCTTTGCGAAGACGACGAGAATCTCGGCATGTTGCTGCGTGAATATTTGCAGGCCAAGAATTTCTATGCAGAGCTTTGCCCGGACGGCGAGGCTGGTTTCAAGGCCTTCACCAAGGACAAGTTTGACATCTGCGTGCTCGATGTGATGATGCCCAAGAAAGACGGATTCACCCTGGCACAGGAGATTCGCCAAATCAACAGTGAGATGCCTATCATCTTCCTGACAGCCAAGACTCAGAAGGAAGACATTCTCGAAGGTTTCAAACTGGGCGCTGACGACTACATCACCAAGCCTTTCTCTATGGAGGAACTTGTGATGCGTGTGGAAGCTATCCTCCGCCGTGTGCGTGGCAAGAAATCCCGTGAGTGCACGGTTTACCACATTGGCCGCTTCACTTTCGACACACAGAAGCAATTGCTCACCATCGGTGACAAGCACACCAAGCTCACCACTAAGGAGAACGAACTCCTGGCTCTGCTTTGCGCCCACGCCAACGAGATTCTGCAACGTGACTTCGCCTTGAAGACTATCTGGATTGATGACAACTATTTCAATGCCCGTTCGATGGATGTTTACATCACAAAACTTCGCAAGCACCTGAAGGACGATGACCAGATTGAAATCATCAATATCCACGGCAAGGGTTATAAACTCATCACTCCTGAGAACTAACTCTTATAGGAACCGACAAAAAAGCGGGACAGTTACTC
>CAKPTK010000099.1 GCA_934190685.1 uncultured Prevotella sp.
CACAGGCTGTCATTGACCGCCAAGGAGTGGCCTATACCGACCAGGAAGGTGATCTAGTGACGAGCATTGTGGGCGGAAAGGACTGCGTCTTCACCTGTCATGAGGGTGGATGTTGTTGGTGTGCGCTTGAACGGGCACACCGTGCGGGCAAAATCAAGTTCTGCAAACCCATTAGTTGTGCACTTTATCCCATCCGCGCCAAGCAGTTTGACAATGGCACGGTGGCACTCAACTACAACCGTTGGGACGTGTGCCGCAGTGCGGTCAAGAAGGGGAATGAACTCCAACTGCCCATATACAAATTTCTTGAGGGACCACTAACACGCCGCTTTGGGGCTGCATGGTATCAAGAGCTTGTAGCCACGGCCGACCAATTGCGTGCAGCGGGCTATCTATAAGACCTGCTGCTTATCAACTGTGTCTGTATTCGGAAGGAGACATGCCCACATGTTCCTTGAAATATTTGCCAAGGAAACTTTGGTTGGGAAAGCTCATGAGTTCGGCAATTTCTTTGATGCTCATGGTGCTGTTTTGAAGCAAGACACGGATTTCGAGGGTTACATAGTCATCGATCCATTCGTTGGGCGTGCGCTGGCTCACTTGCTTCACCGTCTCGGAAAGATATTTGGCGGTGATGCACAATTGTTCAGCATACCAACTCACACGACGCTCCGTGCGGAAGTTCTTTTCCAAAAGCGGAATGAACTGGGTGAAGATACTCTCGGCACGTGTGTGCTTTTTGGCGGCGAGGTTCTGTATCTTGTAGATGGTGTCGCAGATGTCATAAATCATCGTGGTCATCAGCGAGCGGACCACATCGCGGCGGAAATGGTTGTTCTCCTCATCCAGTTTCTTCTTGATGAGCTTGCAGTAGTCGGCGAGTGAAGCCGCATTCTCGTCGCTGATATGGAATACAGGATGGCTTCGTGAGAAGATGAAGAGGGCGGACAATTCGTGTACGCCCTTGATGATTTCATGGAAAAATCCGTCTGACATCATGAAGGCGATACCTCTGAAATCGGGAGACTTGCGGTAGTTGTCCGTCACCTGCCCTTCACTGATGATGATAACATCGTTGGAACCGATTTCGTGGCGGACGGTGTCTACCGAGTAGGTGGCGTGTCCACCTAGGCAAAGTCCCACCAAGATGCAGTTCATGTGGCGGGGACTGTTGAGCATGGGCACATCGCCGATATTGTCGAAAAGAAGCAGATCATCGTCAATGTGGCTTCCATTATAGATTCCTCTCGCTTCAGCCACGCCTACTTCCGTCAGATGCAAATTGATCACTTTTTCTTCTTTCTTGATGATTATATCTGCAAAATTACGGTATAAAGTTGGTTTGACAAAATAAAAGTTTGTTATTTTGTTCTATTCTTCCCCAAATTCTTCTATCATCAAGCCTTCAATGTTTTGTACTTGCCCGGGCTTGAACCATTTGTCTCCAGTGATGGTCACTTCTTTTGTCGTCTCTGTGGAGAATCGGCGGCAGACTTGTTCGTCCATCGTGCCGGAGCAGATATAGGTCAGTCCGTTCACGACAATCCGTTCGCCGGGTTGTGTCTCCCTTAGCGTAATTCGTATCCATCCATTGACGGTTGTGGGAAAGCCTGCCCGGAGAGAGTCTTTGGTGACCTGTTTCCAAATGGGGGTATATACTTGTGTCACTCTACGGTAGCGGTACGAAGCACTCGACATCCGCTCGTGGGGTGCTGATGTCGGCTCTACGGTCGTCCAAGGGATTATTGTGTGTGTTGCCGCATTCCAATCTGTGCGGAAGGCTGTGGCGTCGATGCAGGAATGAGAGGCGTTGGCGTAACTCCACAGCCAGTCTCTGGAGGTTGTGTAAGAGATTGCGTTTCCCTCCTCGTCCGTTCCGAAGATGCTGGCGGCTATTTGTGGCTCGCCATCGCACTTATGGCTTGTTGCAGGTGCATACCAGACAGCCACGGTGTTGGTGTCCGACCGTAGATAGGGCGTCAAGTCAAAGGTCTGTTCTGCGGGCAAAGAACGCTCTTTGTCGGAGCGGAAAGGAAGGAGCACATTGCGACTGACATTGTATTGGTTGACGTAAAGGTTGTAGCTGCCCGTAGAAGCCAATTGGATGAACAAAGTCTTGGGCGTTTTGTCGAAAAAGTAGTTGTGGCGGAACCATAACTGTTGGTCGCCCGTGGCGACGGATGCTCCAATCCAGGGCAAGGCGAAGGCTTGGGCGGCGACCCATTGGACGCTGAGTGTGGCGAGAAGGGTGAGGATGATTGTTTTCATATGGATAGTGGCCATGGTTATGGACGGAAATTGCTCTCTTGAGGACGATTCTTCTTGTCGGAGAGCTTGGATGCTTTGCGGATATCTGCGAGGTGTCGCTCTCGGAATTGTTCGTAGGTGTAGTTTACCGTGTGCCAGGCATCGTCAGCCGCTTTTTCTATATAGGGAAATTCGTCGTTGAGGCTTGACTCGTTGACATAGTAGAGCACCACATCTGTCGCTCCGTCAATGAAGAGGGTGGAGTCTGTAGCAAATATTTTCCCATCAGGCGTGTTGGCTTTCAGAATGGAACAGAAATGCAGGATGCTATCCTTGTAGGGCGTTAGGTGCCCTGTCATGGTAATTTGTTGTCCCCGTGCCTTTGCTTTGTGGGGACCGAATGCGGACAAGGAAACGGAGAATGAAAGGGCTTGCGCTTTGTCTGCCGACAGTCGCATGGCCAAGAGATGGTCTTGTCGGGATGAGAAATATTCCCGATGAAACCGTGTGCTTCCTTTTTGATAGCTTTCGCTTACCAAGCCGCTGTCCACGGACAGAGAGCGGTGGAAATGCTTCGTAGGGTTGCTGTTTTGGTCGTCGATGCGCAGGACGGCGAAAGGAGAATTCTGTACCTTGTCAGGGATAGTGGTATCGCTGAGGAAAATCTCTTCAGCAGAGATGTCTCCGCTGAAGGTGGCGCTCAACTTTCCGTTACTAATAGACAACGGCTGTTCCTGTTGGCTTGCGGGGTGTTTCGTTTCTTGCCGTGGAGAGAAAAAGGCCTTGGCTTGTGCTGCCAGCATGAATGCGACGGCACAAGTCAAGGCGATTATTTTACGTTTGTCATTTTTCACAATCAGAAGTATAGTGGATGAACCTTATTTCACTTGGTTGACCAGTGGCTTGCCTTCCGACCAGTCCTTGATGTTCTGAAGGGTGGTGGTGGCTATGTTGTGGAGGGCTTCTTGGGTGAAGAATGCCTGGTGGGAAGTGAGAATCACGTTAGGAATCATCAGCAAGAGGGCGAGTTTGTCGTCGTCGATCATCTTGTCGCTCAGGTCTTCATAGAAGAATTTCTGTTCCTCCTCATAGACATCAAGGCCGGCAGCTCCCACCTGATGGTTGCGCAGACCCTCGATGAGGTCCTCGGTGTTAATCAGTTTTCCACGACCGGTGTTGATAATCATCACGCCCTTCTTCATCTTTTGAATGCTCTCTTTGTTGATGATAAACTTGGTCTCTTCGGTCAATGGACAATGGAGGGAGATGATGTCGCTTTGTGCATAAAGTTCGTCGAGGGTGACAGCGGTGACGTTGTGCTGCTTGTAGAACTCCATGTCTGGATATTTGTCATAGGCGATGATTTTCATGCCGAAACCCTCAAGGATGCCTGTGAGAACCTTGGCGATGCGGCCCATGCCGATGAGGCCAACGGTCTTTCCGTACATGTCGAATCCCAGGAGTCCATTCAACTTGAAATTGAATTCCTTTGTGCGGTTGGCGGCGCGATAGACCTTGCGGTTGAGTGCCAGCATCAGAGTGACGGCATATTCTGCCACGGCATGCGGAGAGTATGCGGGGACGCGCACTACAGGGATGCGGTTTTTCGCTGCTTGGAGATCCACGTTGTTGAAGCCTGCGCATCGAAGGGCGATGAGTTTCACGCCGTATTTCTCCAGGCGCTCAATTACTCGGGCATCGCATTCCGCGTTGACGAAAATGCAGACAGCGTCCTTGCCTTTGGCCAGTTCAACCGTGTTCATTGAAAGGCGCTCTTTGTAGTAGTGAATCTCGAAACCAAAATCTTTGTTCGTGGCGTTGAAAGAGTCCTTGTCGTAACTCTTGGCGTCGAAAAAAGCTACTTTTACTGCCATAATACTTAATGTTTAAGGGTTTATATTTGTTATCCTGTCAGAAGAAAATCTTGCCTACCTTATTTCCTTGGCGGTAGATATAGATTCCTTTCAGTTCTTTTGCTTCGTTCAAAGTGGCATATGTGCCTATTTTCACTCCGTTGACCGTGTAAATCTCTACTTGGCTTGATGCGTTGTATGAAGGCATTTGCTCAATGCCCGTCGTTATCTTAGCGCCAGCCTCCAGTTTGATACAATCCCACATGACACCGCCATTGCTCTTGATGCCTGACATGGTGAGGGTCAGTTTGTTGTCGCCGACTTTCAGCAGACTTGCAGGAATGGTTAGCTTGTAGAGAGCGTGCTTGCCACCAAGCATGGCGCTGCGGAATATGCCAGAGTCGGTATATGTACTCCACGTGGCGCAGTTACTGCCATTGAGCGCAACAGCCACTTTGGGCTTGTTGGCAGCCCCAGCTACCGATGCGGTGAGATAGAGGTTGCCAGTATATGTCTTGTCTGTCTTGAAATCGATGGTCCAGGTTCCGTTTTTAGTTTGCGCATAATACCAGTCTGTGCTTTCCTTGCTGTCACCTATGGTAAAGGTCAGGTTGGCGGGAACGTTATCCCACATGCCGTAGGCACGGAGATGGTCGCTCAAGTTAAACCCGTCGGAACGTCGGTTATTGCTGCCAATCTGCCATAGTTTGGTTTCGTAGCATATTGGGGTCCAGTTGATAGTGCCAAGGTCCATGTTGTCGTTTTCCACGCTAATGTTCTTTTGACAGAATTCATCCGTGTTGTCTCCGGCTAATGCCCATGCATATAAGGCATAATTGCCCCTGCGCACATTCTTGATGGTGAAGTTTCCGTTGTTGTCGGTCAGTGCCCAGAAGATGTATTTCTTTCCTTGTGCATACACATCTGTGTTCGGTTCTGCAAGCACAACCTGTATACTGTCTTTGCGCTGACCTGTTGTCACGTTGATGCATCCGCTCACTGTAGTACGGTCAAGCGGATAGAGTGAGTTGGAGAACCATTTAAAAGGCCATTCTTTCTGCTTTTCTGATGCGGTTTTCTTGGCATCGGCAATCATTTCTTCTTGGGTGCCTTTGTTTACATAGATGTAAAAAGGACCGTATATTTTGTCTTCTCCGTTGTAAAAAGTCTGCGCAGAAGTTCCGAAGTGTTCGCCCTGTAACATTTGTATGGTAATGGGCGACTTGCTCGTAGCATGTACGGTAAGCTCCTGTTTCATTGGTCCTCCGTTTTGCCATTCTCGGCTACAAGCTATGTTCCAGAGACCATAGTTGTCGTTCATCAGTCCGTGTACACTGTCGTTAACGATGTATTGGGCCCAGTTGTATTTGGTGTAAATGGTACCGTCTGTCAATTTGTAGGTGGCGTCTTGTACTGTGTTTTCTTTTTTCTCAGCAACTTTCATTTCTGCGTTCGATGGTATGCGTCCGTTCATTCTTTCGTCTACATAGCCATTGAGAAGTGTGCTTGCCGTTCGTACGCATACTCGCATTTCTCTGATGTTCGTGGTATCAGAGTGTTCTGTGCCCTTGATGATGACATAGGAATAAACACCATTGTCTCCTGTCCGTATGATGTATCCTTGCTGAATGATGGGATTACTCTTGGTGTTGGTATAGAGAACTTCCGCATAGTCTGCTGTCTGCTTGACGATTTCGGCCTTGTCGGGAGAAAGTCCGACGTTACTTTTGGCGGTATAGTCGAAATAAATACCATTACTGCCAAGAAGGTTTCCACTGCCACGTGCAGTTAGTGAACTTACTCTGCCGTTGCTTCCGATATTGATGGTAATGTTTCCGTTGGACATGGTCGCATTGCGGCCGTTGAGTGATACTTTCACATTGTCTGAGGCATTCGCTGCTTGCAACCCCAGAATGCATAAAACGAATGTAAGTAATAAGTTTTTCATTTAATATGTGGCTTTGATTGTGAAAAAGCCCGATTCTATCGAGAGAACCGGGCTTATATTTCTTTCAATGTTATGCGTCGATATTGGCGTAAGTGGCGTTCTGCTCGATGAATTCGCGGCGTGGTTCCACGTCGTCACCCATGAGCATGGAGAATATCTCGTCAGCGTCGGCGGCGTTCTCGATAGTCACTTGGTTGAGCAGGCGGGTCGCGGGGTTCATGGTCGTTTCCCATAGCTGCTCGGCGTTCATCTCACCAAGACCTTTGTAACGCTGCACGTGGATGCTCTTGCCGTCTTCCGTTCCGTTTCCGTATTTGTCAAGGAATGCTTGGCGTTGTTGCTCGTTGTAGCAATATTCCTTCACCTTGTTCTTGTAGGTACAGAGATACAACGGCGGTTGGGCGATGTAGAGATGTCCTTCCTGGATGATTTTGGGCATGAAGCGGTAGAACAATGTCATGATGAGGGTGCCGATGTGAGAACCATCGACATCGGCATCGGTCATGATGATGATTTTGTCGTAGCGGAGTTTGTCGATATTGGCGGTCTTGTCTTCATCGCCTTCCACACCGAATCTCACGCCGATGCTCTGGATGATGTTCATCACTGACTCGCTTTCAAACACTTTGTGCCACATGACTTTCTCCACGTTCAAAATCTTGCCGCGGAGTGGCAGGATGGCTTGCGTGTAACGGTCACGACCTTGCTTGGCGGAGCCGCCGGCGGAATCTCCCTCGACGAGGAATATTTCACATTCCTTGGGGTCTCTGTTAGAGCAGTCTGCCAGTTTTCCAGGCAGTCCGCCGCCAGTCATCACGTTCTTGCGCTGTACGGTTTCGCGGGCCTTACGGGCGGCGATACGGGCGGTGGCGGCGAGAATCACCTTGTCGCAGATCATCTTGGCTTCCTTGGGGTGTTCCTCAAGATAGTTGCTCAGCGCCTCGCCGACAGCCTGCTGCACAGCACCTGCCACCTCGCTGTTGCCCAGCTTGGTCTTGGTCTGGCCTTCAAACTGCGGTTCTGCCACCTTCACGGAGATAACGGCTGTGAGTCCCTCGCGGAAGTCTTCGCTTGATATTTCTATTTTGGCCTTCTCGATGGCCTTGGAGATGACAGGGTCGTTGTCGGCGTATGCCTTCAAGGTTCTTGTCAAGGCGGCGCGGAAACCGGTCAGGTGCGTACCTCCTTCTATCGTGTTGATATTGTTGACATAGGAGTGGATATTCTCTGAGTAGTCCGTGTTGTACATGATGGCCACCTCGATGGGCACTCCTTGCTTCTCGGTTTTCAGATAGATGACGTCATCGAAGAGATGGGTGCGGTGACGGTCCACATAGCGTACGAATTCTTTGAGTCCGTCCTTGGCATGGAACTCCTCTGTGCGAGTCTTGCCCTCCTCGTTGGGGCGCAAATCGGTCAACTTGATTCTGATACCTGCATTGAGGTAGGCCAGTTCGCGCATACGGGAGGCGATGATGTCCCATTTGTACACGGTGGTGGTGAAGATGGTCGGGTCTGGCCAGAACTGCTGGCGTGTGCCTCGCAGGGTGGTTTCTCCGACAACTTTCACAGGGTAGAGGGGCTTGCCCTTTTCATATTCCTGCTGGTAAATCTTTCCATCACGGAAGACCTGGGATTTCATATGGGTGGACAGGGCATTGACACAACTTACACCGACACCATGAAGACCGCCGGAAACCTTGTATGAGCCTTTGTCAAACTTGCCTCCGGCGTGGAGTACGGTCATCACCACTTCCAAGGCGGACTTGTGGAGCTTCTTGTGCTCGTCGACAGGAATGCCTCGACCGTCGTCTTGTACGGTGATGGAGTTGTCCTCGTTGATGGTCACTTCGATGTTTTTGCAGTAGCCTGCCATCGCCTCGTCTATGGAGTTGTCAACGGTCTCGTTGACCAAGTGATGCAGTCCTTTTTCACTGATATCGCCAATATACATGGCAGGGCGCTTGCGCACGGCCTCAAGTCCTTCGAGGACCTGGATGTTACTGGCTGAATAGTTGTTCTCAGAGTTTTGTACTTCTGCCATATTTGATTTAAATGTTTTTGTCTTAATGGGTTTTAGAAGAAGTTCTGGGCCGTTGGTCGAAGTTTTAGAGCCTCTTTGCGCCACACTTCTTATCTGTTGCAAAGATACTGAAAAAGGCTGATATAGAGAAATTTTTGCACTGATAGTTTTTCC
>CAKPTK010000100.1 GCA_934190685.1 uncultured Prevotella sp.
AGCTATACGGCTGAAGTCAGCCAGGAGGACGAGAGCAAGTATATGGCATCCTGCAATCTGAAGTATGCCGACAACGATGCTTTGCTCTGGGCATACTACTCCTGCGACTGGTTTATCCGTGCCAACAAGTCAAAGGCGATAGTGTATGACAAGATGATGGATTTGGTGAAGGCTGCGGAACAGTTGAAGGTGAGCGGTGTGTACGAGGGTACGGGGCGCGATGGCAGAGGGTACAGCTGCTTGATGTGTCGTGGCTACCCGAGCGGGTCGGACGGCAACAGGCTATTCTACTGCAAGGAGAACGACACTTATTTCGTGATGTACTGTTACAAGTCGGAGTTGTTCAAGTCGCAGAACGGCAACAACTGGTACAAGTATTATAACCGATTGCTGCCTGTCAACCAGTTCGGAGAAAACTATGTCGGTGAGGATGCCGATGAGATAGAGATGAAGATTGTCCCGGCATGGATTGAGGGCACGGATGACAAGTACGGCAACGTGCTCTTCCTCGACTGCGGAGAGATGGGCAGCAGCGAGTCGTGGACGATTTCTGAAGACGAGAGCAGTAGCGGCAGTAGCAGCTCTTTTACGGGAGCTCGCACTGACAACAGTACGGCTTTCGGGCGAAGAAGCTACACTGACAGCAGCATCGACTACAACGCCGGCGACCTTGCGCAGGGTTATGCGAGCTATGCCATCGGCAAGGGCAACGAGAACAAGACAAGCGAATACTTCTCCGTCATATACGTCGGCTTTTGGGACGGGCAGACGCTCACGGCAGGGCATCAGCCACACCCGGTGGTTGACAAGGTGGAGGTGTGGGACAACTTTTCTTACTCCGTCTACAACAAGACCCTTCGGCTCAACGAGAGCACGGCAAGCGCAATGCGCAGCGTCATGCACAAGATTGACGGCAAGAAGAAGTACACATTCTCCTTCCTCTCCGACACGATACCGAGTCCGAGAGCACTCTTTTACATCATGGGGCAGCGGTACATCTGCGAAAAAATAACTGCGACCTTCCATGAGTCGGGAAAGTCGCAGCTATTAAAGGGTGTATTCTATCGTGTCATTGACGATTGAAAGCCGTGTCTTAGATGATTGACCGCTGCAAGGCGGTGGCGTGTCGCTCGATTGTCGTGCGCAGGATCTTTGCGTAGATTTGCGTCGTCTTGATGTCCTGATGCCCCAGCATCCGCGCCACATTCTCAATAGGCACATCGTGCGCCAATGCCATCGTGGCGAACGAGTGCCGCGCCACGTGGAAGGTCAGCTTCTGCCTGATGTGCAGCTCCATCTGTATCACATGGAGGTAGTCGTTGGCCTTCTGGTTGCTTATCTTCGGCAACTGGTAGTCGTACTTTTCAAGCACCTTCATCGCCGGACCGAGGATAGGGGTGAAGAACTTCGTCTCGGTCTTGATACGGCTCCCGTCGATATAGTACATGCCGCCCTCCTTCTTCGTCATGCTCCCGAAGTCGAAGGTCTGCGTGTCGCAGAACGACAGGCCAGTGTAGGCGGCGAAGATGAACAAGTCCCTTACTCGCTCCAGCTTCGGCTCGAACTTGTGCGAGCGCATCATCTTCAACTCCAGCTCCGTGAGCGGTTCGCGCTCCTTGCTCTTGCCTCGCTTCAAGGTCACCACTTGGTACGGATCCTGCGCAATCTCGCCCATCTGGTAGAGTTGGCGCACCCACTTGTGCAGCTTCTTGTGGTAGCTGTAGCATGTCACATCGGTTCGGGTGCCATCGTGGAGCCAGTTGTCAAAGGCAATAATCTTCTTGGGAGTGAGGTCGCCATAGGTGTTGAGTTGGCCGAACGTCTTGACTGCCTCAATCACACAGACCTTATGCCGACGTGTTCCGTCTCGCAAATCCTCCTCTCCAAGGGCAAACTCCATATAGGTAATGAAGTTCTTCTTGGAGTTGTCCGGCTCCTTGGCTTTTTCTTCCTCTTGTTTTTGGATGGCATCCTCACCGAAGTAATGCGTGTTGAAATTCTCCATCGTCATCTCCTCGCCAAGCACATCCATGGCAGAAACAATCTTCTTGCACTTGCGGAGAAGGCTTGTCACCTCCTCCGATGCAGCCAATGCTTCCCACTCATCAGGTGCAGCCATGCCCATAGGGAAGTATTTGCGTTCGTTTCTTCCCAAGTACACTCTCACCTCCACATACCCTTTGCCACGCTTTGCGGCAAGTTTTCTTCTGTCATAAATGACGTCAACAAATTGTTTTTCCACTTCCTTACGGATTTTAGGCGGCTTCATTGAGCATGGAGGTGAGAGAGGAAAATATCGCTTTAACAATATTTAATACGAGAAATCAGCAAATTTGCCATGAATCGGGTTATTTAGCTGACGTGTAACGCAAACTTGAAAAACGTGTAACGCACTTTTGCGTGACGTGTAACGCAATGTGTAACGCATTTTTGTCGTTTTGTGTCACATTCTGTCCTCTTCTGTACCATAGCGGAAATCCACCGCGATGTTAGACAATAATGTTAACCTCTAAATAACCTAATCTTGAAAGACAGACATTCCGCTGAATATCAGTGTAATATACGCAAAAAGAGGAGTTTACTTAGTGTAAAATCCTCTTTCTTTCTGCTTTGAAAATTTGTTTCCTTGTGACCCGCATGGAGTCATAAGTGATCCCGCAGGGATTCGAACCCTGGACCCACAGCTTAGAAGGCTGTTGCTCTAATCCAACTGAGCTACGAGACCGACCTTTAAAAATCGTTTGCAAAGGTAATGATAATTCTTGACACTACCAAAACTTTTGCATACTTTTATTTTCGCACAATGGCGGATTAGCCTAAATATTTCATCAATATTTTGGCGTTTCCACTGTCACGCAATTTGGCAATGCTCTTCTCGCGAATCTGACGAACACGCTCCCTTGTCAAATTAAGTTGGTCGCCGATTTCCTCAAGTCCTTTCTCATGACAACCTATGCCGAAACACTCCCGGATAATGGTTATCTCACGGTCTTTGAGCACCTTGGACAATACGGAGTTAAGTTCCAATGCCATAGACTCATGGTCTACTTGGCGGTCTGTACGACTGTCATCGCCACTAGGCATCACATCAAGCATACAGTTGTCCTCTCCATCCTGAAAAGGCGCATCAATGCTGACATGGTGACCATCGGCCATCAGACTTTGACCGATTTTCTCTTCATCTATATTGGTAGCCTCACTCAACTCTGAAACGGAAGGATGACGCTGATTTTCCTGTTCAAACTTGTTGATTTCATGATTAATTTTGTTCAACGAGCCAACCTGGTTTAGAGGCAGACGCACAATACGGCTCTGCTCGGCAATAGCCTGCAGAATGCTCTGGCGAATCCACCACACTGCATAAGAGATGAACTTGAAACCACGAGTCTCGTCAAACTTCTGCGCAGCCTTGATCAAACCGATGTTTCCCTCGTCAATGAGGTCGGTAAGCGTCAATCCCTGGTGTTGGTATTGCTTGGCAACAGAAACGACAAAGCGCAAATTGGCAGTCACCAACTTGTCTTTTGCGCGCTCTCCTTCTGGACCTCCCTTTTTAATCTTCTGTGCAAGCTCTATCTCCTCGTCAATAGAGATAAGAGGCGCACGGCCGATTTCCACGAGATACTTGTCCAACGCTTCGCTTGAACGATTAGTGATGCTTTTTACAATCTTTAATTGTCTCATCTTATATACCTTAATCCTTTATACTTCTGATTATCAAGCAAATAGAAAAATATTTACCCAAAGTCTTGCAAAGATAGTGCTTTTTCGCCAACCATGCAAGTTTTTGAGTAAATATTTTTCCTTTATTAACTTTCTATGAAAGTGGGGCTAACCCTGCCGCATTTGGCCAAGCAGTACCTTTTGTCTTTCCGTAAGGTTGGTCGGCAACTGCACATTGTAAGTGATAATCAAATCGCCACATGTACCGTCACCTCTGTCATAGCCCTTGCCTCTCAAACGAACCTTTGTGCCGTTCTGCGTCTCGGGTTTAACTTTCAACTTCAGTTTAACACCGGAATTGAGTGTGATGATTATCTCTCCTCCGAGCAAGGCCGTGTAAAGGTCGATATTGACCGTAGCTTTCATCTCGCCGTTGTTCATGCGACTCGCCCTGCGGGAACGTGTCCTGCCAGCCCCGCCGAACATCTGCTCGAAGAAACTGCTGAATCCGCCACCCTGACCATTGAAGCCAGAGAAGTCGAAACCGTCAAATGGGGAGCCTCCTTCAGAACTCCATTGATAGCTCCCCCCATTGGCACCGCCAGCTGCGTTAAACGCATCGGCATTCTTCCACTGCTCACCGTATTGGTCATATTTCTTCCGTTTTTCCGGATCGTTGATGACATCAAAAGCTTCATTCAAGGCCTGGAATTTAGCCTTGGCTTTCGGGTCATCGGGATGGAGATCGGGATGAAACTGTTTTGCACGTTTCAAATAAGCCCGGCGAACATCTTTCTGCGGAATGTTCCGGTCCACACCAAGAATTTTATAATAGTCGATAAATGCCATACTTAAGTCCTCCTTGTCCTTTTCTTTTTCAATAGTGTCTATAGCAAAAAACATGCCAAGACGCCCATAGAGACAAGTATGCCATAAATGAAGATATTTCTGGCAGTGTCACCCAAAACCAAGTTCAGTCCCCTACCCTTGTCTATCATGCACATCTTGTGATAGGCCAGCCAATGGAAGAATAGATAAAGGAGGGGCAACCAAAAAGCGGAAGGCTTGCCTGTCGTGAGATGGATGCCTCCGACGAGGCAAGCCACGACGCCCAGAACGAGATAAAGTCCCTTTGAGGCAATGCTGCCCAACCGGACGACAAGGGTGATTTTGCCTGCCTTCTTGTCATTGTCCATATCGCGATAATTGTTGACAATCAGCAGACCGTCTATCACCATTCCGCAGGCAACAGACGAGAGCACCACTTCCCATGTGACCGTGTGCGAAGGAACCGGGAGACATAAATAATAGGTAAGGCAGACTGGCACGACGCCAAAAAACACCAATACCAGCAAGTCGCCCAGCCCCAAATAAGAAAGAACCGTGGTGTAGAGAAAACAGAAGAGCACACACAGCGCCCCGATTAGAATCATTTCCGCCCCGCCCCACCAGACAAGTGGCAGTCCGACGGCACAAGCCAGCAACGTGGTTATGGCTATCGCCCGCTTCATGGACTTGAGCCTCACCCACCCCTGCGCACAGGCACGTTTCGGACCGAGCCTTGTCTCGTCGTCATTTCCCCGGACACAATCGAAATAGTCATTGACCAAATTGGCGTCTATCTGCATCACGAAGGCAAACAACAGACAAAGAAAGGCGGGAATCCATTGGAATTCAGCCCCTGCATCGACCATGGCCAACGAACCGCCAATCATAACCGGAACGGCTGCACAAGTCAAGGTTTTGGGGCGAGCGGCCAAATACCACGCTTTCAAAGAATCTATACTTACGGAAGTTTCGTCCATATCATAAATATTTACTTAAACGTTTGCAAAAATACAATTTAATGTTTACTTTTGCAAATATTAAAAGACATTTGTATGAACGACTCCAGCATAAGTCTCGACCTGATGGAATTTGTCGAGAAAAACATCCTTCCCAGATACAATGCTTTCGACAAGGCTCACGACATCACCCATGCCGTCAGAGTGATACGGCGATCCCTGGAACTAGCCAAACGAATCGGCGCTGACGCGAATATGGCCTATGCCATTGCCGCCTACCATGACTTGGGACTTGAAGGGCCAAGAGCTATCCACCACCTGACAAGCGGTAAAATTCTGCTTGCGGACACCCGGCTGCAGAAATGGTTTTCCGCTGAACAAATCAAGATTATGAAGGAAGCCGTCGAGGACCATCGGGCTTCCGCATCCCATGCTCCCAGAAGTATTTACGGCAAGATTGTGGCTGAAGCGGACAGGGACATGGCACCGGAAATAGTTTTCCGCCGCACCGTGCAATACGGCCTTGACCACTATCCGGAATTGAGCCGTAAAGACCAATGGAAACGCTTTTACGAACACATGCAGAACAAATATTCCGTCAACGGATACATCAAACTTTGGATTCCCGGATCAGAAAACGAGAAGAAACTTCAAGACATCCGAAACCTCATCGCCCAACCCACCCTATTACTGAAGTTGTTTGACAAAATATATGACGAGGAGACCGCAAAAGGTTGACGGCATCCCCATTTGTAGGTATTTTGGCGTCTGCTGCATCCCGGAATGAACAAAAGATTGTATCTTTGCATCTGTTAAGAATATAAGGATTAGATTTTAGAATTATGAAATTAGCTGAATTGACGACAGGTCAGAAAGGTGTCGTCGTAAAGGTATTAGGACACGGAGGCTTCCGAAAGCGCATCGTCGAAATGGGCTTCATCAAAGGTAAGGTTGTAGAAGTGTTGCTCAATGCCCCCCTCAAGGACCCGGTCAAATACAAGATTATGGGATACGAGATCTCCCTTCGACACGATGAGGCCAACATGATAGAGGTGATCTCAGAGGAAGAGGCCAAGAAAATCGAGGCGCAGGAGAACAAGGAAAAAGAGAATCTCGCAGGAAAAATGTGTGATGAACCGCACATTGACAGTCAAGAGGTTCCCTCTTCCCCGCTCACAGACCAGCAGTTCAAGGAAGCTGCCCTCAAAAAGCGCCGCACCATCAACGTTGCCCTTGTCGGCAACCCCAACTGTGGAAAAACCTCTCTCTTCAATTTCGTTTCCGGCGCCCATGAACGTGTGGGCAACTATTCCGGTGTCACCGTGGACGCCAAAGAGGGACACGCCACGTTTGAGGGATATGAATTCAACATTGTAGACCTGCCCGGCACCTACTCTCTTTCTGCCTACAGCCCGGAAGAGCTATATGTGCGCAAGCAGATTATCGAGAAGACTCCCGATGTGATTATCAACGTGATAGACGCCTCCAACATCGAGCGCAACCTCTATCTTACAACCCAGTTGGTGGACATGAACCTCCGCATGGTGTGTGCCCTGAACATGTTTGACGAGCTTGAGAACAGAGGGGACGAACTTGACTATCAGAAATTGGGGCAACTCTTCGGCGTGCCAATGATTCCTACCGTCTTCAAGACAGGAAAGGGAGTGGACAAGCTCTTCCACATCATCATCAACCTCTATGAAGGAGTGGACTTCCTCGACAAGGCCGGCAACATCAATCCTGAAGTGGAAAAGGATTTGCAAAACTGGCACAAGGATTATGTCAAAGACGATGACGACCATGAGGAGGATTTCGCCCATGGACCCAAACCTCACAAGAGTGTGTTCCGCCACATCCATGTGAACCACGGGAAATATGTGGAGAATGCCATTGAGAATATTAAGATGGAAATACAGAAGGACACACAAATCCGCCATAAATACTCCACCCGCTATTTGGCCATCAAACTTCTTGAGAACGACTCGGAAGCCGAGAAATTCATACAAGCCCTGCCCAACGGAAAGGATATCCTCGCCGTGCGTGACAAGGTTGCCGCCCAAATCAAGGAGGAAACAAAAGACGACAGCGAGACCGCTGTGATGGATGCCAAATACGCATTTATCCATGGCGCCCTTCAAGAAGCACGCTTTGAGGAGGGCAACAAGACGGACACCTATCAGGTGACCCATGTACTTGACAACATTATCACCAACAAGTATTTCGGATTCCCCTTGTTCTTCCTGCTCATCTACATCATGTTCCAGGTGACCTTCTCCGTGGGACAGTATCCGCAAGACTGGATAGACGCCGGAGTCGGAGCCTTGGGCGATTGGATTTCCTCGACCATGCCGGACGGACCGCTCAAAGCGATGCTTGTCGACGGAATCATCGGAGGTGTCGGTTCGGTCATCGTCTTCCTTCCGCAGATTCTCATTCTCTATTGCTTCATCTCGTTTATGGAAGACAGCGGCTATATGGCTCGCGCGGCCTTCATCATGGACAAACTCATGCACAAGATGGGACTGCACGGCAAGTCGTTCATCCCACTCATCATGGGCTTCGGCTGCAACGTACCGGCAGTGATGGCCACCCGTACTATCG
>CAKPTK010000101.1 GCA_934190685.1 uncultured Prevotella sp.
ATGTAGTCGGAAGTGTTAAGGTGTGCCTTTGATGTTTGATGCGATTCGAAAAAGCCTTTCTCACTTCCGGTAGTGTGAAAGGCTTTTTTCGATATAGTGCTCAAGTTGTAATAAGAGATAACCATATAATTAAATATCAAAATGAGTGACAGATTATTTATTTTTGACACTACTCTGCGTGACGGCGAACAGGTGCCTGGATGCCAACTGAATACGGTGGAGAAAATACAGGTGGCCAAGCAGTTGGAACAGCTGGGAGTGGATGTCATTGAGGCAGGCTTCCCTATTTCCAGCCCCGGTGATTTTAATTCGGTCATTGAAATTTCAAAAGCTGTAACGTGGCCTACCATCTGCGCCTTGACCAGAGCGGTAGAGAAGGATATAGATGTGGCTGCCGAGTCACTACAATATGCTAAACACAAACGCATTCACACTGGAATCGGAACTAGTGAATCCCATATTAAGTATAAATTCAACAGTACTCCCGAAGAAATTCTTGAACGGGCGGTGGCTGCCGTGAAATATGCAAAACGCTATGTGGAGGATGTCGAGTTCTATGCAGAAGATGCAGGACGTACAGACAACGAGTATCTTGCCCGTGTCGTTGAGGCTGTCATCAAGGCAGGTGCGACAGTTGTCAATATCCCCGACACCACAGGCTATTGTCTGCCAGCAGAATATGGTGAGAAAATCAAGTATTTGATGGAACATGTGGACGGCATTGACAAGGCCATCATTTCCACTCACTGTCATAACGATCTTGGAATGGCTACAGCCAACACCTTGAGCGGCGTAATCAATGGCGCCCGTCAAGTGGAGGTAACCATCAACGGTATTGGTGAACGTGCCGGGAATACTTCCTTGGAAGAAATCGCGATGATTCTGAAGTGTCACAAGAGTTTGAACATTGACACGAATGTCAATACCACCAAGATATATCCCACAAGCCGTATGGTCTCCAGTCTGATGAACATGCCGGTGCAGGCCAACAAGGCTATTGTGGGTCGCAATGCTTTCGCACATTCCAGTGGTATCCATCAGGATGGCGTGCTGAAGAATGCCGAGACTTATGAGATTATGAATCCAAAGGATGTGGGACTTGACGACAACGCTATCGTTTTGACCGCACGTTCCGGTCGCGCTGCCTTGAAATATCGTTTGGGCGTACTTGGTGTCAAGGAAATGTCCGAGGAGAAGTTGGATAAAATCTATCAGAAGTTCTTGCAGCTCGCAGACAAGAAGAAAGAGGTCAACGATGATGATATCCTGATGCTCGCAGGGGCTGACACAGCTGAGGCTCATGCTGTGAAACTTGACTTCCTCCAGGTTACTACTGGTATGGGTGTCAAGAGCGTGGCAAGTATCGGATTGGATATCAGCGGTCAGAAGTTTGAGGACGCCAGCACAGGCAATGGTCCAGTGGATGCGGCCATCAACGCTCTGAAGAAGATTATCCATAAACACATGGTGCTAAAGGAATTTACCATTCAGGCTATTTCCAAGGGCACCAATGATGTCGGAAAAGTTCACATGCAAGTGGAATATGACGGCTCTGTCTATTATGGATTCGGTGCCAATACCGATATCGTGACAGCTTCAGTCGAGGCATACATCGATTGTATCAATAAGTTTAGAGTAAAATAACAAAAATATTATGAACACATTATTCGACAAAATCTGGGACAAACATGTTGTACAGGTCGTGGAAGACGGCCCAACACAATTATACATAGACCGCCTCTATTGCCATGAGGTGACATCTCCACAGGCATTTGCGGGTCTGAGAGCCCGTGGACTGAAATGCTTCCGTCCGAAACAAATATTCTGTATGCCTGACCATAACACTCCTACACACGACCAAGACAAACCCATTGCTGATCCGATATCTCGCAAGCAGGTGGATACTTTGGAGAAAAACTGCAAAGACTTTGGCTTGTCTTATTATGGAATGATGAACAAGGATAATGGCATCATCCATGTAGTCGGACCGGAAAAGGGACTTTCTCTGCCAGGCATGACAATCGTTTGCGGTGACTCCCACACCTCTACTCATGGAGCCATGGGTGCCGTTGCTTTCGGTATTGGTACCTCCGAGGTGGAGATGGTCATGGCCTCTCAGTGTATTCTCCAGCAGAAGCCTAAATCCATGCGCATCAATATCAACGGAAAACTTGCGACAGGTGTGACTCCTAAGGATGTGGCTCTTTACCTGATGTCCCAACTGACCACTTCGGGTGCTACAGGCTATTTTGTGGAATATGCCGGACAGGTAGTTCGTGATATGTCTATGGAAGGCCGACTCACACTCTGTAACCTTTCTATTGAAATGGGTGCCCGTGGAGGCTTTGTCGCTCCAGATGAAACAACCTTTGCCTATATCAAGGGACGTCAGTATGCTCCAAAGGGTGAAGATTGGGAAAAGGCAGTGGCTTATTGGAAAACCTTGAAGAGCGGTGACGACGCTGTGTTTGACAAAGAACTCAACTTCAACGCTGCCGATATAGAGCCACGCATCACCTTTGGAACAAACCCCGGTATGGGCATTGGCATTACAGAATCCATTCCAACGCTTGACACTATAGACGAAGAAGGACAGGCTTCATTCAAGAAGAGCCTTGAATACATGGGCTTCCAACCAGGAGAAAAACTGCTTGGCCATCCCATTGACTATGTTTTCTTGGGCGCTTGCACCAATGGACGTATTGAAGATTTCCGCGCTTTCGCCAGCATCGTGAAGGGGAAGAAAAAGGCAGAGGGCGTGACCGCATGGCTTGTACCCGGCAGTTGGATGGTGGACAAGCAGATTAGAGAAGAAGGATTGGACAAGGTCTTGGAAGCTGCAGGCTTTGAAATCCGCCAGCCGGGTTGTTCCGCATGCCTCGCTATGAACGATGACAAGATACCTGCAGGCAAATATAGCGTTTCGACCAGCAATCGTAATTTTGAAGGACGTCAAGGTCCCGGTAGCCGTACCATTCTTGCCAGCCCGCTTGTGGCAGCCGCTGCGGCAGTGACCGGAAAGATCACAGACCCAAGAGAGTTTCTCTAAAAACATCGTGCAATATTAAAGAAGACAACAATGAAACAAAAATTCAATATCATCACCAGTACATGTGTTCCACTTCCGTTAGAGAATGTAGACACCGACCAAATCATACCAGCCCGCTTTCTGAAAGCGACAGACAAAGAGGGGTTTGGTGACAATCTCTTCCGTGATTGGCGCTACAACAAGGATGGCTCTCCCAAGAAAGACTTCGTCCTCAACGATCCCACTTATGGGGGGTGCATTCTTGTGGCAGGAAAGAACTTCGGTTCCGGCTCCAGCCGTGAGCATGCGGCGTGGGCCATCGCCGGTTATGGATTCCGTGTGGTCATCAGCAGCTTCTTTGCAGATATCCACAAGAACAATGAATTGAACAATTTCGTTCTTCCTGTTGTGGTCAGCGATGATTTCCTGAAGGAACTTTTTGACAGTATCTTTGCCAATCCAAAGATGGAAGTAGAGGTGAATTTGCCGGAGCAAACAGTCACCAACAAGGCTACTGGACGCAGTGAGCATTTCGATATCAACGGATATAAGAAACACTGCTTGATGAACGGACTTGACGACATTGACTATCTGCTTCAGAACAAAGATAAGATCGAAGCATGGGAACACCAGAACAAGTAAAAACCTATAAACGAATCTCGCCCTATATCGAGATTATGGACAGCACTTTGCGTGACGGAGAACAGACCAATGGTGTGTCTTTTCTCCCTCACGAAAAGCTGATGATCGCCCGTATGCTGCTGAAGGATGTCAATGTTGACAGAATTGAGGTGGCATCTGCCAGAGTCAGTGAAGGCGAAAAAGACGCAGTCAAAATGATTTGTCGGGCTGCTGAACGCGATGATATGCTCGATAGGGTGGAGGTGCTTGGCTTTGTCGATGGACATCTGTCTGTAGACTGGATTAAGGAATGCGGATGCAAGGTCATCAATCTTCTGGCTAAGGGGTCGTTGCGCCATTGCACCCAACAGCTGCATAAAACACCGGAAGAGCACATTGCCGACATCAAGCAGACTCTTTCTTATGCTCATGAGCAGGGATTGACGGTCAATCTCTATCTTGAAGATTGGAGCGGGGGAATGAAGGATTCTCCTGATTATGTCTATCAGATGATGGATGCGTTGGTTGATTCAGGAATCAAACGCTTCCTGTTGCCGGATACCCTTGGCATCATGAATCCGCTTCAGTGTGTGGAATACTTCCGCAAGATGATTAAACGCTATCCTGACACCCATTTCGACTTCCATGCTCACAACGACTATGATTTGGCGGTAAGCAACTCTTTAGCTGCTGTGCTGAGCGGTGCGAAAGGTCTTCATGTGACAGTCAACGGACTTGGAGAACGTTGTGGTAATGCTCCGCTTGCCAGTGTCCAGGTTATTTTGAAAGATCAATTTAATGCCTCGACAGGCATCCGTGAAGAACAGTTGAACGCTATCAGTCATCTTGTCGAGGGCTATTCAGGTATCAGTATCGCTCCCAACCAACCCATTGTAGGTGAAAATGTGTTTACTCAGGTAGCTGGTGTTCATGCCGACGGCGACAACAAGGCAGGGCTCTACAGCAATGACCTTGTTCCGGAACGTTTTGGCAGAAAACGCGAATATGCTCTTGGCAAGAATAGCGGTAAAGCCAACATCCTTCGTAACTTGGAAGAATTGGGATTGGAACTCACTCCCGAGCAGACCAAGCGTGTGACGAAACGTATCACAGAGCTGGGAGACAAAAAAGAATTGGTCACCCAAGAAGACCTTCCTTATATTGTCAGTGATGTGCTGAAACATTCCGCACCGGAAGACAAAGTGAAATTGGTCAGCTATATGGTGAGCACCTCGTATGGACTGAAGCCGATAGCCAGTTTGAAGGTGGAAATCGACGGCAAGGAATATGCGGCCGACGCGACTGGTGACGGACAATACGATGCTTTTGTGAAAGCGCTCCGCCTGATTTACAAAAATAACCTCGGTCGGAATTTCCCATCCTTGACCAATTACTCGGTAACCATTCCGCCAGGCGGACGGACCGATGCACTTGTCCAGACAGTCATCACTTGGCAGTATGGAACAAAAGTAATCCGTACACGTGGTCTTGATGCCGACCAGACAGAGGCTGCCATCAAGGCTACCTTCAAGATGCTCAATGTCTTGGAGGGAGAAGAATACAAAGAAAATTAATAATCATAAATATCAAGACTATGGAATTGAAAGTAGCAGTCCTTCCCGGTGATGGAATTGGACCAGAGATTATGAAACAAGGTGTGGCTGTACTTGACGCGGTTGCGGAGAAGTTTGGCCATCAAGTGGAATATAAAGAAGCCATCTGCGGAGCTCATGCCATTGACGAGGTAGGTGACCCATTCCCAGAAGAGACATTCCAGACGTGCAAGGATGCCGATGCCGTGTTGTTCGCAGCTGTTGGCGATCCCAAGTTTGACAACGATCCTACAGCCAAGGTGCGTCCAGAACAAGGACTCCTTGCTATGCGCAAGAAATTGGGCTTGTTTGCCAACATTCGTCCAGTACAAACATTCGATTGCCTTCTGCATATGTCCCCGCTGAAGACAGAACTTGTAAAAGGTGCGGACTTCGTTTGTATTCGTGAGTTGACTGGTGGCATGTATTTCGGTGAGAAATATCAAGACAATGACAAGGCATACGACACCGATATGTATACCCGTCCGGAAATTGAGCGTATACTCAAGGTCGGATTTGAATATGCACGCAAGCGCAATAAGCATCTTACGGTGGTGGACAAGGCCAATGTGCTCGCATCCTCTCGCCTGTGGCGTCAGATTGCCAAGGAAATGGAACCACAATATCCAGATGTGAAAACAGACTATATGTTCGTGGACAATGCTTCCATGCGCATGATTTCTGAGCCTACATTCTTCGACGTGATGGTGACAGAGAATACATTCGGTGATATCCTTACGGATGAAGGCAGTTGCATTTCCGGTTCTATGGGATTGCTTCCTTCTGCTTCTACAGGTGAGAGCACTCCTGTGTTTGAGCCAGTGCACGGTTCTTGGCCTCAGGCAGCGGGAAAGAATCTTGCCAACCCGATAGCCCAGATTCTTTCTGTAGCCATGATGCTCGAATATTTCGACCTCAAAGAGGAAGGAGCATTAATCCGCAAGGCTGTTGACGCCAGCTTGGATGCCAACGTGCGCACACCTGAGATTCAGGTTGAGGGCGGCGAAAAATATGGTACCAAGGAAGTGGGCGCTTGGATTGTCAACTGGATTAAGAACAACTAATTCAAATTGATGAGACTTCTCACATTAGCGGTCGTCTTGTTCCTGTTGCCCGCTTCGTTGGCGCAGGCGCAAGACGACCGTTCGCTTCGAGACTCGCTGAAGCTTGCCACAGAACAGTTGGAATATCATCCCGACAGTGTGGACCTTCGACTTCGCAAGGCTTCGTTCAATTTGCAACTGCAGCAGTGGGCCTATGCCAAGAACGAGTATGACTATGTGCTTGACCGCAATCCATACAATATTGCAGCCTTGTATTATCGTGCCTATGCCAATGAACAATTGCGCCGCTATTCATTCGCGCGGCTTGATTATGAGAACCTTCTGAAGATTGTTCCGGGCAATTTCGAGGCACAGTTGGGCTTGGCCTTGCTCAACCAGAAAGCCCGTCGCTATACAGACGCTTACAATCAAATCAATCATTTGGTTGAACAGTTTCCTGACAGTGCGATTGCTTATGCCGCGAGAGCAGGTATAGAGAATGAACGCAATATGCTTGACCTCGCAGAATATGATTATACAGAAGCCTTGAAACGTTGTGACAATGATGATTGGTGTCTTTCCCGTGCAGATGTCAGAATCAGGTTGAAAAAATTTGACGCAGCCCGCGCCGACCTTGAACGTCTTGTCCAAAAGGGAACACCTCGTGTCGCTTTGAAGGAATGGTTCAAGAGACTTAAACATTAACTCGGGAAGGGATACTATATTTACCATTATGTCGCATCTTGTTTGATACGATGATGTGGTATCCCTTCTTTCTTGTTCAAAACGATAGGTCACTTTATTTATTGCACACCTATATATGTTGTGCGCATTTTTGGGGAAAACTAATTTAAAATATTTTAAATACCAACGTTTCTCTTCTCTTTTCTCTACAAGATTGATTACTTTTGCAGAGTACAAAAGGAATAATTATCAAGAAAAATAAAACAATTCATATTATATGTTCGAGAATTTAAGTGACAGACTTGAGCGTTCGTTTAAGATTCTGAAGGGTGAAGGAAAGATTACGGAAATCAATGTGGCCGAGACCCTCAAGGATGTGAGAAGAGCGCTGCTTGATGCCGATGTTAACTATAAGGTGGCAAAGTCGTTCACCGACACGGTGAAGAAAAAAGCGCTCGGTATGAACGTGCTCACTGCCGTGAAACCTGGACAATTGATGGTGAAGCTGGTTCACGATGAATTGGCGCAACTGATGGGTGGCGAGGCTGTAGACCTCAACCTGAAGGGAAAGCCTTCCATCATCCTCATGTCCGGTTTGCAGGGTTCTGGTAAGACCACTTTCAGTGGTAAGCTTGCCAATATGCTGAAGACCAAACAGCACAAGAACCCTTTGTTGGTGGCTTGTGACGTTTATCGTCCTGCCGCCATTGACCAGTTGAAGGTCGTGGGAGAACAGGTGAATGTTCCTGTTTATTCCGAGCCAGACAACAAGAATGTGGTGGAGATTGCCAACCATGCCATTGCCGAAGCCAAGGCTAAAGGCAATGATGTAGTAATCGTCGATACGGCAGGTCGTCTGGCGATAGACGAGGAGATGATGAACGAAATCTCCAATCTGAAGAATGCCATTCATCCCGATGAGACCCTTTTTGTTGTCGATTCGATGACGGGTCAGGATGCTGTCAACACCGCCAAGGAATTCAACGACCGTCTGGACTTTGACGGCGTGGTGCTCACCAAACTTGATGGAGACACACGTGGTGGTGCCGCTTTGAGT
>CAKPTK010000102.1 GCA_934190685.1 uncultured Prevotella sp.
CTATTGACCCTACTCATATATCATGAAAGACAAAGAATGGCTAAAAAGAACAAAAGGCAAGAGACAAAAAACGGGATATTCTTGCCTTGAGCAACAATATCCCGGATAAAAGGAGAATACTCCTACAGATTATTTCTTGTGCAGTTTACGAAGGGACTTGTCACGAATCTGTCTGACACGCTCGCGTTTCAGTCCCATCCGCTCGCCAATCTCAGCCATGGTGAGGTGTTCGGCGCCAATGCCATAATAATAGGTCATCACTTGACGGGAACGGTCATCGAGAACAGCCAAACGCTTCTTGACTGTCTCCAAATCGTTCTTCTCCATCAGTGTGGCATCGGGATGACGGGCATCGGGGTCAGCAAGAACACTCATCAAGGTGACACCCGACTTGCTGCCCAACTGCTCATCAGTAGAGAGTGGACGACCTATCTTGCGTTCCAATAGTGTGTCGGCATCTTTCGGAATCTTATATAAAGAGGTCTGCTGGTCGATGGCTCGCTCAATGGACTTGCGGATATAGGGGGTGGCAAAGACCACAAAACGCTTTTTCACCAGGGGAGTGAACTTTGCCGCAGCCTTGATTATACCAACATTTCCTTCGGCTACAAGGTCGTTCATAGACAGTCCCTTGCCTTGATATTGGCGAGCCATGCTCACCACAAATTTAAGATTGGCAGTGACCAACTGGTCTTGAGCACGCCGACTGCCCTGGGCTATTTCCTCGGCAAGAGCCTGCTCTTTCTCGGGAGAGAGCAAGGACTGCTGCCCTATCTCGTCAAGATATGTATTGAGAGCGTTGTTTTCCATCATGATTTGTCTTTAGTTCTTTATTCTGCCGGAACGGCATATCTGTCACCGGTCTGCTTGACCAATTCACGGGCCACAGCCTCGGGGAAGCCCGGACGCTTCACCGCCACCCCAATACCGGTGGCAGTGCGCTCAAACTTACCGTCTTTCTCGGGTTTGACAGCCATGTCGTTGTACTTCACAATCATGTAGATGGCCAGCTGCTTCCAACGGGCAAGCATTTGCTGGGCCTCGCTGTTGCTATAGTCGTTGAGGTATTTCACAGCCTTGGCAGGATCCTCACCGTAGAGACGCTGGGCTTCTTTCTCCACCTCAGGTTGCTGGGTGAAATAGCGATGCTCGAGCGAATCGCGCACCTCACGCAAGGAGGGGAACATCAGCGAATAACGGGGATAGACCATGTTGCTCACCCAGTTACACACCCAATAGGCATTCTTGTCGGAGAATGTCACGGCATCGGCTCCCGGTGTGTTGTAGCATTCTGGTTGTATGGTGTTGCCACAATAGATAGGTGTGTAGGCGACCATGTTGCCGTCGTCATTGCCAAACCACAACACACCACCGATTTGCCGGGGAAGCCAGGAACGAAGTTGGGCGACATAGGAGAAACCTGTCTGCTGGGTGCTTGTCGGACGTTCATTGAAATACTGTTTGCCATCCACCTTATACATAAGCGGTGTCGGACGATAGGGCATCTGCCAGACACCTTGACCGAGGTCTTTGTCGAGAGACAGCGCCGTACCCTCATAATGGTCGCGCATGCAGGCTTCCACCTCTTGGACGCTCACCTTGTGATCGGGAACAATCCAAAGGGGCATCTGCTCTGCATTGGGGTCCTTGCCCTCAGCCCAAGGCAAATAGCGGTCAAAACCCTTGGCGAAATGGCGGAAGAAACTCCACACACGGGCCTCGCAGAATCTACGACCGGAGAAATCGGCCTTGGCATAGGTGGCCTGCCAGTCAAAATCCTTGTCACTACCTGTATACCAACCTTTACTGCGAGCAAATTTCACAACGTCCTTTGCATAAAGCACGTTGTTCTTGTCATACTGCATGAACTTGCGGATGCGACTTTGGTTGGCATGAGCACAGATGGCTTCATCCGGAATACGGACAGCCACCCATACAGCGCCCTTGCTGCCAGGTCCCTTGCCCATCATCTCCATAATCCAAGCCTCGTTGGGGTCACAGATGGTGAAGGTCTCACCCTCGCTGTTGTAACCGTATTTCTCAACAAGAGAAGTCATAATCTTGATGGCCTCACGAGCGGTCTTCGAACGTTGAAGAGCGACATAAATCAAAGAGCCATAGTCCATTATGCCCGTAGAGTCAACCATTTCTTCACGGCCTCCATAGGTAGTTTCACCAATAGACACTTGATATTCGTTGATGTTGCCAATAACATTATAGGTCACAGGTGCTTCAGGAATCTCTCCATGATACTCCTTGGTGTCCCAATCTACAATCTTACGCATTTCGCCCTTGGCGTGAGTGCCGGCTGGGAAATGACAAAGACCGATGAACATACCATAGTCATCGGCATTGTAACTGCAAATTACAGAGCCGTCGGCTGAGGCTTTCTTGCCGACGATAAAATTGGTGCAGGCTTCTGCATAGGCAGCAATGCCCAGCATAAGCGCTGCCAAGAATGTCTTCTTCATCATCAGTCGCAAGCCTTAAAACTCATATCCAAACCCTTGACAGAGTGGGTCAACGCACCGACTGACACGAAGTCCACACCAGCCTCGGCATAGTCACGAATAGTGTCAAGCGTAATGCCGCCACTAGACTCTGTCTCATATTTTCCACCTATCATCTCAACAGCCTTTTTAGTGTCTGCCACCGTGAAGTTGTCAAGCATAATGCGGTTGACGCCGCCACAATTGAGCACACGCTGCAACTCATCAAAATTGCGCACTTCAATCTCAATCTTGAGATCCAAGCCTTTCTGCTTCAGATACTCATGGCAACGGTTGATGGCGCTCTCTATCCCCCCGGCGAAGTCGATATGATTGTCTTTCAGCAAAATCATGTCGAACAAGCCGATGCGATGGTTCATGCCACCGCCAATCTTCACAGCCTGCTTCTCCAACATACGCATGCCCGGTGTAGTCTTGCGGGTATCCAACACATGGGTATGGGTACCCTTCAGTCGGTCCACGTAAACGGCGGTCATCGTGGCGATGCCGCTCATGCGTTGCATGATGTTGAGCATTAAACGCTCTGTCTGGAGCAAGGAACGTATTTTGCCTGTGACAATCATGGCAATGTCGCCCTTCTTTACACGGGCACCGTCCTGGATGAGCACTTCCACTTGCATGGTCGGGTCGAAACGGTAGAACACACGTTTGGCCACTTCCACACCGGCTAGTACGCCGTCTTCCTTAATCAGAAGGTGGGACTTACCCATGGCACCCTCGGGAATGCAACAAAGGGTAGTATGATCTCCGTCGCCAATATCTTCAGCGAACGACAAGTCAATCAAACGATCTTCAAGTTCATTTACACTTAACATAATTTCTTCCTTATATTTGTTTTAAAAGTTTTCCTTCATGCCAGGCTTGCAGAAAGCCTTCTTCGTTGCGTTTCAACTCGATAGTTCCTCCAAGCCATTCTGTAAGAGGCAGTTCGTCAGTAAACGTGTAGTAGTTCACCACCCTATCCTCCTCTATTTCCACTACGCATTGTTTCAATGTTCCGTTCTCGGTAACAACATAGTGGACTCCTACTCTTCTCAGTTCTTCCATAACAAGTGTTTCTTCGGTTTTCTATGTCATCGAACCAACGGACGTCCGTCATTTTTCGGAGGCAGCGCATTCTCCTGCACAGGGCCATCGACCCTGTCAGGAGGCGTCGGAGGCGCCGCACCGCGCACACTGTCCGACACATGGGCATTGCGGAGAGAATCCGCAGGTTCGGCCTCTTCCTTGGGCTGCTCGGCTTGATGGACGCGGATCAGATTGATTTGTGTGATAAACATCAACCGCAGTGTTGTGACGGATGTAGACTCCATACTCTTGGACAATACGAAATAGCCCTTCACTTCCTTGATACCTAAGTTGGCGTCATTGTTGACGACCACCGTCTGCTTCCCTTCTGAAGAGATGCGGGCAAGACTCGTCGCAACACTGTCGTTGTCAAAGACAACCGCAAGATAGGCGACACCTTCACGCATGCCATCCTGATAGATAAACTGAGATTTGAAATTGAGGATGAAGCGGTCACCCTTATGGAAGGAGGAGTCTGCCTTTATATCAAATGAACAATGGTTGAACGGGGCATTGGGAGAGAGAACCATAGACTGCTCGCCCTTCCACACATTGGCGGTATCGCCATTCATCGTGAGGTCACCGAGACCGTTCACATCGTCTACCGAAGCTCCCAAGGACTGGGCCTCTGCGGAAAGACGCTTGGCCAAATTATCATAAATTCCTTTCAAGCGTTCTGTATGGCGTTGATAATAAACCATGGATGAATCAAATTCCGCCTCCGTGACACCATGTTTTTTGAGCACGGCTTCCCGAAAAGCCAACTGATACATGGCGCTGTTGATGCCACCTTCTCCATTCTTCTGCTGCGCCATACCCTGGGCCAGATGATAGTCGAAGAGGATATCCTCCATATCATGAGGCTGAATGTACTCTCGCGGAACTTGTGGTTTACAAGAGAACAAGGTACACAACAACAGAAACAATGTCAACAACTTCCTCATATTTTCCATCTTATTTATCCGTCTTTTTATTGTTCTCTTTCTTCATAATATCCTTTGAGAAAGACATTTGTGACAATTGGTTGCGGAAAAACAACAATAAAGCCACCACCCCGACACTGATACAAGCATCGGCGAAATTGAAAATAGGACTGAAAAAGATAAATGGCTCACCGGCCTTAAAAGGCGCCCAAGCAGGATAAACGGTACGGATAATCGGGAAATAAAACATGTCGACAACTTTTCCCGTCAAGAAAGAGGAATAGCCATTGCCAAATCCCACATAAGAGGCTACCGAATAAAAAGTGGATTCCGAGAAACACAGACCATAAAACACACTGTCGAAAATGTTGCCTGCCGCTCCCGCCATCACCATGGAAAGGCACGCTATATATCCCCACGAAGCTTTCCGCTTGGAAAGCCGATGGATATAAATGCCTATGAAACAGACTGCCACAATACGCAACAGACTCAACACCATTTTATTGATGAAGGTAATACCATAAGCCATTCCGTTATTTTCAACAAAACTAATGTAAAACCAATCGGCAATCTTAATATCCTCGCCGATGGACATGTGGGTCTTCACCCATATCTTGATGATTTGGTCAACAAGCAAGATGGCCACCACAAGGCAGGCCATCATGCTTCTTGACATCTTAATTTTCATTTTGTTCATTTCTTTCTTGACTGCTTTGAAGCCACACTCAGGGTTGCGTGGGGCACAATGCGGAGACGCTCTTTTGGAATGAGCTCACCTGTCATTCTGTCTATACCATAGGTCTTGTTGGCTATTCGAACCAAGGCAGCCTCCAAGCCTTGAATAAATTTCTGCTGACGCCCAGCCAACTGAATCAGTTCTTCCTTCGACTGGGTGGCACTGCCCTCTTCCAACACCTTATAGGTAGGTGAGGTGTCATCGGTGTCATTACCGTCGGCATTCATCAGCTGCCGCATCATGGAATCATAATCACGGCGTGCAAGCCGTAACTTCTCATTTATAATCGCGCGGAACTCCTCAAGTTCCTCATCGCTGTAACGTGTCTTCTCGCTCATAATCAGATTTGTTTGGTTTAGTAAAGTTAGTAATATATTTCCCGACACGCCCAAGTTGTAAAAGATGCGCGTGTCGGGAAAATAGGATTGTATTAATGCTTTTCTACTTTGATGTTGAGTTTGAACTCGTCGAATTCAGTCTCCACACCGTCATTGTCGGCAATGGCAATGTTGTCTGCCAACACTTGACTCTTGATATAATCGCCATAGGCGGTAATCGCCTTGTCGGTTTCCTCGTTGGGTGCCACAGTGACCACAATGCGGTCAGTAATCTCCAACCCAGTTTCCTTTCGGAGATTCTGAATACGGTTAATCAGTTCACGAGCCATACCCTCATTGCGGAGTTCATCGGTCAGTTCGACCTCAAGAGCCACCGTGAGATTTCCGTCGTTGGCAACGAGCCAACCAGGAATGTCCTCGCTGATGATTTCCACGTCTGCGGACTCCACAGTCACGTTGTTTCCATCTACAGAGAGCGAAATAGAGCCGTTCTTCTCCAAGTCGGCAATCTCCTCCTGAGAGAGGGCACTCATCGCTGCGGCAATGCCTTTCATCAACTTGCCGAACTTCTTGCCCATGGTGCGGAAGTTACACTTCACCTTCTTCACAAGGATACCTGCGCCCTCGACAAACTTCAGTTCCTTGACATTCACCTCGTTCATTATCAGATTTTTAACCGCCTCGATGTGACGCTTTTGTTCAGCATCCACAGCAGGAATCATAATGCATTGCAGAGGTTGGCGGACTTTGATATTCACCTTGCGACGAAGGGCAAGCACCATAGAAGTGATTTTCTGTGCCATACCCATACGAGCCTCCAAGTCCTTGTCAATGAAAGAATCATCAGCTATAGGGAATTTGGCCAGATGCACAGAGCAGACCTGGTCACGACCTGTAGTTGAAACCAAGTCCATATAGAGTTGATCTGCATAGAACGGAGCAAATGGTGCCAACATTTTAGCGACGGTTTCAAGACAAGTGTAGAGGGTTTGATATGCGGACAATTTGTCTGCGCTCATCTCTTTACCCCAGAAACGCTTGCGGTTCAGACGCACGTACCAGTTGCTCAAATCATCGTTGACAAAGGTGTCAATCAGTCGGCCGGCACGAGTAGGGTCAAAGTTGTTCAACTCTTTCTCCACGCCCTTGATCAAGGTGTGAAGGACGGAAAGAATCCAACGGTCAATCTCCGGACGTTCTGCCAACGGCACGTCAGGTTCAGAATAGGTAAAGCCGTCCACATTCGCATAGAGACTGAAGAAGGAATAGGTGTTGTACAATGTTCCGAAGAACTTGCGGCGCACCTCATCCACGCCCTGTGGATCAAACTTCAGGTTGTCCCAAGGCTCCGAGTTGGTCATCATATAGAAACGTACTGGGTCGGCTCCATATTTGTCAATCATCTCGAACGGATTGGTCACATTACCCACGTGCTTGCTCATCTTGTTGCCTTTGGCGTCTAACACCAAGCCTGAAGAAATCACATTCTTAAAGGCAACAGAGTCAAACACCATTGTGGCGATGGCATGGAGCGTGAAGAACCATCCACGAGTCTGGTCTACACCTTCATTGATGAAGTCTGCCGGATAGAACTTTGGCGGAATGGCAAAGCCCTCATAGGAACTGTTGACAAGCGCCTTCCGGTCCTCTTCAGTGCCACGCGCCATCTCACCTTCAAACGGATAATGAAGCTGCGCATAAGGCATGGAGCCTGAGTCGAACCACACGTCAATCAAATCGCTCTCACGATACATCGGTTTTCCCTGCTCGTTAACAAGGACAATGTTGTCAACGTATGGACGGTGAAGGTCTATCTTGTCGTAGTTTTTCTGTGAATAGTCACCCGGAACAAACCCCTTGTCCTTCAAAGGATTGCTCTTCATCACACCCGCAGCCACACTCTTCTCTATCTCTTGATAGAGTTCTTCCAAACTGCCGATGCATTTTTCTCCGCGGTTCTCGTCGCGCCAAATAGGCAGTGGAGTGCCCCAAAAACGTGAGCGGGAAAGATTCCAGTCATTCAGATTCTCGAGCCAATTGCCAAAACGGCCAGTACCTGTAGACTCTGGCTGCCAATTGATGGTCTTGTTCAGTTCTACCATACGTTCCTTGCGGGCGGTGTCCTTAATAAACCAACTGTCGAGCGGATAATAAAGAATAGGTTTGTCCGTGCGCCAACAGTGAGGATAGTTGTGCACGTGCTTTTCTGTCTTGAAAGCCAGACCTTCCTGCTTGAGCTCCATGCAGAGCACCACGTTCAAGTCCTCATCCTTCTCAGACGCTTTCTTGTCCCAAACACCATCCTTGTTGTATTTAGGATCATATGCATTCTTCACATAGTCCCCCGCATGACGGGCATAGGTATTCTTGTCTACACAGCTGCC
>CAKPTK010000103.1 GCA_934190685.1 uncultured Prevotella sp.
AGGATTGCGTGGCGGCCACTCCGGCCTTGAGATTCATGAGGGACGCGCCAATGCCAACAAACTCATGGTGCGTTTCGTCAGAGAGGCCATCGCTGAATGCGAGGCTCGCCTGGCTTCTTGGCATGGTGGCAACATGCGCAACGCCATTCCGTTCAAGGCAGAAGTGGTGCTCACCTTGCCGAAAGAAAACGTGGAAGCACTCATGGAAATGGTGGAAGATTGGAAAGAAACATTCACCGAAGAATACAAGGGCATCGAAAACGGCATCGAGTTCTACTGCGAAAGCGTGGAGACTCCCAAGACAGAGGTGCCTGTGGAAATTCAGGACAATCTGGTAGACGCCATCTATGCTTGCCACGATGGTGTAGTGCGTTTCATCCCCGCCTACCCCGACGTAGTGGAGACCTCCTCCAACCTCGCCATCATCGACATTGAAGGTGGAAAGGCCACCGTGCAGATTTTGGCACGCAGCAGCAATGAGGACATGAAGGACTATGTGGCTACCATGCTCGAGAGTTGTTTCAACATGGCTGGCATGAAGGTAACCCTCAGCGGCAGCTATGGCGGTTGGGACCCCAACCCCGAGAGCGAAATTCTCAACTTACTGCTCAAGATTTACAAGGAGCAGAATGGAGAGGACGCCACCGTGCAGGCAGACCACGCTGGTTTGGAATGCTCTGTCATCCTGGGCAAATATCCCGGCATGGATGTCGTTTCACTCGGACCGACACTCCGCTCCCCTCACACCACCAACGAGCGTGCGCTCATCGAAACAGTGGCTCCATTCTGGGAGTTGATGAAGAAGACGCTCGAAGAGATTCCTGCTAAATAAATCCTACTCACATACAAACACATAGGGCACCGCCATTGAGCGGTGCCCTATGTGTTTGCCTCCAATAAGGAATATTCCAACAACCACTCATGACATTGGAATGGAGCTGTCCGCCATGCCCCAATGTCCTAAAAGGACACGCCGCAAACGGCTTTTAACGAAATCTTAACAAGAAAAAGCGAACAAAAAAGAAGCACGTATCAGAAATAATTCGTATCTTTGCACACCATTTTTAACATCAAACAATTATGGACGACTATCACGCGGAAAATATGAACTTGTAGGTACTGGGGAGTTGGGCTATCTCATAGCGGAATCCTCAGCCTATTAAATCATGGAGGATCAACAACTGCAATGAGAACATTCTGGAACATCAACGACAACCTGACAGCCATCAACGAATGGCAGCCCAACTGCTGGATACAAGTAACCTGTCCAACTGAAGAAGACCAGCAATTGCTGGAAGACAAATTCCATATTCCCGACTATTTTCTTTCCGACATCAGCGATACCGACGAGCGTGCCCGTTACGAGTACGACGACGGATGGATGCTCATCATTCTCCGTATCCCCTACGTCAAGGAGATACGCTCCCGTACGCCTTACACCACCGTACCCCTTGGCATTATCCACAAGCGGGATGTCACCATCACGGTGTGTTACTACGAGACCAACATGATGATAGATTTCGTCAGCTACCAGCAAAAGCGCGGTGAAGGATTTGTAGACTATGTGGATATGATTTTCCGTCTGTTTCTCTCTTCCGCCGTGTGGTATCTGAAGCGTTTGAAACAAATCAATTCTCTCATAGAGAAAGCCAAGAGAAACCTTGACCGTGAGGTGAACAATGAATCGCTGATTGGACTGAGCCGGCTGCAGGACTCGCTGACCTACTTCACGACATCCATCCGGGGCAACGAGAATTTGTTGGCAAAACTGAAGTTCAAATTGCAAGTGGACGAACTTGACGCCGACCTCATCGAGGATGTCAACATCGAGATGACACAGGCCAGGGAAACCACCAGCATCTATTCCGACATTCTCGAGTCGACCATGGACACCTATTCCAGCATCATCAACAACAATATGAACACGGTGATGCGTACGCTCACCACCGTGTCAATCATCATGATGGTGCCCACGCTCATCTCCAGTTTGTTCGGAATGAACCTCATCAACGGCATGGAAAACGCCTCCTGGGGATTTCCTTTTGCACTCATTCTATCTGTCTTGGTTTCCGCCGTCAGTTGGTGGATATTCCGCCATAAACGCCTGATTTAAGGCAAAAAGGGAAGAAAAATCAACAATCTTTAGGTGGTCTCAATATTTTTAGTTAAGTTTGCACATCAAAGTGTTATGTGGAAACTCGAATCACAAACTAAAGTAGTGAAATGATGGACTCTCAAGAAAAAGCCCTTGAACAGGGCGTAAAAGCAGAAGAACAGGTGGTAGACCCTGCTGTCGAGGCAACGGAAGTTGCACAAGACGAAGCCACCAAGAAAGTGTACAAGACCAAGAAGGAAGTGCTTGAAAGAGTGCGCGAGATTGCCGAAACAGAAGACAATCCCCACAAGGACGAGATTGACTATCTGAAAACGGTCTTCTACAAACTGCACTTCAACGAGCGTGAAGCGCAGCAAAAAGCCTATCTCGCCGAAGGTGGTGACCCGGAGAAATACCAAATCATGCCCGACGAGGACGAAGAGGCTTTCAAGGCAGAAATGAGCATTATCAAGGAAAAAAGAGCCAAGATATTCCAGCAACAGGAAAAAGAGAAGCAAGACAACTTGGCCAAGAAGCTCGACATCATAGAGAAAATCAAGAATATGGCTACATCGCCCGATGAAGCCAATAAATCATACAACGAATTCAAGCAACTCCAACAGGAGTGGAAAGAAATCAAAGCCGTTCCCGCCGACAAGGCCAATGAACTTTGGCGCAACTACCAGCTCTACGTGGAACAGTTCTACGACCTGCTCAAGCTGAACAGTGAGGCTCGCGAATACGATTTCAAGAAGAACCTGGAGATGAAGACCAAGCTTTGCGAGGCCGCTGAAAAGCTCGCCGGGCAAGACGACATCATCAGCGCCTTCCACCAATTGCAGGAACTCCACCAGCAGTATCGCGAAGTGGGTCCCGTAGCCAAGGATTTGCGTGAAGAGATTTGGAACCGGTTCAAGGCCGCCTCTACGGTCATCAACAAGCGCCACCAACAGCACTTTGAGGAACTTCGCGGCAAAGAAGAAGAGAATCTTGCCAAGAAGACCGCCCTCTGCGAGAAGGTGGAGAACATCGCCAAAGAAGAGAACAAGACCTCAAGCGATTGGGAAAAGCACACCAAGGAAATCATCGAAATCCAGACGGAATGGAAGACCATCGGTTTCGCTCCCCAGAAGATGAACGTGAAAATCTTCGAACGGTTCCGTGCAGCCTGCGACGACTTCTTCGGTCGCAAGGGAGAATATTTCAAAGCACTGAAAGAACGTTTCGCCGACAATGCCGCCAAGAAACAAGCACTTGTGGAAAAGGCACAGGCTTTGCAGGACAGCACCGACTGGAAGTCGACAAGCGACAAACTCATTGCCTTGCAGAAAGAATGGAAGACCATCGGCATGGTACCCAAGAAACAAGGCGAGCAGCTCTGGGCAGATTTCCAAGCCGCCTGCAACAAGTTCTTCGACGCCCGCAACGCTGCCAACTCAGGCACTCGCAATGAGGAGAAAGCCAACCTCGCCAAGAAACGTGAGGTTATCGAGAAACTCAAGGCTATCACCACAGAGACCGAAGGCAACATTCAGGATATGGTGCAGAAGTTGCATGAGGAATACAACAAAATCGGCCATGTCCCCTTCAAGGAAAAAGACAAAATCTACGAGGAATATCATGCCGAGCTTGACCGCATCTACAAAGACTTGAACGTGAGCATCGCCCGCCGCAAGCTGGACAATTTCAAGTCGAACATCAAGAACATGGCACAGAAAGGCGCCGACGCTCTCGACAACGAACGTGCCCGACTGATGCGCCGCTTCGAAGGTCTCAAGCAAGATGTACAGACCTATGAGAACAACCTCGGTTTCCTCAATGCCAGCAGCAAGAAGGGCAACAGCCTCATCGACGAGATGAACCGCAAGGTGCAGAAGCTGAAGGACGAAATGCAACTGGTCAAGCAGAAGATTAAAGCCATTGACCAGCAAGACGCCGAATAAGCACACAACCACATAACAACACAACAGGAAGAAAGTCTTGACGACCTTCTTCCTGTTTTTTTGTTTTTCTGTCCTTACTGTTGACCTTCATCTTCTTTCGTGGGATAGACCAAGTTCTCTTGAGTGATGCAATAGAGCACTTCCTCAAGATATTTCTTGGCTTCCCATTTCGCCATGGGCAAATCGTGAAGCAGCCAGTTGCCGCAATCCTGTGGAGCGGCGCCGGGCACCTCGCCCTCGAAGTCCTCGACAAATTTGAACGTACGCTTCATCAGTTCCACGATGTCTTTCGACTCATAATCACCGCGAAGCAACAGATAGTTGCCCGTCAGACATCCCATCGGTCCCCAATACACGATTCGGTCTTTCCACTCCTCATCGTTGCGCAGATAGGTGGCGGCAAGATGCTCTATCGTATGGAGTGCACCGGGATGGAGCGCAGGCTCACGGTTGGGTTCCTTCATGCGGATGTCAAATGTGGTGACCACCTCACCACCCACCTCGTCTTTGCGGGACACATAGATGCCGCGCTTCAGCAGATTATGGTTGATTGTAAAACTCGGTATTTTTTTCATCTTTATCTTGTTTTTATTAAATTGACATGAGGAAATGACGGGTCACGTCGAAAGAGCCGTCCGCCATGCGGCTCCAGAAATCGAAATATTGTGACGCCTTGTTGTCCTTGAGCGGAATGTCGCTGATAATACGGAAACTGATAAACGGCACATTGTAGAGAAAGCAGGTCTGGGCGATGGAGGTGCTCTCCATGTCTACAGCTGTGGCACCAGGAAAATGGTCAAGAATCGACTGCATCTTTTCACGGGAATCGACAAACCACTCGCCACTCACGGTCAGTCCGCTGACCACATGGGTGTCGCAGGTCATGCCGAGCGCCTTTTCCACCAATGCGGGGTCTGCCTCATAGCGTGCGGGCATACCCAAGATTTGTCCATAAGCCACCTCGCTGCCACAATAAGCGTCGTGGTAGCTGCAAGCGGAAGCGACCACCACGTCGCCCACATTCAAGTTGACATCCGCCCCGCCGGCACATCCCGACGAGATGACAAGGTCGGGATGATAGTTCAGAATCATTTCCACTGCGCCCACTGCGGAATTGACTTTGCCAATGCCGCATTGCTGCATCACCACTTCATGCCCGCCAATGTGGCCGACCACGAAATCCTTACCATGATGACACTCCACCACCGACTGGTCGAAGAGTGTCTTGAGCTGGACAAACTCTTTGTCCATCGCCACGATTATACCTATTTTCATATAAATGAGATTCTCAAAAAGACGCGACCGAGCGCAATGAAAGCAAACTTTAATGCCAGGGACACGACCTATATCTATTAAATATCATGCAAAAATACGACTTTTTCGGGAATAATCGGGGCATATTCAGCCATTTTGCTTAATTTTGCATGAGAATAAAATGTTTATAATATCCAATGAAGAATTTGAAACAATGGCTGCCTGAAGTATTGGTAGTCGTGCTTTTCGCACTTATCTCATTCGCCTATTTCTTCCCTGCCGACACGCAGGGCAAGATTCTCTATCGTCACGACAGTTCCGCCGGACGCGGTCTGGGCGAGGAGACCACCGAGTTTTACCAACGCACAGGAGAGCAGTCCCGATGGACCAATTCGGTCTTCGGCGGCATGCCTACCTATCAGACCTCGCCTTCATACAAGAGTACCGACGGACTCTCACAGGTGATGACCATCTACCACTTGGGGCTTCCCGAATATGTGTGGTACATCTTCGCCTATCTGTTGGGCTTCTACATCCTGCTCCGCGCCTTCGACTTCCGCAGGGCATTGGCTGTGTTAGGCTCCATCATTTGGGCATTCTCCAGCTACTTCCTCATCATCATCGCCGCCGGGCACATCTGGAAGGTCATCGCCCTCGCCTACTTGCCGCCGATGATTGCCGGTGTGGTGCTGGCCTATCGGGGAAAATATCTGTGGGGCTTTATCGTCACCGCCATCTTCACCGCCTTTGAGGTGAAAGCCAACCATGTGCAGATGACCTACTATTATCTGTTCATCATCTTCTTCATGATCGTGGCCTACCTTGTCGATGCCATCCGCAAAAAGCAGACGATGCACTTTCTGAAAGCCACAGGTGTGTGTGCGGCAGCCGCACTCATCGGCATTCTGATGAACATCAGCAACTTGTATCACACATGGGAATACAGCAAGGAAAGTATGCGTGGCAAGAGCGAACTGGTGAAGAAGGCTTCAGAGAACCAAACCAGCAGCGGTCTTGACCGCGACTATATCACCCAATGGAGCTATGGCATCGACGAGACATGGACCCTGCTCATCCCCAACACCAAGGGCGGTGCCTCTGTGCCCATGTCGCAAAATGAGATTTGCCAAAAGGAGGGTGACCCCATGTACCAACAGGTCTACGACGGTTTAGGACAGTACTGGGGCGAGCAGCCGGGCACCAGCGGTCCGGTCTATGTGGGCGCCTTTGTGGTGATGCTCTTCATTCTGGGACTCTTCATCGTCAAGGGACCGATCAAATGGGCACTCTTGGCAGCCACCATACTCTCCATTGTGCTTTCTTGGGGACGCAACTGCATGGGACCGACCAACTTCTTCATCGACTACATACCGATGTACGCCAAGTTCCGAACGGTGGCGTCCATCCTTGTCATCGCCGAATTCACCATTCCGCTCCTGGCAGTGCTCGCACTGAAGAAGATTATAGACGAGCCGAGGGTGCTTGTGGAGAAGGAACGCTATCTCATCGCCAGCTTCGTGCTCACGGCGGGTGCGTGTATGTTGTTCGGAGAAATGCCCAACATTTTCTTCCCCAACTACATCTCCTCGCAGGAAATGCAGGCACTCTCGCAGATACCGCAAGACCAACTGCGACCGCTCATCGAGAACATCAGCAAGATTCGTCAGGACATCTTCAGCGCCGATTGCTGGCGTTCGTTCTGGATTATCGTCATCGGCACTGCGCTCATCTACGCCTACAAGTTGCAGCGGATGCCCGCCAAATGGATGATGGCCGGCATTGCCGTACTCTGCCTCTTCGACCTCTGGCAGGTGGACAAGCGCTATCTGAACGACGGCATGTTTGTCGACAAGAGCCTGCGTGAGCAGCCGGTACAGAAGACGAGCACCGACGAGCAGATTCTCCAGGACAAGAGTTTGGACTACCGTGTGCTCAACCTCGCCAGCAATACCTTCAACGAGAACGAGACGTCCTTCTACCACAAGAGCATCGGCGGTTATCATCCCGCCAAGCTCCGCAGATACCAGGAAATGATTGACGCCCACATCGCTCCCGAAATGCGCCAGTTGGGCAATGCACTCGGCACGGCCGGCGGAGACATGACCCGCATCAACGGCGACAGCCTCTTCCCTGTGCTCAACATGCTCAACACGAAATATTTCATCGTGCCGCTGCAGGGTGGACAGACCGTGCCCATCAAGAACATCTATGCCTACGGCAACGGATGGTTTGTGGACAACATCCGCTATGTGGACAATGCCAACGAGGAACTGGATGCTGTCGGGAAAATAGACCTCAGGCATGAGGCTATCGCCGACAAGACCTTCAAGAGCATTCTCGGCGACAGCAAGAAGCAGAGCGAGACATCCATTGTCAAAATCACCGCCTATCAGCCCAACAAGCTCACCTATGAGGTCAACTCCGACCAGGGTGGTAT
>CAKPTK010000104.1 GCA_934190685.1 uncultured Prevotella sp.
CTCTTGTCGGCGTTCGGGTTCACCACAATCTTGATGCCGCCCTTCTCGATGGATATGTCGACGTCGGAACCGGTCATGATGGGGTCGCCGTCGTAGTGGATGACGCCGGGGGAGGAACGGTGGATGTGGAGACGGCTCGCCTTGAAGGTCTTGATCTTCGAGTTCTTGTCGAGCGTCTTGTTGAACATGTCGATGCTCACCTGCGCCGCCTCGAGAATGTCGAAAGGCTCCATGATGATGACGTCGAGCAGGCCGTCGCTCATCGACGCCTGGGGGGCGATGTAGGCGTTGTTGCCGTATTGCGAGGCGTTGGCGCAGGAGATGAGGAACGCCTCATACTGCTGCTTGCCGTTCTCGTTTTCGATGATATAGGTCTCGGGCTTGTATTTCAGTCCCTCCTTGAGCACGTTCTCGGCGTAGGTGATGGGCCCGCGCTTGCCCGACATGGCGAACTTGAGGCTGATGAAGGCGTCGAAGCCCATGCCGCAGGTGCAGAAGAAGGGCATGTCGTTGATCACGCCGTAGTCGAGGTCGTGGATTTCGCACTGGTTGATCACCTCGACCGCCTTGCGGAAGTCGAGCGGGATGAACAGATGGCGGGCGAGCCCGTTGCCCGATCCGCAGGGGATGATGGCCAGGGCTGTCTGGGTGTGGACGATGGCGCGCGCCACCTCGTTGACCGTGCCGTCACCACCCACCGCCACCACAACGTCGGCGCCCTCCTCGGCAGCCTCCCGGGCGAGGTCGGAAGCGTGACCGGCATATTCCGTGTGGCGGATGGTGTAGTCAAACTTCTCCTTGTCGAGGGTTCTGTCGATGATAGCGGGAAGGCCGGCCTTGCTGACGGTTCCCGAGATGGGATTCATGATGAAAACGATCTTCTTCTTGGCTGTCATAACAAGCGCAAAGTTAATAAAAAAGAAATAATAAAGCTATTGGTGCGACTTTATTTTTAACCTTGATTACAAATTTCTTCCGTTTTATGTCTGTATGTACTACATTTTTTGTAACTTTGCAGCCTGTAATAAATAAAACGTAGCAATGCTACACCTTTAATAATAATGGGACAGTTACAAGAAAGATACAAGAATTATCGCGAGCCGCAGAAATTTATGGCAGCTGGTGTTTACCCTTACTTCCGTGAGATTACAGGAAAACAGGGCACAGAAGTTGAAATGGGAGGACACAAAGTTCTCATGTTTGGCTCAAATGCTTATACAGGTCTTACAGGCGACCAGCGCATCATCGACGCAGCCAAGGCCGCTCTCGACCAGTATGGATCAGGTTGCGCTGGCAGCCGTTTCCTCAATGGTACACTCGATCTCCACGTGAAGTTGGAGAAGGAAATCGCAGAGTTCATCCACAAGGATGACTGTCTCTGCTTCTCCACCGGATTCAGCGTCAACCAGGGTGTGTTGGCCATGGTGGTCGGCAAGGGCGACTACATCATTTGTGACGACCGCGACCACGCCAGCATCGTGGACGGACGACGTCTCTCGTTCGCCCGTCAGCTGCACTACAAGCACAACGACATGGCCGACTTGGAGCGTGTGCTTCAGGGACTGCCCAAAGAGGCTGTCAAGCTGATTGTCGTGGACGGTGTGTTCTCCATGGAGGGCGACCTGGCGAAGCTGCCCGAGATCGTGGAGCTCAAGCATAAGTACAACTGCTCTGTCATGGTCGACGAGGCTCACGGCATCGGCGTGTTCGGCGACCATGGACGTGGCGTGTGCGACTATTTCGGACTGACCGACGAGGTGGACCTCATCATGGGTACCTTCTCGAAGTCGCTGGCTTCCATCGGCGGTTTCATCGCTTCCGACAAGGACACCATCAACTTCCTGCGTCACACCTGCCGCACCTATATCTTCTCGGCTTCCAACACGCCTGCCGCCACGGCAGCCGCCCTTGAGGCCCTGCACATCCTGCAGCAGGAACCAGAGCGCATCGAGGCCCTTTGGAAGGTGACCAAGTTCGCTCTCCGCCGTTTCAAGGAGGAAGGTTTCGAAATCGGCGACACCGAGAGTCCCATCATCCCGCTCTATGTGCGCGATGTGAACAAGACCTTCATCGTCACCGCGCGTGCCTTTGACGCCGGTGTGTTCATCAACCCTGTGATTCCGCCAGCCTGCGCCCCTCAGGACACCTTGGTGCGCTATGCGCTGATGGCCACACACACCGAGGAGCAAGTGGAGCGTTCGGTACAGATTCTGAAGAAGGTGTTCCAGGATCAGGGCATCATCAAGTAAGAGGATCGACATCTCCGTCTGTAGGCCTTCAGGAAGGGTGGACGGAAGAAAAGAAACTATAAGAGAGAGAAGATTCCAGTCAAGGTCCCGTTCAGTGGGCTTGACTCGGTCTTCTCTTTCTCCCGGGGTGTAGCGCAGTTGGTAGCGTTCCTGGTTTGGGACCAGGCTGTCGCAGGTTCGAGTCCTGTCACCCCGACAGAGCAAAGCGGAGAGTCTCCTTCATGGGGATACTCTCCGCTTTGTTGTTTTTTGTATGCTCCGGCATGAGCATTTGTCTAAAGGAGGCAAGGGATTCCCGGCTTCCCCGACAACTCAGGGATGAATTCGCTTCCCCGACAACTCTCGGATGATAAATTCGGCTTCCCCGACAAACCTAGTGAGGGATTTTCTTTGATTCATTATAAAAACATAATCTTTGTTCCATGAACAATCAAGGGTTGTTCGCATGGACGCGTTTTCTGCCATAAATACATGGTTGGCTTATAGAAACAAAAAAAGCGACGACCTTCACAGGCTACCGCTTCAAATCTTCAATAAGGTATTAGTTTCCTAAGGTAAAAAGATTGTTTTCAGGATAACGAGTGCAAAGTTAGACATAATATTCCGTTCGACCAAACATTTCTGAGTTTATTTGCCTAAAAAACGAAAGAATGTCTCTTTTGGGGGAGATGGAGGGGGGAATGCCCGATGTCTGGCAAACCTTGTGGATTTTTCTTTGATGCATTATAAAAAGCGTGGGGATAGATTTGAAGTTCGTCCTTTTCTCAGACAGACATATGCCCCATCTCAGGTTTACGGGTGCGCCCCACGGGAGGGGGGAGGCGTTGCTCCTGATGAAAGGAGCGGAGACGAAAAAAAAAACCGGCACGGGACGGATGCCCTATGCCGGTCAACCTATTTTCGCGGAAATCCGCGCTATTAAAAACAATTAAAATTATCAGCTTTATTCGATGACCACGAGAGGAGTGTCCTCCATGACACTCTCGCCCTGTTTCACGCAGATGGCGGTCACCTTGCCGTCCTTCTCAGCCTCGAGGTTGTTGGCCATCTTCATGGCTTCGAGCACCACCACGGTGTCGCCCTTCTTCACCTCGTCGCCCACGTTGACACAGATTTCAGTCACCACACCAGGCAGAGGAGCCTTGAGTGCGTTGGCGGTGTTCACGTTGGCTGCGCTGGCGTTGTCGCTCTCGGCAGGCTCGGAAGCCGGTTTGCCGAGCACCACTTTCTTCTTCTCGGGTTCTGGCTCCGGTTCCATCTCGACCTTGTATTCCTGGCCATTGACGGTGACGTTGGCCACGCCATCCTCGATGTTGTCTATCTCGACCTTGTATTCCTGGCCGTTGATAGTATATTTATATTCTTTCATTTTTCTTGTTCAGTCTTGTATTGATTTACACTTCGAAAACACTCACGGACGCTTGGTCATCTGCAGCATGCGCGCGTTCCACAGGGTGGTACGTGGCTTGATGGTGATGATACCGGGTTCCTTGTCGTGGATGTTGTTGCCTTTGTATTCATGCAGTGCCATCGCTATCGCGGCGAACACTGCTCCATCGTTGTTGCTCATGATGCTTGTCTGCTTATCCTAACAACGTTACATCGGCATACATCCGTGCTTCTTGGCGGGCAGGCTCTGGCGCTTGGTGGCCAGCTGTGCGAGACCGCGGCAGATGCGGAAGCGGGTGTTGCGTGGCTCGATGACGTCATCGATATAGCCATACTGTGCTGCCTGGTATGGGTTGGCGAACATCTCGGTGTATTCCTCTTCCTTCTCGGCGAGGAACTCGGCGGGATTCTCGTGGGTCTTTGCCTCCTTGGCGCAGAGCACTGCCACGGCACCGCTGGCGCCCATCACGGCAATCTCGGCTGAAGGCCAGGCGAAGTTGAGGTCGGAACGGAGCTGCTTGCAGCCCATCACGATGTGGGAGCCGCCATAGCTCTTGCGGAGTGTGATGGTGATCTTGGGCACTGTAGCCTCGCCGTAGGCGTAGAGCAGTTTGGCACCGTGGAGAATCACGGCGTTGTATTCCTGGCCTGTACCGGGCAGGAAACCTGGCACGTCGACCAGCGACACGATAGGAATGTTGAACGCGTCGCAGAAGCGCACGAAGCGCGCGCCCTTGCGGCTGGCGTTGGCATCGAGCACACCGGCATAGGCGGATGGCTGGTTGGCCACGATGCCCACGGTCTGTCCGTTGAAACGTGCGAAGCCGATGATGATGTTCTTGGCAAACTTCTTCTGCACTTCGAAGAACTCGCCGTTGTCGGTGATGGCTGTGATGACCTTGTACATGTCATAGGCCTTGTTGGGGTCATCGGGGATGATTTCGTTGAGCAGGTCGTCCATGCGGTCGATGGGGTCGTTGCATTCCACGCGCGGAGCCTCCTCGGTGTTGTTGGATGGGAGGAAGCTGAGCAGGGTGCGGATCATCTCCATAGCCTCTTCCTCGGTCTTGGCGGTGAAGCTGGTCACGCCGCTCTTGGAAGCGTGCACGCTGGCGCCGCCGAGGTGCTCGGCGTCGATGTCCTCGCCGGTGACAGTCTTGACCACCTTAGGTCCGGTCAGGAACATGTATGAGGTGTTCTCCATCATCATGATGAAGTCCTGGAGTGCGGGAGAGTAGACAGCGCCGCCGGCGCAGGGGCCGAAGATGCCCGCGATCGGCGGGATGACGCCCGAGGCGAGGATGTTGCGCTCGAAGATCTCGCCGTAGCCGGCGAGTGCGCAGATGCCCTCCTGGATGCGCGCGCCGCCCGAGTCGTTGATGCCGATGACCGGTGCGCCCATGGTCATGGCCATATCCATTACCTTGCATATTTTCTGTGCCATGGTCTCGGAAAGAGAACCTCCGTTGACGGTGAAGTCCTGTGCGAACACGTAGACGAGTCGTCCGTCGATGGTGGCGGATCCAGCCACTACGCCGTCGCCGGGGAATTGTTTTTTCTCCATGCCGAAGTTGTGGCAGCGGTGGAGTTTGAACATGTCATACTCCTCGAAGCTGTTTTCGTCAACCAGCATGTCGATGCGCTCGCGGGCAGTGTATTTGCCGCGTGCGTGTTGTTTTTCGATGGCTTTCTCGCCGCCGCCGAGGCGCGCTTGTTCGCGCTTGGCCACGAGAGCCTTGATCTTTTCTGTCTGTTTGCTCATAATTTGTTGTTATGTTGTATTTTTACGGTTTTCACTTCTTCACTTCCTCCAGCGCCTTCACCCAGTCGGTGTCGAGGGAGAAGGGGGTGGGGTAGTCCTTGTTGTTCACATAGGCGTTGACCAGTTCCCGGTCGAGGTCGTGATAGTAGGGGTGGGCGAGCGACGCGTCGCTGAACTTTTTCCTCACGGCGGCCAGTCCGCGGTTGGTGTCCTGTTTGCTCAGCCGCTTCACATAGAGGTTGACAAACTGGTAGAGGGCGTAGGCCTGGTAGTTGAGGATGGTCACGGTGGTGGTCGAGAGCGTGTCGGCGAGCTGCATGCTGTGTGCCATCATCCCGTCGAGGGTCTTGGTCTTCATGTAGCTGAGGGCGTCCATCTTGAAGGTGGCTATCTTGCGCTCCTCGAGCGTGTTCTGCTTGTCCTTGGCGGTTTTCTCCGCCATGCGGTATATCTCGTTGAACACCTCTTGTGCTCCGGCTCCGAGCGCGATGACGAGCGCCAGTACCATGGTGGTGATAATTCTTTTCATTCGCTTGGATATTATAAATAGGTGAATCCTGTGTCTGTTTCTCAGGCGTGGCGTTCGAGCCAGATGCTGTGGTCGATGCAGTCGGGCAGTTCCTCCTTGTAGTGGGTGACCATGATCATGGTCTTGTTGTTTCTTTGGCAGAAGGTCTCGATGACGTCCTTGACCCGCCGTCTGTTTCTCAGGTCGAGTCCGTGGAGCGGCTCGTCGAGGATCAGCAGTTCCGGGTCCTTGACGAAGGCGCGTGCCAGGAGCACCAGTCGCTGCTCGCCGCTGGAGAGCTTGAGGAAGGTGCGCTCCTCGAGTCCCTCGAGTCCGAACACGCGCATCCAGAACCGGCACGCCTCGTAGTCTTCCTCGCGCGGCTTGACATAGAGTCCCACGGAGTCTTGCAGTCCGCTGGCGACGATGCGTATGGCGGGCATGTCGCGCTGGTAGGCGCGGTGCATCTCGGGCGACACGTAGCCGATGTGTTTCTTGATGTCCCAGATGCTCTCTCCCGAGCCTCTGGGGTTGCCGAAGAGGGCGATGTCGCAGGCGTAGCTCTGGGGGTTGTCGGCGCACACCAGGGAGAGCAGTGTCGACTTTCCCGCTCCGTTTTGTCCGCTCAGTGCCCACCGTTCGCCGTTCATCACCGTCCAGTCGAGTTCCTTGAGGATGGTGCGCTTGCCGTAGCGTATCGACACGTGGTTCATCTTGACCACCTCTTGGGTGTGGTATTCACGCTGGCTGTAGGGCAGGTCGAGGATGGCCTGGCGCAGGTCGTCCTCGAGCACGTGCGGCGGCACGGGCGTCTGTGCGTCGAGATATGCCTGCCGGGTCTGTTTCTCGCCCACGCGCATATCCTTCACTTCCACCACGTGGGTGATGAACTGCGGTATGTCGTCGGTCTTGGAGAGCACGAGAATGATCTGCAGGGCGCGCTCGCTGGCGAGCGTGGCGAGCAGTTCCTTGAGCTGGTCGCGGGTCTCGGCGTCGAGGCCGATGAAGGGGTTGTCCATGATGAGCACGCGCGGTTCGGCGAAGAGTGTCTTGGCCAGCTGGTATTTGCGTAGCTCGCCGCTGGAGAGCAGGATGATGTATTTGTCCATCAGGTGTTCCATGTGGAAGAGACGGTAGACGTGCCGCTGCAGTTCGCGCCGCTGGGGTGTGTCCTCTCCCGCGAGGTTGTAGGCCTCCTCGAGCATGGCGCCCACGGTGGGTGTGCCCGGGTCTATCTCCTGCTGGTTCCAGCGTTGCTGCAGATAGTAGGTCGAGTCGTTGTCTCCGCCGTAGCTGTCGCGGAAGGTGATGTAGCGTATGTTGTCCGCCACCATCTCCTTGTCGCTGGGCGTGAAGTCGTATTCGGGGTCGCGCATGAGCAGGGGGTGTCGTCCGATGAGGATGTCGACGAGCATCGACTTGCCGCCTCCGTTGGGTCCGGTGATGGCGATGTGCTCGCCGTCGAGGAGCTGGAAGTTGACGGGTTCCGCCATTCTCCACTGTGGCATGCGCGCCACGCCGTCTTTGATGGATATTATCTTCTGCATGTTTGTTTCGTTGTTTGTCTTGTGTTTTGTTGTCGGTGGATTATCTTCCGCTGACCCTGTCCTTGTTCTTGTTGATGAAGTCCTTCCATCCGTGGTAGCTGACGCCGGTCACGGGGCGTCCCATCTGCAGGAAGTGGCAGTAGGCGG
>CAKPTK010000105.1 GCA_934190685.1 uncultured Prevotella sp.
ATGGTGCACAATGCCTGTCACGACCACCTGCGCCACACGCTTGTGGAACGGCGCTTCGCCGATTTCTACATCAAAGCCCACACCGAAGGCATTCTCGCCGAGGACGACCTCAGGGAAGAGCGGCTCGAGAAAATCAGCCGGGTGAGAGAGAGCATGCCGGAGAAGACCCGCCACATCATGGACCTGTGCTATTTCGAAAACAAGAAATATGAGGAGGTGGCAGCGCTGACGGGCCTGACCAAAAACGGTGTACGGAAACAGATGATCAAGGCTTTGGGCATGCTGAGAGCCGCTTTTAACGTTAATAAACCCAAAAGATAATACCCCATTTCCTTTTCTTCACGTTAATAAAATACATATGGAACAACATAACAATTCTACCGACAATATAGACGAACAGTCCTTCGCCGACCTGGAGGCCCTGCGGAAGATGTCCGACGAGCAACTTTCAGAACTGATGGCTGACAAAGGACGCATGACCGACTACGAACTGCTGGCGGGATACCGGGAGGCCACTGCGCGGACTGAAGGCAAGAAGCCTAAACCGCAAGAGGTTTGGAGCCGGGTGGCACATCGTGCGAGACTGCTCGACAGCACCCGTGCGCTCTCTTCCACAAGAACCCTTTGGACGCTGCTAGGCGCAGCTGCCGCCATCGCCATCCTGTGCATCGCTTTCGCTTCCTACAGACAACATTTCGCCACGGACATGGGGGAGCGACACATTGCCGCCACTTCTGTCGAGAGAAACAGAAATATCGTCATTTGCCAAGCCTCCCACGCACCGCAAGAAGTGGTCATCTATAGCCGTGGAAAAGCCGCCGACAAGCCGGAAACGGGCAAAGGTTGGGGAGAAGCCACATTCACCGCCACCGAGGCCGACTTCTCAAAGGTCACGTCGAACGACATCTCCGCCGTCAAGACCATCGCCATCCCCCGAGGAAAGCTCTACAAGGTGACCCTGTCGGACGGAACGGAAGTGTGGCTCAACGCCGACAGCCGTCTGTCATTCCCCGCCAAGTTCACTGGAGAAAAACGCCAGGTGGAATTGTCGGGAGAAGCCTATTTCAAGGTGACCAAAGACGCCAGACACCCCTTCATCGTGAAGTCGGGCAATGTCTCCACCCAAGTGTTGGGAACGGAATTCAACTTCCGCTCCTACGGCAACGCCGCCCTGGAAGTGGCCCTGGTCAAAGGTTCCGTGCTGGTCAATGACGCCGCAAGCAACCGCAGCGTGAAACTCGTCCCCGGACAAGCCGCGACCGTCGCCACCGACAAAATCGCCGTCAACGCCATCAACACGGAATATTACACCCAATGGAAGGAAGGACTCTTCTATTTCGACGACGCCTCGTTGCTCGACATCCTCAAGGAACTGGGCAGATGGTATAATGTCAGCATCGAAATGGAGGATGCCAAACTGGCCCACTACAACCTGCACTTCATCGCCAGCCGCGACGAGAGTCTGGACCAAATTGTCAGTGACCTTAACTTCTTCAGTTATCTCAATGTAAGAAAAAAAGGAGAAAAACTTATCATTTCAAGTAAAAAAGTGAAGAAATAAGGGACTTTTTGTCTTTTCTTCTCGTATCTCATATATAAGGCAAGCAAAACTCAAACCTTTATTTATATGAGAGAGACAACGAAAAGAAAAGAAAGCCGGCACGCATTTGCCTTGCTCTTAGCCTTGTTTTTCATGCTATTTGCGAGTGGACAAATGTATGCCCAGTCGGGCGGAAATCCCGTTTCCGTCAATTGTGAGAAAGAGTCGCTCGCGACTGTTCTCAAGACCATCGAGAAGAAATCGGACGTGAAGATTATATTCACTTTCGAAGAAGTGAAACCCTATCACGTGACCATGAACGTCAGCAACGTCACGGCCGAGCAGGCTGTGAAGAAGGCCCTTGACGGAACACCGCTCACCTACAGAGTGCGCCAGGGGAAAAACGCTGTCATCATGGTTTCGAAAAACGCCACCTTGAAACTGCAGCCCAACAAGCGTCCGGGCTTCCACACGGTGAGAGGAAAGGTGGTGGACAACAACGCCGAACCGCTGATCAACGTCACCATCATGCTGAACGATACGAAGAGAGGAACCATCACCGACGCCAACGGCGAGTTTCTGCTCTATGTGGCGGACAACAAGCCCGACCGGCTCACGTTCCGCTATCTCGGCATGTCGAACGTGGAAAAGAGAGTGGCAGCAGGCAAGGACGATGTAGACTACGGACGCATCGTGATGAACGACGACAAGAGTGTGTTGTCGGAAGTCGTGGTGACCGGAGTCTTCAACAAGCCAAAGGAAAGCTATACAGGTGCCGCCACCTCCTTCACCCACAAGCAGTTGGAAGAGGCAGGCAGCCGCAGCCTCATCTCCTCGCTGCAAAACATGGACCCCTCGTTCAACATCGCCGACAACATTTCCATCGGCTCCAACCCTAACAGTCTACCCAACATCACCATGCGTGGAGCGTCCAGTCTGCCCACCGACGTGCAAGACCTGCAGACAAGCACGGAAAACATGCGCACCGCCAACCAACCTCTGTTCATTCTCGACGGTTTCGAGATTACCCTCACCCAGTTCATGGACCTCGACGAGAGCCAAGTGGGCACCATCACGCTCTTAAAAGACGCCAGCTCCACCGCCCTTTATGGTTCCAAGGGTTCCAACGGCGTGGTGGTCATCACTTCGAAGAACATCACCCCGGGCAAACTCCGCATCAACTACAAGGGAACACTCAGCATCGAGGCTCCCGACCTGACTTCCTACAATCTGATGAACTCCCGCGAAAAGCTCATGTATGAAAAGGCGGCGGGACTCTATGACTCTTCCAACGCCATCTCCGACCTTGAGCTCAAGGACGTCTACAACGCCCGCAAACTGGATGTGGAGCGCGGCGTGGACACCTATTGGCTGAAATATCCCGTCCGCACGGGTGTCGGCAGCCGCCACAGCCTGTCTGTCGACGGTGGCAACGACAATCTGAGATACAACGCCAGCATCTCCTACAACGACGTGGAAGGCGCCATGAAAGGCTCCAACCGCAAGACCCTGAACGGCGAGATGTTCCTGCTGTACAAGCACAAGAACTGGACCTTCCAGAACCGACTGAGCATCATCGACTCTAAATCCAACGACTCCCCCTACAGCGACTTCTCGCAATACTGCCTGCTCAACGCCTATTACAGCCCTTACGACGCTGACGGCAATATACAGAAAGTGTTGGAAGACAGATACTATATCAGCACCGGACGGCGCAACACGGTCTACAACCCGCTCTACGACGCCTATCTCCCCCAGAAGAATTCAAGCCAATACACCTCCATCACCAACAACTTCGCCCTGGAATGGCACATCCTTCCTGAATTGTTCGTACGCGGACAGTTCTCCTACACCAAGACGACAAACCGGTCGGACAAATATATCTGCGCCGACAACACCATGTTTGACAGCTATATCGACGACGACTACAACCGCAAGGGCCGCTACACCTACGGAACAGGAAACACCCATCAGATGAGCGGACAGCTGACGCTGAACTACACCAAGGACTTCGCCGACGTGCACCAAATCTTCGCCGGTCTCGGATTCACCTTCGACGAGAGCAAATCGGAGAGCTATTCCGTTGTCGGCGAGGGCATTTCCGTGCTCAACATGGACTTCCTCGGCATGGCCAACCAATATCTGAAAGACAGCCGTCCCTCAGGCAGCGAGTCACTGTCGCGCGACTTCGGTATGCTCTTCAACTTCCGTTACACCTACGACTCCCGCTATTTCGTCGACCTCAACGGCAAGTATGACGGCTCGTCGCAGTTCGGCACCAACAACCATTTCGCCCCCTTCTGGTCGACCGGTCTCGGATGGAACATGCAGAACGAGAAATGGCTCAAGGGCAACAAATACATCAACATCGCCCGTCTGAAGGCCTCCTATGGTATTACAGGTTCGCAGAACTTCGCCTCCTATCTGTCGCTCCGCACCTACAAAGACAACACCGGAAAGAACACCAATGGATGGACCGGCGTGAGCCTGATGGCCTACGGCAACCCAGATTTGAAGTGGCAGAAGACCCGCCAACTCAACGTGGGTACGGAGTTGGCTCTCTTCCAAAACAATCTGAACATCTCCATGGATATATATAATAAGGTGACAGACAATCTGCTCACCGATATCAACCTGCCCCTTTCCAGCGGCTTCGCCAGCTATAAAGCCAATGTCGGCAAGGTGGAGAACCGCGGATGGGAACTCTATGTGAACGGCACCGTGCTGAAAAGCAGAGACAACTCCTTCCGATGGAAAGTAGGCATGAACATGGTGCACAATGTCAACAGAATCAAGGAAATCTCCAACTCGCTCAAGGCACTCAACGACGAGCTGTCGAGCACCAGCAGCTACAACCCAAGCTTCATGTACAAAGAGGGCGAGTCCATGAACACCATCTATGCCGTAAAGTCGAGAGGCATCGACCCCAGCAACGGTAAGGAAATCTTTGTCAAGGCCGACGGTACAGAAACCTACACATGGGACTCCAAAGACCAAGTGGCCTGCGGAACAACCGACCCGAAGGTGCAAGGCAACTTCAACACCAATATCTACTGGAAGGGATTCTCCCTGAACATGATCTTCGGCTACCGCTGGGGCGGACACGCCTACAACACCGCCCTCGCCAACAAGGTGGAGAACATCTATCCTTATCAGAACGCCGACCGCCGTGCCCTCTACAACAGATGGAAGCAACCGGGAGACGTGGCAGACTTCAAGTCGGTGGAGGACGTGACCAAGACCTACGCCACCTCGCGCTTCGTGTTCAAGGACAACACCTTCTACGGCTCGTCTCTGAGTCTGAGCTACGAAATGCCGAGAAAGTGGATCAGCCACATCGGTCTCGACTATCTCAAGCTGACCGCCGACACGGAAGACCTCTTCTATATGTCAACCATCAAGCGTGAACGTGGAACAAGCTATCCGTTCTCACGGAAGTTCTCCTTCTCGCTCACCGCCCGTTTCTAACTCCCTCCCCTCAGAACACAACTAAATACAGACAACAATGAAGAAAATCATATATTCAGTATTGGCGCTTTCGGCATTGCTGCTGAGCAGCTGCAATGACTGGCTTGACGTCAGCCCAAGAGAACAGATAAAGTCGGACGAGATCTACAAGACGGAATCCGGCTACAAGAAGGTGCTCAACGGCGTGTATATCGATGTCGTGGACGAGAATCTCTATGGAAAGAACACCACCATGTATTTCCCCGAGCTGCTCGCCCGCAATTTCACCATCCCCACAACCGCCGGCACGGAGCACAGTCTCGGCAACTACGACTTCACCTACAGCAGCGTGGAGAGCCTCATCTCCACCATCTACAAGAATTATTACACAGCCATCGCACAGCTGAACGACCTCATCGAGAACCTCGACAAGCCAGGCTGCAAATTCAACTACGACAACGACAAACTGCTCCGTGGAGAAGCGTTGGGCATGCGGGCTTTCCTCCACTTGGACTTGCTCCGCTATTTCGGTCCGGTTCCCGCCACAGCCAGCGACGGTGACGAGGGTGTGCCCTATGTGACCACCGTGACCAACGAGACGTCGCAGCTGAAGTCGAAGACCTACAAGGAAGACATCAACTGCATCCTCGGCGACCTCGACAAGGCAGAGGAAATCCTCGGCAAGTACGACCCCATTGTCTACCATTCTGTAGACTCGCTGAACCGTTCTGTCTATATCGGCAAGGACAACATGCCGAAAGATGACTGGCAGATGTTTCGTCAAAACCGTTTCAACTATTACGCCGTGCTCGCCACCAAAGCCCGTCTGTATCATTGGATCGGCGACAAGGACAAGGCTGTGGAATATGCAGGCAAGGTGCTCGACGCCAAGAAGTTCACCCTGGTGAACGGCTCGACCATAGACAACAGCCTCGACATGTTCCAGGAGCAGATTTTCGGACTGAACAACCCCGACCTGCAAAGCATCGTGGATCCTCTCTTCGGCGCCAACTCTTCTGCCTTGACACAGACCACAACCTATCTCAACAAAATCTATGAGAGTTCTGTCAACGTGAACGACATCCGCTATGCGGGCAATCGCTACTGGATGGAAAAGACGCTCGCCAACGGAGCCAAGACCCGCCTGTTCTTCAAATACACCGGCAACGACAATGTGAAAGCCGACAACAAGGTGCCGCTCATCCGTCTGGCAGAAATGTACCTCATCATGATCGAGGACAACAGTCTGGAGGCAGCCAAGCCTTATCTCTCTGATTTCCGCACAGCCCGCGCACTCGACGCCTCCGTGGTGGACAACGCCCTGGCCAACGAGACCGCCTTGAGAAGTCGTCTGGAACTGGAGTGGCGCAAGGAATTCATGGGCGAGGGACAGATGTTCTTCTACTACAAGCTCCACAATGTGACCAGCTTCACCATGCCTTCAAGATTCACCGTTCCCACAGGCGGCTACGTGATTCCGAAGCCTAAGGGACAGACAGACTTTGAATAAACCAACCCAAAGACCATTCATCATGAAAAAGAAATTATCATATATAGCGGCATTCCTCATGGCGGCGCTCATGACAGGATGCTCGGAAAACGAGATGGAGGGATACACCGACGACCCGGCCATCTATTTCCTCAACGGAAGAATCTACAACGACGACGGCACCCAGTCGCTCACGCAGACGCAGAAAGACAGCATCAACCAGTCGTTCTTCATCTACAACGACGACGTGAAACAGGAGGTGGTCTATGTCTATGTGTGCACCATGGGCAAGGTGTCGGATGTGGACCGTCCCATCAAACTCGTGCAGACCAATACCGGCAAGGAAAACGCCGCCGTGGCAGGAGTACACTATGTGACGTTCGATGACCCGGAAGTGGCGAAGAGCATGTGCATTCCGGCAGGCAAGACCTACGCCAAGATTCCCATCATCCTGCTGCGTGACAAGAGCCTCATGACAGAGGAGAAGCGTCTGGAACTTACTGTCGCCAAGAACGAATATTTCCGTCCAGGCATCAACGAATACCGCAACTTCGTCATTACCACCACCGACTTGGCCACCAAGCCAGCCCGCTGGGATAGACAATGGAAATATTACTTCGGCCCGACATTCGGAAGTGTCAAATTCAAATTCATCATCAACGCCACGGGCTACACGGATTTCGACAACGTGCCTACGGACTATTCCTACCTCAAATGGCTGCAATCGACTGTGGAGCAAGCCTTCTTCGACTACAACAAGGCTCACCCCGACGACCCGCTGAAAGAGGCTGACGGAACACTCGTGACATTCGACTAAACCCATTCATTGACAATTAAAGAACACACTTATGAGAAAGATAAATATATTTCTCTGCCTGGCGGCTTCATGGCTCGCAGCATCCTGTATAGACGACAAGGGCAATTATGATTATGTCAGCGGAGAGTCTGTAATGCCTGTCTCCATCACAGGCATGGCAAAGGACACGACCATCCAACAAGGCTCCGACTTGGTGCTCACGGCGGGCAAACACTTCATCGTGAACAACGACGACCCCTCACGCTACACCTATCAATGGTCTGTGAGCGAGGCGACCACTGGCGGATTCCTTCCCACAAGA
>CAKPTK010000106.1 GCA_934190685.1 uncultured Prevotella sp.
CGGAGGAAAATCTCGTGGTCAGAATAAAGGAACTTTTTGATGACGGGGAATATGTTCTCGGTTGTAACCCCGATATTACCTTTTTGCATATCTTTATTTTTTATTATTGATTTCGTTTCTGCCTATTTCCTAAGCAAAATGTGTGCCAAAAGGTTTCTCGGGGATGGAAAATGTCAATTTTTGACAGCGTCAACCAAGAATTGTCTCAGGTCATCGCCGGTCTTCAGCCCCAATTTCTTGCGGATGTGTATGCGCACAGTGCCGATGTTGTTGGCATTCTTGTCCATGATGCGGGCGATGTCGTTGACGGTCTTGCCGTTCATCACGAGCCGGCACACCTCCAGCTCTGTCGGTGTGAGCTGTGGAAAGCGCAGGGCGAAGTTCTCCCGTTCGAGCCGTTTTTCCGCCAACCGCTGTTCCACGGCATTGATGAGGTTCTTCTCCGACTGCTCGTCGAGATTGCGAAAAAAGTTGTGGATGGACTTTTCTTCTTGGTTGTTGCTGCGACACATCTGCAGGTATGCCACTAGCTCCTGCTTGCTCATGTGGAACGCCTCGAGTATTCCGTCTTGCGTTTTCAGATAGTCCGTCGCCTCATTTTGCAGCGTGTGTACACCTTTCCAGGTGACATAGCCGAGAATACACGAGCCGATTTGGATGAAGGAAAACAGCAAGATGAAATGCGGACTGACGGCGTGCGGGTTGTATATGTAGGCGAGAAACAAGGTGACGAGGTTGATGGCGGTGACAATAACAGGCACGTTCTTGACAAATCCCAGCACCATATAGATGACGATGACAAACGAGATGACGAGGTTGACCACAATCATTCGCTCATAATTATCTGGGGTTGTCGTGGCAAGATAGAGGATGCGCATGGACTCTGTGACTTGTGCCACGATGGCATAGATGGTGATGGCTTGCATGAGCGTGAACTTCCGGTATATGTAAAGGAGAAAGAGGGCTACCAACGAAAGCCAAAAGCCGATGGTGATATTGAGCAGAAAGGGTTCGGCGGTTCCGATGAGTCCCAGCAGGTGCATGGGCATGCCGATGACCAGCAGGGCTAGACTGGTGAGGAACATGATGAGTCGCGTGCGCTCTTCAAGGTTGGAGGAGCGGCGGTTGATGAAGATTCTAAATTTTTGTCTTAGGTTGAATGTCATGTGGAAGATGTGTATGTGCAGTTGAAAAAATGTCTGTTATTGGTTGCAAAATTACGATTAAATATTTGTTTTTGCACAATTTTACCCTTCTTTTTCTCACCTTTTACGTCTTTTTACGTCCCCTTGAATTTGCATTGAGCCCCATATTGGTCTACTTTTGCAACAGAATCAATAGGGAAAGGATAAGATTATGAAGAAGGAAAAAATTAACAAAGGAAGGCTTGAAAGTATAAAGTGGGGAATCCGCCTCTTTGTGAAAGCGGAAAAAGGATTGTTTCACTTATTGATGGGGATTATCATTATCGTGGGCGAACTGGCCCTGATGTTTGCCTTTGGCATCATCTCATTTTAATTAATGTGTCGAGATTTTCAATCCCCAATGCATCTAATATAAGAAGATATAAACTACAACTTTGGACAATCTATTTTCTATCAGTGGGATTCTATCGCACGACAAAAGGTTTTGGTGACGGTCGGTCTAAGGGGCCGGCCTCATCAAGGCCTCCCACTCAAAATGATGAAATCTCTCTCTTCATATTATATAAAAGTACTATCAAATTTTAAATTTTAGGGTTTTTGTAAGTTTTGACGCCAACTCACCGGGAGGTGGGTTGGTTTTTGTGTGTACAAAAAGTCGGGCAGGAGAGGGATACTTCCGCCTGTCCTGCCCGACTTGACTATATGTGAAGGGAACGGATTATTCCTCAGGCACGTTTTTGAGGATCTCGAGCAGATGATTCCATACCATTTCTACGGTAGGAATGAGCAACTTCTCGTCGGGTGTGTGTACGCCGCGGAGGGTTGGACCGAACGACACCATGTCGAGGTCGGGATAGCGTTCTGAGAAAAGACCGCACTCCAGTCCGGCGTGGATGCCACGAACTACAGGCTCCTTGCCGAACAACTTCTTGTAAGACTCTACGGCAAGTTTGGTCAGCTCGCTCTCTGGACGCATCTTCCAAGCTGGATAGCCGTCGGTCTGTGCCACTTCGGCACCCGCCAACTCGAAGGCTGCCTTCACGGTGTTGCACATGTTGTCGAGGTTGCTCATCACGTTGGAACGCTGGCTTGCCACGATGTTGATCTCGTTGTCGGAAGTTGCGATGCTTGCCACGTTGCTGGAAGTCTCCACCATGCCCTTGAGCTCAGGATCCTGACAGATGGCGAACACACCGTTGTCCAAAGCCTGGATGGCGCGGATGAAGTTGTCTGCCACCTTCTTCTCGATAACCGTTGTCGGCTCGGTGCTCTCCAGTCTGAACTGCATGGCCGTGTCGGTCACGTGGAATTCGTCTTCCACCCCAGCCACGAACACGTTCCAGTCAGCCTTCACCTGCTCCTTGTCAGTCTCGGGAACGGCGAAAACCACCTTTCCGTCACGAGGAATGGCGTTGTGCATCTTGCCAGAGTTGAACGATGCGAGACGCAAGTCTGTCTTCTGCAATTCAATGTAGAGAAAACGGTCGAGCACCTTGATGGCGTTGGCACGCTTCTTCTCGATGTCGTCGCCGGAGTGACCACCGTTCAGCCCCTTGAGCGATGCCTCCATGAAGAAGTAGCCCTTGGGCGCCTCCTCGCGGTTGAACTTGAACTTGGCGGTTGTGGCGCGACCACCGGCGCAGGATACGAAAATCTGACCTTCGTCCTCGGAGTCGAGGTTGATGAGCATCTGCCCTTTCATGAATCCGGCTTTCATGCCCATGGCACCTGTAAGCTGAGTCTCCTCGTCGCGGGTGAACACGCACTCGATGGGGCCATGCTCAATGTCGTCGCTCTCGAGGATGGCGAGCTCGATGGCGTCGCCGATACCGTCGTCAGCACCCAGTGTGGTGCCCTTGGCGGTAAGCCATTCGCCGTCGATATAGGTCTGGATGGCGTCCTTTTCAAAATCGAAGTCCACGTCCACCAGCTTGTCGCACACCATATCCATATGGCTCTGGAGGATGACGGTCTTTTTATGTTCGTAGCCTTTAGTGGCAGGTTTTCTGATAATCACGTTGCCGGTCTCGTCCACCTCGGTCTCCAGTCCATGGCTCTCGCCGAAGTTTTTGAGATACTCAATCATTTTCTCCTCACGCTTGGAAGGGCGTGGAATAGCGTTGATTTTCGCAAATTGCTCGAATACGCAAGCGGGTTTTAAATCACTTTTATTCATTATTTATAGAATTTATTGTTGTATTCCTAAAGATTTGATTACCTTTGCACGTGCAAAGTTAGAAAAAATGGTAGAAACACGACCATTTCACATGTTAATTATTGCTATCTATAAAAACAAATATCATAACAAGACAATGAAGAAAATAAACTTTTTCAGCATCGTGGCTTTGGCTGCCATCGCCACTATTGCCATGACTTCATGCAACAAGCAGAATCCTCAGGTTGACGATAAACCTGCTGCTGCCGCCCAGCCTTCCGGCGATGCCAAGTTCGCTTATGTAGAGGTGGATTCTATCATGTCGCAGTATAAGTTCTGCAAGGACTATTCTCTCATCCTCCAGAAGAAGGGTCAGAATATCCAGAACACGCTCGGTCAGAAGGACGCCAACTTGCGTCAGGCTGCCGCCAACTTCCAGCAGAACATCCAGTCAAACAAGTACACACGCGAACAGGCTGAGGCTATCCAGGCCAATCTGCAGAAGCAGAACGCTGATCTCCAGGCGCTCAACCAGCGTTTGAGCAACGAGTTCCAGACCGAGACTGCCAAATACAACAAGGCATTGAGCGACAGCATCCATAACTATCTCGCCCGTTACAACAAGGACAAGAAGTATGCGATGATTTTTGCTAAGCAAGGCGACAACATCCTCTGCGCCGACAAGGCATACGACATCACCAACGAGGTGATTGCCGGATTGAACAAAGCCTATAAGCCAGCTCCCGCAGCCAAGAAGTAAAACTTTTTATATACCTTTATATTCAGTGAGACGGCAGACGCGCCAAGAGAGGCGATGTTCTGCCGTTTTCTCTTTTATACGTTCTGATTTTATTTTACAAATTCGTCCTTGGATTTTTCCAACTGACCGATTCCTTACAAACAATGGAATGGGCTGTCTGTGGAGAACAGGCGGACTAATATGATTTTCACCACGGTGAAAATTTTTCTAATGGCACACTAACGACCCGCTAATGGCATACTAAGGCATCGTTAATGGCACACTAACGCATCGCAAGTGAGTGAGTAAGGCTTTCTTAAATATGAAATAATTTGACAAGGTTCTTCGGTTTTCAATACTCTCGACAAGCGACAATAGGATTTTTATTGTGTAGGTGGATGTATGATTTGTGTATGATTTATGTAGGATAAACAAAAATGAAAATGCTTTAAAATCAAGTAGTTGTGATGCTATCGTGTAGGAATGTATGATTTTTCCCCGAAAAAACTTTTCTCGCGTGCGTGTGCGCGTGTGCGCGCGAAGGGTGACGGAAGGGGAGTGGACCACGGAACTCAAAAAAGGACCATCCCTGAGCGGGATAGTCCTTGCGTTGATATAGATTTTTCAGCAAATAAAAAGTCTTATTCATCCTTGAGCAAGTCGTCGAGGAAATGGTCCAAGTCCTTGTCCAGTCCCTGCATCAAGTCGCCACCGATAATCACTGTGTCATCATCCGCCACGTATAGTTCGGCGATAGGGTCCTTGTCGTCATTTTCCAGCACAAAACTGAACGGTTTGAGGATGCCCATTTGGTTGATGGTCTCACGCTGGCTTTCAAGCACACTGCGAAGCACGGGGACAATCAACTGATAGAAGTCGGTGTCCTTGTTGTCAATCCATTGGTCCACCACACATCGTGTGATTTCGTTTTCGTCATCGTCGAAAGCCAGCAACTCGCCACTCTCCTGTGACACCAACAGGTGGATGTCGGTCATGACGGTGGGCTCGTCGGTGGGAGGAAACTTCTGTGCGATTTTCTTGACGGCTCGCTCGAGCTTGAGCGTGGTCTGTTCGGTAACTTCCATCTTCATGTGATTAGATATTTTGTTAAACGACTACAAAAGTACTGTAAATATTTGACACATCCTAATTTTTGGAACATTTTCTTGCAAGGAAGTCGCAAACGTTTACGGATAAGAGATGTTAACACAAATGTAATTTAATAGGATGATTGCTTGTGAGGTTGGATTTTTTGCATTATCTTTGCATTTGCTAACTGGACGTTGCAATTCGCGAAAATCATGAACAACAATATAGAGCATTTGGGAGTCATCGACCGTATTGACGGTATCTGTCTGAAAGTGAGAATACAGCAGATGTCGGCATGCTCCTCTTGTAAGGTGGCGAAACATTGTTCCGCCTCCGAGCAGAAGACCAAATACGTGGACGTCTATGATGCTGAAGCAGCCGCCCTTCTTCATGTGGGCGACGAGGTGAAAGTGAAGGCGAGCCTCTCCACTGGCTATCAGGCGGTGTGGCTCGGCTTTGGTGTACCCTTGCTGCTCATGCTCTTGACGATTCTTATTGTGGCCAATGTTCAGACCGGCGAGACGGTGGCGGCACTTTCCGGCATCGCCGTTCTTGTACCTTATTATATAGTCATCTATTGCTTGCGTGACAAATTGCGCCGCAAGTTCACTTTCCGTGTAGAGAAAAATTAATCACAAAAACAAATACAAAAAGATTATGAATTCAATTTTGTCTGCAGTAATCGTGCTTGGAGTCATTGCGCTTGTAGCCGCAGTGATACTTTACGCATGCTCCAAGAAGTTTGCTGTCAAGGAAGACCCACGCATCGGTCAGGTTTCCGCCCTGCTGCCCCAGGCCAACTGTGGCGGTTGTGGATTCCCTGGTTGCTCGGGTATGGCTTCCGCCCTCGTCAAGGGCGCTGACGCAGGCTCATTGGATGGCCTGTTCTGTCCTGTAGGCGGACAGGAGGTGATGTCGCAGGTGGCCGACTTGCTCGGCATGGCTGTGGCCAACACCGACCCGATGGTGGCTGTGGTGAGATGTAACGGCACGTGTGAGCATCGTCCTCGCATTGCCCAGTATGACGGTCTGCGCACTTGCGCCGCCATGAACTCCACTGGTGCCGGTGAGACCGGCTGTGGCTTTGGCTGTCTCGGCTGTGGCGACTGTGTGGCCGCGTGCCAGTTTGACGCCATCCACATGAACGAGGAGACAGGTCTCCCCGAAGTGGATGAAGAGAAATGTATCGCTTGTGGCGCCTGCACCAAGGCTTGTCCACGCCACATCATCGAACTTCGCAAGAAGGGTCCTAAGGGCCGCCGTGTGTATGTCCAGTGTGTCAACAAGGACAAGGGTGCCGTGGCCAAGAAGAGCTGCGAGGTGGCTTGTATCGGTTGCGGAAAGTGTCAGAAAGTCTGCAAGTTCGATGCCATCACCATCGAGAACAATCTCAGCTACATTGACTTCAACAAGTGCCGTATGTGCACCAAGTGTGTCGATGAGTGTCCTACCGGCGCTATCGTGAAAGTGAACTTCCCTGTCAAGAAGGCCAAGCCCGCCACAGAGACTCCTGCCGCCGCTCCAGTTGCAGCCCCGACAGAGGCTCCCAAGGCAGCAGATGCGAAGGCTGAAACCGCACAACCCGCAAAAGAGGAGGAAAAAGCATGAAACTACATACATTTAGAATAGGTGGTGTACACCCAGATGAAAACAAAATAACCGCCGAGATACCCACTCAGGTGGCTGCGCTGCCCAAGCAGGCCATCTTCCCGCTGGGCCAGCACATCGGTGCTCCTGCCAAGCCTGTGGTTGCCAAGGGCGACAAGGTGAAGGTGGGCACACTGCTTGCCGAGGCAGGCGGATTCGTGAGTGCTCCTATCTATAGCTCCGTGTCAGGAACCGTGTTCAAGGTTGACACTTCCATCGACGCTACAGACTATCGCAAACCCGTCATCATCGTCAATGTTGAAGGCGACGAGTGGGAAGAGTCCATCGACCGCAGCGACAAGCTTGAGACCGTGGAAGCACACCCGGAACTCACTCCAGAGGAAATCGTCAACCGCATCAAGGTAGCCGGCGTGACCGGTATGGGTGGTGCGGGATTCCCGACTTTCATCAAGCTTTGTCCTCCTCCTGGAGCCAAGGCAGAGTGTGTCATCATCAACGGTGTGGAGTGTGAGCCATACATCACAGCCGACTATAGACTGATGATGGAGCATGCCGACGAGATTCTCGTAGGCCTTGACCTGCTCATGAAGGCAGCCAAGGTGGAGAAAGGATACATCGGTATCGAGGACAACAAGCCTGCCGCCATCAAACTCTTCGAGGAGAAAACTGCAGGCAATCCCCGTGTGGAGATTGTTCCGCTCGCCAAGAAATATCCTCAAGGTGGTGAGAAACAACTTGTTGACGCGGTAATCCGCCGTCAGGTGCCAGCTCCTCCGGCCATTCCTGTGAACGTTGGTGCGATTGTTCAGAATGTAGGTACTGCCTTCGCTGTCTATCAGGCAGTTA
>CAKPTK010000107.1 GCA_934190685.1 uncultured Prevotella sp.
CTACGTGGCTTTGACAAAGTGGAACTGCAGCCTGGTGAGACGAAAACCGTTACCATTCCTTTGCGTGCCGACGACCTTGCTTTTGTCGACTATGAAGGCAAGTGGGTGCTTGAGGAGGGTGAGTTCCAGTTGACCGTCGGTCAACTGTCCACCAAAATTCATTGCACCGACACCTATCATTGGACAACCGCCAATCGATAATCCTTGTTTTTGTCTTCTTTTTATAAAAAGTTTTTTGCAAGAAATCATACATTCCTACATAAATCGTATGCAACTCGCTAATATTTAGTTGGTTGCAGCGATGTGTGATGGCGAAATATCCTACACAAATCATACATTATCCTACATCCATAATTACTTAAAAAGAGGGGAAAGTCGTCCCTAATGCTACGCTACTCAATTGCCCAAAAATAGTCCGACAGTTTGGGCAACTGTTGAACAGGCAGTGGGCATCGATTGCCCAAAGCCTTGAACCATCTTGAACAAGAGAAGTTCTACGAGGCAAACAACTCACTTAATAAATGTGTATGAAAATGTAGGATTTGTGTAGGATATTTCGCTCATCATACATCGCCAAACTCCGCATAGACACAGGGCTTGTGCGCGATTTGTGTAGGAATGTATGATGATTAGGAAAAATTTTATTTGTCGAGATATTCCATTAGACAGGGTTGGGTAGGCGAACTCATGACAGCCTGAGCCTCCTTGTCTTTTTCAAATCGTAAACTTTTCCCGCTTACAAACAAGGCTTTGTCAGTGTTCTAAAAAACACGGAGTTTTTGGGGCCGGCTTATGTTGCCCATCTTTGTATATTCTATGTATTTTTACATTGTGTGTTGCATTGAAAAAAGCCTCAGGATCGCGTCTGTATTCTGTAACATCTTCTTGATAGTTCTTCCGAGATGTTTTGCAAAATCCTTTCAATGACATTTTAATAGACATGTTTTCACATTTCTTTATGCCAATAGCTGTGAACGAAAAATCTCCGTTAGCGTCCTCTGCTTTTAGAATAAGTCCCGGTAATCCCTTTAGTTTCCAGGGACCATCATCATAAGGAAGCTCTTCTGTGTACCATACTTTCCAAGTGCGTCCACGAAATAAAGTTAGAGCTTTATGGCAGACATAGTTACATATAGTAGAATCTCCGTCTTGTAGGCTCCAATCGAATTCTGGCATCTTTTCAGTATAATAAAAGTTCAAATTACTGATACCTCCGATGAATGTGATTTCATTTTGTTTAGGATAATTTTTATAAATGCGATATGGAAGAGATTCGTTTAAGAAGGGGATACCATCCTCTAATGGGTCAATCCAAAAAAATGCTGAAGTACTGTCATTAATTTCCAAAACTCGTGTTTCTGAATAAGGAAATGTGGCTTCTTCTACATTTCGAAAGAGACAATGATATTGAATGCGCAATACATTTTGCGCATTCAATATCTGAGAGAACATTATAAATAAATATAATATTAGAATCTTTTTACAAGTTTGTAACTTCATAACCGAAATTAGTTTCTTGTGGCACAAGGCTTGCAACAAATGCATCATTGATACTCCAATCTATTGGAACCTTTTTTTGTCCATTCACGTTGTAACTGTTTAAACTGCGCCAAGTTACTGTCTTGACTTTATCAGCCTTGAAAATTGTATAGCTTATTTCAAATTCATATATAATCAGTTCATAAGGTTTCGTGGGGTCATCTGTTTTATGAGCAGCTTTAATTGTAAGTTTTTGCTTTTCAATCTGATATCTCCTTTGAACGAATTCCTTTTTGTTGCTCAAGTTGGAACTTTCACAGAAAGTTTTTGTTGGTAATGCAAAAAGCATTAATGTAAAAATCGTAATAAGAATTTTCATTGTTGCTTAATTTTAGAATTATTATCTTTCACGATACATCACGTCCTTAATCTTGCCGAAGCCGTCATACTGTGCGGCGAGGGTGAGGGCGCCTGTGGCCTGGTCGAACTTGTAGAAGCGGAGCACGCCGCCGTTGCCGTCGGTGCTGTCCTTCTTGTAGGACCCCACGATGAGCATGTATTGCTGCGCCATGAACTCGTCACTCTTGTTGAATAGTGTCGAGGTGCGCTGGTGGTAGAACAAGTTGAACTTCACCATCGTTACCTCTTCGCCTGGCAGCGTGAGTCCCACGTTGGCGGTGTGGTTCATCAGGTGGTAGGTGTACACCTTGTCACCATCGTTGTAGAACATGTAGGGATACTGTGAGTGAAAAGCGAACGAGGTGGCTTTGTCCACATCGGGTGCAGAGAGCGGCTCATAGAGCGACTGAACCAACTGACCGCCCGTCATGTTGATGCCGTAGACATAGCGTTTCTTGGCGGCATCTTCCATCACGGCATAGGTAGTGCTGCCTGAGAAGGTGGTGTTGGTCATGGCGATCATGTCCTTGCCGGTCTGGTAGGAGAAGATCTTGTTCTCAGGATCGTCCATCTTCGAGCAGACATTGTGGTTGCCGCTGTAGGATCCGTCGAATACTACAAACTGTTGGTGGTCTTTGTCATAGAGGATGGCCTTCTGATTGTAGTAATAGTCGTAGCCTGAGCGTGACATGCAAACACCAACGAACGGAGCCGCATGGAACTCAAGATCACCACCATTGGTGAAAGTGTTGACAGGATCCTCATATACGGCACCTGATGAACTACTTTTTGCATAGACATTGCCCTTGTCGGTGACGCAGAGACTATAGCCACTATACATGCAGGAGTTAGCGATGACCTGCTCATCCTTGGGTGTCACCATGAACTCAGTGGCGGTCACGTTGTATTGTGCCTCTAGCGTGCGCTGGTTCAAGGAATAAGTGCCCTCATCGGTGTTGTACCACATGTCGTCGCCAGCTGCATAGTTGGACGGGCGGGCATACATCATCATGGAGCGAGCACCTTTCAACTTCGGAGCCTTGGCACCGAGAATGTCGTGGATGGTCTCTTTGCGGGTGTCGGAGAGCACGGATACCATGTCCATGCGGGCATAGCCGTCCTTGTCGTCGCAGAGCACCATCCAACCCTCATAAGTGGAGGAGGTAACCTTGACGGGCACCTTGAAGTTGGTGGTCACGCCGGTCTGCTTGTTTGTCACCATATATTGGATGACGTAGTTGCCTTCGCTGAGGTCGGCAAAGAACTTCACATCCTTGGCGTGGTCGGTGTCGATTTCCTTCTGACGGGTCTTTGTGTCGGGGAAAGTGCCGCCACTCTTCCACAACAGACAGCTGTACTCATAGTTCGGATTGTTGTCGATGGTGCCGTTCTGTGTGGAAGTGAACGAAGGAGACAATTCGATGTAGTCGGCCTTCTGCACCACGTTGATTTGTTCGGGGAAACCTGTGCCGGTGATGTCCTCCACCTCAGTATAGTCATAGTTTCCCTTGTCCTCGTAGCAGGATGTGAGTGTGGCGGCTGCCACCATCATGCCACAGATATATTTGAATTTGATGTTCATAATGTCGGATGTTTATTTGTCATACTTGGACTAGTCCACAAGATAGGGTGAGACGAGCTGCATATAGGAGCCGTCTTCGTCGGTGACAGGGGTGCCGGCATCGGCTTGTTCCTGCAGATGTTTTTGCAATTTCTTGGCGAGGTAGGGCAGCTTGCCGTAGGTGGCCTTGCTGTCGAACTCGGAATGTTGCCAACCCATCAACTCATCGAGGATTTTCTCTTTCTTCACACTCCAAGTGCCGAAGTAGTAGTCACCCCAAAAACTCCACTGTGTAGGTATTTCCCAGATATTGTTGAAGATGACCTTGTAGCGTTTGCCGCACAGTTCTTTGCCGGTGGAAGCCCAGTCGACAGTATTCTTGTAGTGCTCCAGTTCGGCGGTGAAGTTCTCGTTGTCCTGCACCTCGAAGACGATTCTCACAGACTGGTTGTCGAGTTTTGGGGTCTTCTTGATATAGAAGAACACGTTGCGGCTCGCCTGTCCGGCGGGAATGTAGCAGGCGGTGTCGCTCAGTTCGTAGTCCTCTCCCTCCACGGCGTTGGACAGTTCGGGGTTGACCACCAACTTGAATCGGCGGTCTTGGTTGGTCACGTCACCCATAATCTTGACAGGCACATATGTGCGGAGCCGTTCGGTGTCAAGATTGTAGTTGGCGAAGGTGACCACGATAGAGTCGGAATAGGTCAGCGGTGTGCCGTTGATGTTGGTGGTGGCTACTTGCTGGAGATAGACTCCTGCCTTGTTGTTGCCGGCAAAGCTGGTGAAGTCTTCTTCAGAGCAGGCTCCCAGCATGAGGATGCTCAGCAGGGAGAATATTGGAATGATATATCTTTTCATATCGTTTCTGTTGGTTTTATCTGTTTTCTTTTTCGCTTGAAGGCATGGGGAGCACATACTTGGACGCACTTGGAGAGACGCTTGACCAAGAGTCGCTGGTGTTTCCGTTGAACTTGTCGCCGATTGATGAGTAGGTGCGCTTGAAGAGGAAGAAAATTTGTCCCTCGCCCCAGAACTCGCGGATGTATTCCATCTTGAGCTCATTGTTGAAGTCTGTGTTTGATGTCTCGGCTGCCACGAGTGGCGTGACACCACGATTTTTGAGCATGGTGTTGAGATAGTCGAAGGCTTTCTGCTTGTCGCCGTTCTTCATCTCGCAGTCGGCGGCGATATAGTAGGCCTCGCTGATTCTCATCAGAGGCATCATGGTTGCCTTAGTGGGTGCGTCGTTGACGTTGTAGGTGATTTCCTTGAACTTGGCGAAGTTGTAGTTGCTGCCGCTCCGCTCCCACTGTGACTGGTAGCGGTAGTCAGCCTGGTTGGTAAACACCTTCTCGATGTAGCCTGCGTAAGGGCGGTAGAGATTGGTCGAACTCAGGTTTGTGGCGTCATAATAATTCTTATAGATGTTGCTGCGCTCAGAGTTGTATATACCAAACAACACTTCGGAAGAGAAGATACGGTCTGGATCATAGTTGTTGCCCAGCAATTTGTCGGGATTGACAAATGGAAAGAACTTCTTCACGTCTTCGCTGTCCGTAATCTTTTGTGCTTCAGCCAGAGCTTTGTCAGTGTCGCCTATCCACTGGTAGACACGGGCCTTGAGCAGGGCAATGGCGTAGTAGTTCAAGCGGAACTGGCGATAGTTGCGGTAGTTGTCGCCGTTGGTGTTGGTGGTATCAGCCACACCCGTCTTGGTGATGGGGTCGCTGGCCTTCAGGCATTCTTCGGCCGCATTTAAGTCGGGCAGAATGTGGTTCTCGACAATGTCTTTCGAGGAGAGTAAGTCATGGGCCTTAGGCTCCGTGCTGTCGTTGTAGGGCATGACCTTGGTTTCTGCATCACGGCTGTAGACAGTGCCGAAGAGACGGAGCAGGTCGAAGTGGAGGAAAGCGCGCAGACCAAGCAGGTCGCCCTTGATGAGGTTTTTGTCGCTCTCTGTGAGTACACCCTTTTGGTTGTCCACACCTTCGAGCACAACATTGGCGTTGAGAATGGTCTGGTAGGCCTCCTGCCAAATGCTGTTGATGCTGCTTTGCAGGGTGCCGTCAGTATATCTGAAGTAAGTCCAGAGATACTTGGTCTTGGTGGCGTCAGAGCCAGCTTCATAGCGTTGTGACATCAAGTCGATGGCACCGAAGCTGAGGTTGTTGCCGTAGAGGCTGCTTGAGGCGATCTTGTTGTAGACGCCGTTGACGGCGGTGTAGAACCCCGCCCTTGTGGAAAACTGTTGGTCTTCCGTGGTCTTGTCTTTCGGACTGTAGTCAAGCCAATCGTTGCAACTCGAGGTCACCATGGTGGCGCAGGCCAGGACAAGTATGCTGAAAAAGTTTTTTACTTTCATGATTGCTATATTTTATAAGGTGAGTGAAAGGGCGAATGAGAAGCTACGGGCGAAGGGGTAGGAGGTGCCTCGCTCCTGCTTGATGGACGAGATGCGGAAGATGTCGTTCATATAAGCGTTGATGCGCAAACCGCTCAGACCCAGATAGCGGGCAATCTGCGGTTCGAACTCATAGCCCACCTGGAGAGACTCGAGGGTGAGGGTGTTCTCGCGTTGCACGAAGCGTGAGGACATCGGGGTGCTCTGTGAGTCGGCGATGTTCTTGAACTGGGAAATGTCGCCCGGCTTCTGCCAACGATCGTAGAGGGCGCGCTTGTCTTGGTTGTAGTTGAGGTCTGACTTGGTCAGATTCTCCACCTTGTTGAACACAGAACTGTTGAATGCGTCGGCGCCGAGACGATAGCGGAAGATGGCGCTGAAGGTCAGTCCGTGGTAGCCGAAGTTGGTGCCGAGGGTGCCCTCGAGGTCTGGGCGGGTGTTGCCCACAATCACCTCGTCGTCATAGGAGAAGTCATAGCTGTAGGAGCCGTCTTTCTTGATGAACAATTCCTTACCGGTGGCAGGGTCGATACCTGCCGAACGCACAGCCCAGATGTCGTCTGGGTCGGCACCATCATAATAGCGTTGTGTGCTGCGGCTCTGACCATACTTGTTGAGTGATGACAGGGTGTTGCCGATGCCGCCCAGCTTGGTGCTCTCGGCACGCATGGTGCCACGTACAGACCAAGTGAGACGCTTCTTCAGGTCGCGGATGATATAATATTGCAGTGTGGCGGTGAAACCCTTGGCCACTTGGTTGCCCAAGTTGGTGTTGTAGGAGGTGGTGTATTCACCGAGCGTGGAATTGTAGGACATGGGCAGACCGGACGATGCGGGCAGGCCGATGGCGATGAGCAGCGGGTCTGTCTTCTTATAATAGTAGTCCATGGTCAGCGACAGGCAGTTGTCAAACATCGTCAAGTCAAGACCGATGTTGCGGTCGAGGGTGGTCTGCCACTCCAGATTCTTGTTGCCCATGTTCAGCAGTACGGAACTGAGTCCGAAGTAGTTGTAGGCGGCATAGGAATATTGGAAGGTGGTCAGCGAGAGCGACGAGTCGTAGTTCTGGTTGCCGGGGTTACCGATAGAACCACGGATCTTGAAGTAGTTGATGAAGGGGAGGTTCTTCTTGACAAACTCCTCGTTGTGGATGTTCCATCCCAAGCCGACAGACCAAGTGTTGATATACTTCTTGTTGGAACCGAAGATGGACGAACCATTCAGACGGTAGCTGACATCGAGCAGATAGCGGTCGAGGTAGGAATAGCCACCTGTGAGATAGGCACTCACTGAACGGCTTACGCTCTCGTTGTAGGATGGACGTCCACCTTCAGGATATCCATTGGAGAAGGATGGGTAGGTGAAGTTGCCGGAGGGGAAACCTTGAGCAGAATAGCCTTGGAGGGTAGACTTGCTCTCATTGATGTTGGCACCCAATGCCACGTTGATGCGGTGGGCATCGTTCAGCACGGTAGCGTAGATGGCTGTGAGGTCGCCTTCGAGGTTGTTGGTCTTTGTGTTGCCGAAGCTGTAGCTGCCTCGTTTCAGCACGTTCACGCTCTCATAGCGGGTGTCAT
>CAKPTK010000108.1 GCA_934190685.1 uncultured Prevotella sp.
GTTCTATGGTTTTTATCCGGTGGTGAAAAGAAAAGCGGAGACAGGCAATTTCATCGCCTGCCCCCGCTTGTTTATTTGTTCTAAAGACGAGCAAATCTCCTTGGGTGATTACTTCATCTTGTTGAGCTCGGCCTTCACTTCTGCAGTCACGTCCTTGCTCAACGTGTCGCTTACGTAAGGAATACCGGAGTTCACGTCCATGATGTAGACATAACCGCCAGCCTTGCCCACAGCTTTGATGGCGTTGACGAGCTTGGTTGTGATAGGCTGCAATTTTTCCTGCTGCATTTTCTGCATGTTCTGCTGGTTGTCCTGATAGGTCTGCTGGATTTTCTGGTACATATCCTGCAAAGCCTTCTCGGTCTCAGCCTGCTTGGTGGGGTTCATGGTAGACTTTGTCTTGTCATACTCCTCAGCCTTGCGCTGGAGCTCATCCTGCATGGTCTTGAGATCGTTCTCATACTGCTTGGCGGTAGCCTGGAGCTCACCATTAGCTTTGATTGCCTCTGGCATCTGTGCCAACACTGCTTGTGCGTCGATGTGTCCGAACTTCTGTGCGAACAGAGAAAGCGGAGCAAACAGCATCAACATCAAAATAATCTTTTTCATTGTCGTTTGTTGTTTTGTTATTTATTTTTGTTTATTGTCTCACGAAAGAGAGGGTTAGTTGGCTGAATAGCCCAATTTTTGGAGCACCTCGTTGCTGATGTCGATCTTGGGAGAACCGAAGACGATGCCATTGTCCGACGCCCGGTCGATGACCAACGCATAGCCACGAAGTTCGGCGATTTCCTTGACGGCATTGTAGATTTCGTCCTGGATGGGCGACATCAGACTCTCGCGCTTCTTGAAAAGTTCGCCTTCCGGACCGAAGTATTTTCGTTTCAAGTCGCTGGCTTGTTTTTCCTTCTTCATGATGTCTTCCTGTTTCTTCTTTTTCTGGTCTTGAGAAAGGAAGACAGCCTCGTTCTGGTAGTTCTTATAGAGGGTCTGTGCCTCGGTGTTGAGGGCCTCTACCTCTGCCTGCCATTTCTTTGACACTTGGTTGAGCTGCTCGTTGGCACGCTCATAGGCGGGTATGTTCTTCAGAATATAGTCCATATCCACAAGCGCGAATTTCTGTGCGCTGGCGGTCAAGGCGCTGAGCGCCATGACCAGCATCAACATAATCTTCTTCATAAGCTATTCCTCACAGTTATGTGTATTGATAGTGTCTGTTAGAATTCCTGTCCGAGGATGAAGTGGAATTGGCTGCCGCCCTTGGTGCCCCACACCTTGTCGAAACCGTATGCCCAGTCGATACCCATCAGACCGACCATCGGGAGGAAGATGCGAACACCGACACCGGCAGATCTCTTCATGTCGAACGGATTGAACTTCTTGGTCTCTGTCCAAGCGTTACCTGCCTCAACGAAGCCCAGACCGTAGATAGTGGTGTTGCCGAGGAGGAACGGATAGCGTAACTCAAGGGCGAAGCGGTCGTAGGCATAGCCTTCGGCACCGTAAGGAGTGAGCGATCCGTTCTCATAACCGCGGAGTCCGATAGTCTCTTCCGCATAGCCGGTGGAATAACCGCTCATACCGTCACCACCCATATAATAGGTCTCGAACGGAGATTTCTTATACTTGTTGTAGCTGCCGAGGATACCCATTTCCACACGGGTCATCAGCACGAAACATTTCTGGCCACCGCTGAGGGCGGTATAGGTCTTTGACTTGAACTTCCACTTGTGATACTCAATCCATCTGTACTTCTCCTGCTGTTCGCGGATGTAAGTGGCAGACTTGCTGTCGAGTGCCAGTTTGCTGTAGTCCTTTCCGTCCCACTTCGACCAAGGTGGGGTGATGGTGACGGAGGCCTCAAACTCAGAACCCTTACGTGGAAAGTAGGGGTTGTCGGTAGACTGGCGGGAGAGCGTGATGCTCAGGTTCAAGTTGTTGCAGTTTCCGTTGGTGATGAGGAAGTACTGCCAGTTCTTCAGCGAGTAGCGGGTGAAAGCAATCTGGGCAGACAACTGGAAGTAGTCGTCAGGCCAGCGCAGGCGCTTACCCCAACCGAGCGACACTCCGAACAGTTTCACATACTTGTCGGGGTCGTAGTAGTTCTCGTAGTTGTTATAATAGTTATTGTAATAGCCATAACCACCATAATAATTATAGTAGTTTTGCATCCATGCATTGTTGTAATAGTTGCTCGACACATCGGTCTGCTTGGAGAAGTAGGCACCGACGCTGAACTGGATAGGACGCTTGCCGCCAAACCAGTTGGTGGAGTAGGAGGCGTTGTAAGACTGGTAGTAGGTACCGTTGGTCTGAGCGCCCAACGAGAGCACCTCACCGTCGCCGATAGGCATGATGCCACGGTGTTCCTTGTTCTTATTGAACAGGTTGGCAATGGAGAAGTTGTTCAGCTTCAAGCCGATACGTCCGATAACACCCGTCTGTCCCCAACCGAGTGAGAACTCCACTTGGTCGTTCGACTTCTGCTCGAGATCCCAGTTGATGTCCACCGTTCCGTCTTCATAGTTCGGTTTCACGTCAGGGTTCACCTTTTCTTGGTCGAAGTGTCCCATGGAGGCGATTTCACGGGCCGAACGCATCAGCGCTTCCTTGGAGAAGAGGTCGCCCGGCTTTGTACGGAGCTCACGGCGCACCACATTCTCGTAGAGGCGGTCGTTGCCGTTGATGCGCACTCTGTTGATGTGGGCCTGCTGGCCTTCCCGGATTCGCATCTCGAGGTCGATGGAGTCGCCCACGATGTTCACTTCCGTCGGGTCGAGCTGATAGAAGATGTAGCCGTGGTTCCAATAGTTGTTGCCCACAGCGTCGTCGTCGTCTTTCAGTCGTTTTTCAAGCAACTTCTGGTTGTACACATCGCCCTTCTTCATGCCCAATACGGCACTCAGATAGTCGGTGGAATAGACAGTGTTGCCCACCCAAGTGATATTGCGGATGTAGTATTTTTTACCCTCGTCCACCTTGAGATAGATGTTCACGTGCTTGTTGTCATAGTTCCACACGCTGTCTTTCACGATGGCGGCGTCTCGGTAGCCCAATTCGTTGTACTTGCTGATCAAGTTCTTCTTGTCGGTCTCGAAACGTTCTGGTGTATATTTCTTCGCTTTCAAGAAAGACGACAGTTTGCCTGCCTCATGGGTCTTGGCAAACGCACCTTTCTTGAACAGTCCACCCTTGATTTTGCTATTTGCCAACTGCTCGTTGCCCTCGATGATGATTTGGTGAACCTTCATCTTCTCTTTCTTGTCCACGTCGATGTCGAGAATCACGTGGTTCTTCTCCGACACATCATCACGTTGAGTGATAGTGATTTCGGCGTTCTTGTAGCCCTTGTCGTCAAAATAGTTTTTGGCGAGGAACTTGGCACGGTTGATCATGTTCGGCGTGATTTGCGCACCCTTGATCAAACCCAGTTTGGCATCCATGTCTTCACGTTCCGACTTCTTCAAGCCAATGTAGTTGATGGATGACACGCGAGGACGAACCTTCAGATAGATGTGCAGGAAGGCTTTGTTGTCGACGATGGAGTCACAGGCGATGGACACGTCGGAGAATAGTCCGTGGCGCCAGTAGCGCTTCACGGCGTCCGAGATTTCGTTGCCCGGCAGCGTTATCTCTTGTCCTATCTGCAAGCCGGAGATTCCGGTCAGCGTATAGTCTTCATAGCCTTCCACGCCTGAAACGGCAAGACCGCCCAGCACACAAGTGCGGGGCGAACCGGCATAAGATATGTCTGGATTCACAATTTTCTCCTGCGCCACAACGGTTCCTGCTGTCGACAGGGCTGCCAACAACAACAGTGACGGAAATTTCCATCCATCTTTTGCCTTGTTCTTTTTCTTCTGAGAATATTTCATTCCTCTCTGTTTATCTTTCTTTTTCTTATTCAGTTCTTATTCATTCTCCACCTGCTCTTCAGTTTTTCCGAACCTGCGTTGGCGGCTTTGGTAGCTGGCAATGGCTTGTTGCAAATCCGACTCGCGGAAGTCGGGCCAGTAGGTGTCGCAAAAATAAAGTTCCGAGTAGGCGATTTGCCACAACAGGTAGTTGCTGATGCGCAACTCTCCTCCAGTGCGGATCAAGAGATCCGGGTCGGGCATAAAATGGGTCTGCAGATGGTCGGTGATGGTCTGTTCGGTGATGTTGGCAACGTCCAACTTTCCTTCCTTGCATTCCGCTGCGATGCATTGCATGGCTTTGGTGATTTCCCACCGTGACGAGTAGCTCAATGCCACCACCATGGTCATGGTCTTGTTGTTGGCGGTGTGCTCCTCGGTCTCTTTCAGTTTCGCCTGCACTTCGGGTGACAGACGGCCGATGTCGCCGATGCATCTGAAGCGCACATCGTTCTTCATGAAGATTTCGTCTTCCAACGAACTGAGCACCAGTCCCATCAACGCACTGATTTCCTGTGCCGGACGGCTCCAGTTCTCTGTGGAGAAAGTGTAGAGCGTGAGATATTTCACGCCAAGACGTGTGCATTCCGCCGTGATGCGTCTCACGGTTTCCACACCTGCCTGATGGCCGTAGCTCCTCTCTTTCCCCCGTTCGGTCGCCCAGCGGCCGTTGCCGTCCATGATGATGGCAATATGTTGGGGAATGCGCTTCATATCTATATTATTCATCTGCATTATGACATGTTTTACATTTGGCCATGAAACTGTAGGTGAATGTCAACTGCAATGTGCTGTAGCAGTCGGTATTCTTGAACAGTCCACTGCTCTTGATCGAATAGGGGTCTTTCACACCGTCCAGCTCGTCGCTCAACGAGAAGTGCATCGCCCATTCCAATCCCAAGTTGGTGCGTTCGCCCAACTTGTATTTCACTCCCAAACCGATGGGTAGGTTGGCGGTGAAAACGCTCTTTGTGCCCGACACCATGGTCAGTCCCAAGCCTCCGGAGACAAACGGGGTCAGCCTTTTGGCTCCGCGATAGTCACGGCCGGTGCCGTAGGGCCAGAAGTTGTATTCATAGGCAAAAGTGGCGTCAATCAGCGTGTTGCTGAACTCATACTTGTTGTCCTTGTAGTCGGGATAATAGGTAGGGTTGCCGGTCGACGCTCCTTTCAGTTTTCCATAGCCCACAGTCAGTTTGATGTCGGAGTAGGGGTTGAAGATATATCTTCCCACCACCGACCCCATGGGCTGCAGGTCCTTGGTGAGTGAGCCGTTGAAGTCGCCCAAATAGCCGGACAAGCCAATCCCCGCGCCAATCTCCATACGGTACATATCGTCCGTTTGGGCATGGCCATTGGATATGGCCAAGAGCGTCAGCAAGCTAAGCAACAGAGGTCTCATCCGCACAATCGGTTAGTTTTATTTGTCTTGTCTTGCCCAACCCAACCGGTTGATGCGTCCACACCACACCTTTCCGCTGGTGCCGCTCACAATCCAGATGCGGTTGGCACTGTCGGCGGTGATGGCAAAACTCGAAGGGTCACAGTCATTGGCGAAGTTCTTGGGGAGAATCATTTCACTGTGGCTCTTCCAAGTGATGCCGTTGTCCTGGCTGAAGTAGAACTGTTTGAAGGCGGTTGTCGTGTTGCCTCCCTCGCCGTTTCCGCCCAAGGCAGCGATGCCGTCGTCATAGGCGAAAGCCGTAAATCCTGCCAAGCGTGGAGCGGCATATCTGTTGCTCTCCTGGGAGAGTGAAGTCCATTCAAAGCTGTGTCCGTCGTTGCTCTCGTCCACAATCTTGGTCCAAACCTGTTCTGTGGTGCCGTTGTCAGCCGTGCTGCCGCCTACCAACACCACTTTATACATATTCTCGTTGGTTTTCAAGGGCAGGGTGACCATGCTCACGTTCTCGTCTGGCACCAGCGACAAGTCGGCGTTGTCTTCCATCTTGTCGTTCGTCCAAGTGGCGCCATGGTCGTTGGAAACCAGGATTTTCCGGTCTGTTCCCAATGCGTAAAGGTTGTTGCGGGCTGCTCCCAAGAGTTTTGCTATCGTACCTTCCACGGCAGCTACCTCTGTCCAAGTGGCACCGTTTCCCGATTTCATCAGTTTTCCGTCAATCACCACGTAGAGGCTTTCTCCGTCCGTAATGCAGCTTTTGTAAGCGTCTGCTGCAGAGAGCGTTGAAGCCAATGTCCAACTCTCGGCATCGTCTGTGGCATAGACAGCGGTCTTGTCTCCCTGTTTGCCTACGACAAAAAGTTTTCCTGCCATCAGGGCCTTCATGCCTTGCAGGGTTCCCAGTTCGGCATTTGCCGTTTTCTCGCGCCAAATCAGCGTGTCGCCCACTTCCTTGTGCACGTTCAGTGTCACCGTGTATTTCCGGCGGCTCTGCATGCTTTGTGCATAGACGAACACGGTGCGGGGAGTGCTAAAGTCCAGAGAGTCAGTGCTGCTGATGTATTTCAAGGTGTCGCTGTCCACATTCTTGATGGTAGCGATGCCACTGTTTTTGGTGCTCACCGTCACCACCACTTTGCTGATGTCTGCTCCGCAAGGCAGTGAGTCAACATTGTAAATTTCTCCATTGCGCTGGTCTATAAACAAGTTGTAGGCACTGCCGTCGAAGGTAGTGGTGTAGGTACTGTCCTCGTCAGAGTTCTTCTTGGTGGTGTGTACCGTCTGATTTATAGTGCCCAGCGAGAAGCTGGTGATGGCTGTGTCGTTATAATAGGTCACTTCGTCTTCATCGGTGTTAAGACAAGAAGCGAACATAAGAATGGTTGCCAGAAGCAACGTGAAAGATACGAACTTTCCTTTCATGTGGTCAACGATGTATTATTTTTAGCTGCAAATTTACTTAGAATTCCGCAAATAGCATTCTTTTTCTCCCCGAATTATGTAATTTAATGGTTACAAACTCGTTTTTTAAGTTCTGTTTAGAGTTTTATGACAAAAAGACAAGTGATTCCCAAGAACAGAAAATCCCTCCCGGCAAGAATGCCGTGAGGGATTACTTGTATCAAAATCTAATGAATAATCTTGATTGGATTAGAGCTGAGGACCAGCTGCTACGAGAGCCTTGCCAGCCTCGTTGTTCTCATACTTCTTGAAGTTCTTGATGAAGCGGGCTGCCAAATCCTTAGCCTTCTCTTCCCATTGAGAAGCGTCAGCGTAAGTGTCACGAGGATCGAGAATCTTAGGATCTACACCTTCCAACTGTGTAGGAACTACGAAGTTGAAGTAAGGAATAGTCTTTGTGGGAGCTGCATCGATAGAGTGGTCGAGGATAGCGTCGATGATACCACGAGTGTCGCGGATAGAGATACGCTTGCCTGTACCATTCCAACCTGTGTTTACCAAGTAAGCCTTGGC
>CAKPTK010000109.1 GCA_934190685.1 uncultured Prevotella sp.
GCCAATGAAGTTGTTGTCGAGGTCTTCAAGCACATAGAACTTGCCCTGAAGGTCCACCATCGGTCGTGTTTCGCCTTTCTTGTTAATCAAATAAAGTGCAGGGATGTTGGCATCCTTTGCCACCTTGGCATCATCCGCACCGAAAGTCGGAGCGATATGGACGATACCTGTACCATCATCAATGGTCACATAATCACCCAAAATGACACGGAAAGCCTCGCTCTCCATCTCCACGAACTTGTCACGTCCGTCTTCACTGGCGAATACTTTCTCAGGATGCGTCAAGGCATAGTCATTGACAAATTTTGGGGCGAAATCTCCAATTTTCTCACAAGGTTTCACCCAAGGCATAAGTTGCTGATAGTGAAAACCTTCAAGTTCCGTTCCCTTCATGTGGTCAATCACGCGCCATGGGCATTGCTTCTTCTCCTTATTAAAAGGAAGAAGTTCGCCGTCCTTGCACTCCTGGTCAGCCTTCAAATAAGAGGTAATCAGTGCTTCCGCCATGATCAGAGTCATCGGCTCGCCTGTATAAAGGTTGTAGGTTTCAATGGCCACATAGTCAATCTTCGGACCTACACAGAGAGCCACATTGGATGGCAAAGTCCAAGGTGTGGTTGTCCATGCAATAAAATAAGGCTTTCCCCATTGCGTCCATGCAGCCTTGGGGTCTTTGATTTGGAATTGCACCGTGGCTGTCAAATCCTTCACATCACGATAGCAACCCGGTTGATTCAACTCATGAGAACTGAGACCAGTTCCTGCACCTGGAGAATAAGGCTGAATCGTATAGCCTTTGTAAAGCAAACCTTTGTTGTAGAGTTGCTTCAAAAGCCACCAAAGAGACTCTATATACTTGTTGTCGTAGGTGATGTATGGGTGGTCGAGGTCCACAAAGTAGCCCATCTTCTCCGTCAGTTCACGCCATTCAGCCGTAAACTTCATCACATTCTCACGACACTTGCGGTTGTAGTCCTCTGTTGAGATATACTTGTCTGAAGCCTTGTTGTCAATATCCTTCTTGGTAATGCCCAATTCCTTCTCCACGCCCAATTCAACAGGCAGTCCATGAGTGTCCCATCCAGCCTTGCGGTGAACTTGAAATCCCTTCATGGTCTTGTATCTGTTGAATGTATCCTTGATACTTCTTGCAAGCACATGGTGAATACCTGGATGTCCATTAGCGGATGGAGGTCCCTCGAAGAAGATAAACTGCGGGCAACCTTCACGCTCGTCAATAGACTTATGGAAGACATCGTTTTTCTCCCAATCTGCTAATACATCGTTGTTGATTTGGGTCAAATCAAGACCTTTGTGTTCGGCAAATTTCTTAGCCATAAAGATAGAATGTTTTAATACGTATTATTTTTATAGGGCGCAAAGTTACGAAAAAAAGCTCAGCTTACCAAGAAAGATATAGAAAAAGTACAATAACCATAGACGGCATAAATCCAAACATGACGCAACATTTTTCACAATCCCTCCAAGTTGTTTTGTCAAGCCTCGCATCATTAGGTCGAAGACTGATTGTTCCCCTATTTATATCTTCGAAACGTTTACCAATAAGTTCTTGACAGATATCAAAATCAAGAAAAAATTCGCACCTAAAGAGAGTGAATAGGCTTGAAGTTATCACTGTCACGCCAACAGACACATCCGCACACCTTCTCGACGCCCCCTCCTACAAACCGCCTGCACACTTCCATAACGGACGGAACAGGAATAACGATACAAGGTGCATAAATGATACAAGGCGACATAATTTTCCAAGAACAGCAAGAACGAATCATAGGGAATAAAAACAAAAGGTCCAAAGCCAGCACATCGGAAAATATACTAACTTCAGACCTTGTCTTCAAGGGTTTAGAGATTCAGGAAAAACCTCCTTTAGCTCTTACTTGAAATATCTCTTATAGAGACCCATGAAACCTGCGCAGTGACGAGCCTCGTCCTTAGCCATTTCATGTACCGTATCGTGGGTTGCGTCCATATTGGCAGCCTTTGCGTTCTTGGCAATACGGAACTTGTCCTCACACGCACCCTTTTCAGCGGCAATACGCGCCTCAAGATTACTCTTGGTATCGCCAAGGACATCACCCAAAAGCTCTGCGAATTTGCTTGCGTGCTCAGCCTCTTCAAAAGCATAACGCTTGAAAGCCTCAGCCACCTCCGGATAACCTTCACGATCTGCCTGACGGCTCATGGCAAGATACATGCCAACCTCGCCACATTCACCTTGGAAGTGAGCGTTGAGGTCCTTAATCATCTCCTCGTTGGCACCTTCTTTCTTGGCAATTCCGAGAATATGAGCAGTAGCGAAAGTAGCGTCAGTGTCAACATCGTCTACTTCCTTGAACTTGCTGGCAGGAGCTTTACAAATTGGACACTTCTCAGGAGCTTCTGTTCCTTCATAGATGTAACCGCAAACTGTGCAAATAAATTTCTTCTTCATAATGTTTTTGTGTGTGTTAATTAATACTATTTTCTTGTTTAAGGCACTGCGAACAGATACCCTTGTAATAAAGTTGCGCTTCTGTAATGATGTTTCCTCCTATCAACCTGTTTTTTTCAACCACGGGCACAGGCTCTTCAAACAAGTCAATAATCCGCCCACAACGTTTGCAATAGAAGTGAACGTGAGGCGCGGTGTTGCCATCATAGCAGACCTTATGGTCATCAATGGTGATCATCTGCGCCACATCATGCTCGGAAAAGAGACGAAGTGTATTGTATACAGTCGTCAGACTCAAACTCGGAATTTGCGGGCAAAGTCCTTTGTACACATCTTCAACCGTCGGATGGGTATGATGCGTCATAATGTATTCGCATATTGCCAATCGCGGCTTGGATGGCTGAACCCCGTGAGACCGCAATATTTCTTCTGCGTTGATTCTATTCTTCATGCTCTTTTGTTTTCTTCTGCAAAGATAATAATAGTATTTATAATCACCAAATATTTTTGTAATTATTTCAAATAATTATTTCTTCAGTCTTTTTTTTAATTGAAGTTTCGGTATCTTCAACGTCTCTCCTGCCGACACACTACGTTTGCCATTCAAGGCCTCGACATAGCATTCCATCCCCGTACCCAAATATCTATCGGAAAGAGACTTCAATGTTTCGCCTTGTTTCACCATAACTATTTGATCTACACCGACTATCGCATATGCCCCTGTGCGAACTCTAACGTCCATCTGATCGTATTTAGAAGCAACAGACGACTCTGTTTTCACAGCGTTTCGTTCCTTATCATTCTTCTTTTCAGATACTTCTGATGGCTTATTATTTGTTTCCGGCTGCTTATTTTTCACATCGGTTTCAGCTGTTGTAGAAACTCCAACATTCTCAACAGGCATGGTTGTATCCTGTTGTGTCTTCTTCGCTACTTCTTTAACGTGTTTGCGATTAACCTTCGGAACTCCAACCTTTACGGGTGTCTGCTTCTCCACAACTTCGGACGGCAAAGAACGGATGCCTAAATAATAGCCCACAAAACCGGCAAAGACTGCCAACAAGAGGACTACAACACCTATTATTATAGGTTTCCATACACTGGAAGATTTGCCAATCTCTTCCTCATCCTCCTTTTTCGCTACCTTTTCCACTCTGTCGGCTGGTTGTTCCCGTTTTTCTTCCGGCGGTTTTACAGAAGAATGTTGAGGTTGAAGAACCGTTTGCACGGCAGCGGAATTTGGCGTGCCCACCGTATCCTCAGCATTCTCTGACGCACCTGCCGTCAGTTTTGCATCGGCAGCAACAACCGTCTCGGCTTGCAAGATATCCATTTCTTCAGCGGATATTGGCTCCATACCTTCAGAAACTTCCTTCTCATCCTCTTTAGTCGCGCGTTCGGTCTCAGCGTCATCAGTTGTAAGAACCGGACCATCCCCAACAGCAGATACAGGTTTCTCAGAACACTCTCCGCGTGGGGCTATTGGTTGGGACGCTTCAGCCTTTGAAGGAGGGTCCTGCGTTTCTCCGCTTTCATCAGACGGTTCATCCGACATAAATCCGGACGCATTGTCAATCTGGGAGAAATCAACACCGTCATTCAGCACGACCGTTTCAAACTGGCTAAAAGGTTTGTTCACCATCTCACGGAGAACAATTTCCGGAGTGAAACTGATTTTTCCGTGTCCACTGATAACAACTCTCTCTCCTGTATTGACATTGATACTTTCCCTGTCCTTAACATTGGTCACCTTGAACGTACCCAGCCCCTTGACTTTCACCAGCCGTTCCGTGTCAAGACCATAGTTGACCACATCAAACATACTGCTGACGAAGACCTCTGCCTGCGCCTTGGTCAGTCCACGTTTCTGAGACAGGACTGCAGCCAAGTCTTGCATACCCAATTTAGACATCAGCGTTTCCTCCTTTCTTGATGCGCTCCTTCACAGAAGCCACAGGCTTGAAATTCAATACCAACTTGGGAGGGACGAGCATACGCTGGCCTGTAGAAGGATTGACAACAATGCGTTCCAAACGCTTCTTCACCTCAAAAGCGCCGAAACCGGATATGCCCAGAGAATTGCCTTCTTGCAGTTCGTCGCTCATGGCGTCCACTATGGTGTTGACAAGTTTCTGAGTATCCTCACAAGTATATCCGGCACGCCGTGCCAATTCTGCTATAAATTCCTTATTGTTCATGCTTTACCAATGGATTACTTGACAATTTCTCCATAAAGGTCGAACTCTTCGCCGGACGTGATTTTTACTTGATAGAATCTGCCCACACGAAGGGGCCGGTCGCCGACAGGAATGAGAACTTCAGGGTCTACCTCAGGACTGCAATATTCAGTGCGCCCGATGTAATAGTCACCCTCCTTGCGGTCGATGACCACCATAAGCGTCTGGCCGACCTTCCGTGCCTCCACTTCCGCACTGATTTCCTGTTGAATGGCCATCAGTTCGTCCAACCTTCGGTCTTTCAACTCTTCCGGTACATCGTCCTCGTAATGCTCCGCACTATAAGTACCCTCTTCTTCAGAATACTTAAAGGCGCCCATTCTCTCGAACTTTGCCCAACGGACAAACTCCTTGAGTTCCTCAAAATCCTGTTCTGTTTCTCCAGGGAAGCCGACCATCAAGGTGGTACGGATATGAATACCAGGAACCCTTGAGCGCATTTCCTCAATCAGTTGCATCGTCTCACGCTTGGTTGTGTTGCGGTGCATGCGACCGAGCATATGGTCGGAAATGTGCTGCAGGGCAATATCAAGATAATTGCAGACATTCGGCTTCTCGCGCATCACGTCGAGTAATTCCATTGGAAACTGGTTGGGATAAGCATAATGCAAGCGTATCCATCTCACGCCCTTGATGTCCGCCATCTTGCTGATAAGTTCGGCGATATGGCGATGGCCGTCCAAATCGACTCCGTAATAAGTCAACTCTTGCGCGATGACCTGGAATTCCTTCACGCCATCAGCGACCAGTTCGCGCACCTCTTCCAAAATTTCATCCATGGGTCGGCTGTGGTGCTTGCCCGTGATGATGGGAATGGCGCAATAGGCGCAATGACGGTCACATCCCTCACTGATTTTGATGTAGGCATAATGATGAGGAGTGGTAAGGTGACGCTTGCCGTCGCACACAGGATTGTCAACCTTTCCCAAATCAGTAATGAGTTGTTTATAGTCAAACTTGCCATAATACTTGTCAACTTGGGGAATTTCCTCTTCAAGTTCTTTGCGATAGCGTTGCGACAGACACCCCATCACAAAAAGTTTCTTCAAGCGACCTTCTTCCTTGGCCTGCACAAACTCCAATATCGTGTCGATGCTCTCCTGCTTGGCGTCTTCGATGAAACCGCAGGTATTGATAACGGCTATCTCGCCCTCGGGACGACGGCTGTCGTGCACGCAATGATAGCCGATAGCCTCAAACTTACGCATCAAGAGTTCACTGTCGACGAGGTTCTTAGAACATCCCATCGTCACAAAATCTATTTGGTTTTTCTTCACTTGTTCAAGTCAAATAATGAGTCTACAAATTCTTTTCTGTTGAAGAGCTGAAGGTCTTCCATTCCCTCGCCGAGACCAATATACTTTACTGGAACCTTCAGTTGGTCCGAGATGCCGATGACCACGCCACCCTTGGCTGTGCCATCCAACTTGGTGATGGCCAAGCTTGTGATTTGCGTCACGGCAGAGAACTGCTTGGCTTGCTCAAAAGCATTCTGTCCTGTAGAACCATCAAGCACGAGCAAGACTTCGTCAGGTGCTTCTGGGAGGACTTTCTTCATGACATCCTTAATTTTCTTCAATTCGTTCATCAAACCCACCTTGTTGTGCAGTCGGCCTGCCGTGTCAATAATAACCACGTCAGCGCCATTGGCCTTGGCGGAACTCAGCGTGTCAAACGCCACGGAAGCGGGGTCTGAACCCATCTGTTGTTTGATTACAGGCACGCCGACACGGTCGCCCCAAATGCAAATTTGTTCCACAGCAGCGGCACGGAAGGTGTCCGCCGCACCGAGATAGACCTTCTTTCCGGCCTTTTTGAACTGATAAGCCAATTTTCCGATTGTCGTTGTCTTGCCGACACCATTCACACCCACCACCAGAATGACATAAGGTTTGTGGTCGGTCGGCAGGTCCCATTGGTCATTGTCACTGCTGTTGTTCTCGGCGAGCAAACTGGCAATCTCGTCCCTCAAAATAGAATTCAGCTCAGAAGTGGATACATACTTGTCACGCGCCACCCGTTCCTCAATGCGTTTGATAATCTTCAGTGTGGTTTCCACACCTACGTCTGATGTAATCAGCACCTCTTCGAGATTGTCGAGCACATCGTCATCAACTTTCGATTTACCAGCGATAGCGCGAGTCAATTTGGAGAAAACGCTCTGTTTTGTCTTCTCCAGTCCCTTGTCAAGTGTTTCCTTTTTACCTTTAAAAAGTCCAAATAGTCCCATTATGATTTTCTATTTTGAGATTAATAAATCGCCAATGCAGTCTTGCATTTTCCACAGAGCCGTTCTTCCGGCTTTGGAGAAACCCCATCAGCTATGGAAGGAGCACGCTGCAGCAAAAGACGCCGAGCACGACCTATCCTATGCAAAGTTAGTGTAAATATAAGACAATTCAAAATAAAAATCTCTTTATTTTATAAATAGGTGTAAATACATGAGCCAACAAGAACGACTTTCTAAACTCATTGGCATTAAAAAAGGAGATGCATAAAATGCATCTCCTCTTGATTATGTATAAAATTTCACTTTCTTATTTGAAGAAGTCCTTTACAGCCTCAT
>CAKPTK010000110.1 GCA_934190685.1 uncultured Prevotella sp.
GTAGTTCCACCATCCAAACGCTCAGCATGAATCTCCAGCACCTGTTCCTTGCCGAAGAAAGAGGGCATTTCTTTCTTGTCCTTGGGGTGCTCGATGACCACGAGGTCTATCCGTTTGTTGCCCCGCAGCACCTCCCATCCAGAGGGTGTGACGGTGAGGATGTTGTTGAGGTCGTAGCGCAGTTCCACCAATCCGAGCTGGAGCAACTGGAGAAAGTAGTTGCGCCAGTCCTGTGTGGACACATCCCTGCCCACACCGAACGTCTTCAACTCGTTGTAGCGGTTCCGCTTGACAGAAGGGGAGAACATGCCCTTGAGAATCTCGATGGCTGTGGAAAAGCTGATTTTCTGGTCGGCGCGAACAATGGCGCTGAGTGCTTTCTGGGCAACGATGGTGCCGTCGAAATGCTTGGGCGGATTGATGCACACATCGCAATGGCCGCAGTTGTGGTCGGTCTGCTCGCCAAAATAGTTGAGCAGGATGCGCCGTCGGCAGATACTCGACTCGGCATAGTCCTGCATCCGCTGAAGTTTTTCCTTGTTCACCTCCGATTGTCCACTCTCGTCGGCGAACTTTGACAGCTGAATGATGTCGCTATAGGAATAGAACAACACCGTGTCTGCCGGTGCTCCGTCACGGCCCGCACGTCCTATCTCTTGATAGAAACTCTCGATGCTCTTGGGCATATTATAGTGGATGACCCAACGGACATTGCCCTTGTCGATGCCCATGCCGAACGCCACCGTGGCACACACCACCTGGATTCGGTCCAGTTTGAACTGCTCCTGCACACGGTTGCGGTCCAAAGCGTTCATACCCGCATGGTAGGCTTCCGCCTCAATGCCCCAATTTTGTAGTTCTTCCGCCAGTATCTCCGTGTTTCTCCGGCTCAGGCAATAGATGATGCCCGGGTCGTCCTTGTGCCAGTTGATGAAGTTGCGGATATATTTCAGTTTTTCCTTCTTGGTACTTTCCCGACGCACTGTAAGGCTCAGGTTCGGGCGGTCGAAGGAAGAAATGAAGATGTGGGGATTCTGGAGTTTCAGTTGTTCGAGGATGTCACTGCGTGTAATCTTGTCCGCCGTGGCGGTCAATGCCATGATGGGCACATGGGGGAACACGCCCCGAATGGTGCCCAACTGGGTGTATTCCGGTCGGAAGTCATGTCCCCACTGACTGATGCAGTGAGCCTCGTCGATGGCGAACAGGGAAATGTCGATGCTGCGCAACAGATACTGCATTTCCGCCATGAGCCGTTCGGGCGAGATGTAGAGCAACTTCAAGTCACCGGAGAGGCATTTGCGTCGGATGACGGTGTCTTCCTCCATGCCGTTGTTGCTGTTGAGGGCAGCGGCGTCGATGCCGTTGGCACGCAGCGCCTCCACCTGGTCTTGCATGAGGCTGATGAGAGGAGACACCACGATGGCGGTTCCTTTCATGGCGAGTGCCGGTATCTGGTAGCAGAGACTTTTGCCGCCACCGGTGGGCATGAGCACGAGCGAGTCGTGTCCTGCCATGACATTCTCAATGATTTCCTGTTGGTTGGGGCGGAAAGAATTATATCCGAAATAGCGTTGAAGGATGTGGTTGATGTCCATGTTTAGCGTTTTTCTCCAAAGGAGCGAATGTTTATGAATGACAGGAGGTAGGGGAATGGAAGAATCAAGAATCAGCCGAAGAACTTCAGATATTCGCTTTCGAAATTAGGCGTGAACACACCCTTGCCGATATTCTCACGAATTTCTTCCGGTGACCAGAAGCGGCCGCCGTCCAACTCTTCCTTGCTGGGACTGACGACACCGTCATAGACCGTGCGGTGGACATAGACCAATTCCCGTTCCCGCGGTCCCTCAAAGACATAATGTCCGAGCGGTTCGGGTTGAAAATCTGTAATGCCCAACTCTTCGCGGACCTCCCTTTTCAATGCCTGTTCCACGTTCTCTCCCAAGTCCACATGCCCGCCAGTGGCTGTATCCCACTTGCCGGGTTGGATGTCCTTCCACAACGGACGCTTTTGCAAATAGAGGTCGCCATGGCTGTTGAACACATGCAGATGGACCACCGGATGGAGAATCTTCGAGCCATCGTGGGCATGGCCACGGTCAATACTGCCGATGACATTGCCCAGCTCGTCGACCACAGGGAAAAGTTCTTGTTGATTGTCTCTCATTTCCGTTATAGTCTTGAGGTGAAGGTGAAGCAGTCGGGGAAGACTTCCTCGATGTTCTGCGGACAATCATAGAAGATGCCGAACAGGGCACTGCCGCTTCCCGACATTTGGGCATAGGCGGCCCCCATAAGGTAGAGGCGATCCTTGATTTCTTTCAACTCGGGGTGGAGCGGGAAGACAGAATCCTCAAAATCGTTGTGCAACAGGTCACGCCATTCACCGATATGCTTCTTGACGATGTCACGACAGCAAAGGGAAGGCTTGCGAGGGGTTATCTGTGCGAAGGCTTCGGCGGTGGAAACGGAAACACTGGGCTTGACCACAGCTATCCAATAGCCATCCAGATTGCCGTCAGGCGTGTCTGCCGGCTCGAGAATCTCGCCGATGCCTTGTGCATAAGCGATTTCGTTGCGGATAAAGAAAGCACAGTCTGCTCCCAACCGCGTCGCATATTCCTCCATCAGCGACTGCCCCATGTTCAAGCGGAAGCGCTCGTCGAGCAGGCGAATCATGAAGGCGGCATCACTCGAGCCACCACCCAGTCCGGCTTGCATGGGGATATGCTTGTAGAGATGGGCATGGATACGGGGAAGTTTGAAGTCTTGGGCAATCAAGTCATAGGCTTTGACAACCAAGTTGTTGCGCTCGTCGCAGTTGACGGCGTTGCCTGTCACCTTGAGGTCGCAGCACACGTCCGAAGGGAAATCCTCGTCCATCTTCTTGATTTCCAAGGCGTCGCAAAGCGGTATGGGGTAGAATACGGTTTCCAAATCATGATAACCGTCAGGGCGTTCGCCCACAATGTTGAGTCCAAGATTTATCTTGGCGTTTGGGAATACAATCATAACATGGTATTTATTTCAGTTTGCAAAATTAGGCAATTTTCTTGAATTATCATCTTGTCTGAGGGAAAAAACAAACAATCCTTCTTGTCAAGGGGGCATTTATCAGCGGGCAAGGACAGAGAAGGGAAAAATAAAAACGGGCGGTCGCATCGATATCTAATAACTTTTATGTAATTTTGCATCCGCTAAATTTAAAACATCATCATTTGTTATGGCAGAGAATAAACCCAAGAGAAATTTCAACATCGTGAGCAAACCGGGTCAACCGCCTATGGTTGACGGAGTCTATGGACGGCTGCCTCCACAAGCGCCCGACATTGAAAAAGCCGTGTTGGGTGCCTTGTTGATAGACAAAGATGCCTTCTCTGTGGTTTCGGAGCTGTTGCGCCCCGAGACTTTCTACCTGCCACAACACCAGTATATCTACGCTGCCATACAGACGCTGAACCTTGAGGAGAAGCCGGTCGACATCATGACTGTGACTGAAGAACTCAAGAAGGAGGGGACGCTGGAGAAAGCGGGCAATCCGCCTTATCTTTTCCAAATTTCCAACGGAGTGGCTTCTTCCGCCCACGTGGAATATCACGCCAAGATTCTGGCACAGAAATTCCTCGCACGCCAGCTCATTTCCTATTCCAGCATGGTGGAGACCAAGGCCTTCGAGGAAGGTGTTGATGTGGACGAACTGATGCAGGAGGCGGAAGGCTCGCTCTTCGAAATCTCCCAAAAGAACATGCGGCAGGACTATACCCAAATCTCACCTGTAGTGACCAAGGCCTATGAGAATATCCAGAAGGCCAGTGCCCAGTCGGGTGGCTTGACGGGAGTGCCGACAGGCTACAAGAAGTTGGACAAGATTACGAGCGGATGGCAACCTTCCGACCTTGTCATCATCGCCGGTCGTCCTGCCATGGGTAAGACGTCGTTTGCCCTTTCCTTGGCGAAAAACATTGCCGTGGACTACAAGGTGCCCATCGCTTTCTTCTCTCTTGAAATGAACAATGTCCAACTGGTCAACCGTCTCATCTCCAACCACTGCCAGATAGAAGGCAGCAAGATTATGAACGGACAGCTCTTGGACCCGGAATGGGAAAGACTGAACTCCAAGTTGGACACGCTCCGCAATGCCCCTATCTATGTGGACGACACGCCGGGACTCTCGGTCTTTGAACTGCGTACCAAGGCTCGCCGACTGGTCAGAGAAAAGGGTGTCAAGGTGATCATGATTGACTACTTGCAGTTGATGAACGCCAACGGTATGCGTTTCGGCAACCGTCAGGAGGAGGTGTCGACCATTAGCCGTTCGTTGAAGGGATTGGCGAAGGAACTTGATATACCAGTATTGGCACTCAGTCAGTTAAGCCGTTCTGTAGAACAGCGTGAGGGAGCCGAGGGAAAGCGTCCGCAGTTGAGTGACCTCCGTGAGTCGGGAGCCATCGAGCAGGATGCCGACATGGTGCTTTTCGTGCATCGTCCCGAATACTACCATATCCTGGAAGACGACAAGGGCAACGACCTGAGAGGCATGGCACAGATTATCATTGCCAAGCACCGTAAAGGTGCGACCGGCGATGTGCTGCTTAACTTCGAGGGACAATACACCCGATTCTCCGATCCCGAGAAGAGTAGTCCGATAGTGGAGCAGATGGACAATGGCGAGATAGATGGTGAATTTCTCATGTCCAAGAACGTTGGCTCCTCCATGGAAAATGAGCCAGACCCCCTTTCCGACCCAACCATCAATACACCAGGGGTAGACGATATGGACTTTGGCGACGGAATGTAACGCTATCATCCATCAAGTGCAAGCGTCATTTATGCGCAAACAATCAATAAAGAAAACATAAAAACAAAGATTATGATGAAAAAGACAATCCTTTTCCTTTGTGTTCTGTTGGGAGCGTTCTGCGTGAATGCCCAGCAATATCGCCCCAGTGTATCCATCCTTGGCGACTCCTATTCCACCTTTCAGGATTTCACACATCCTGCCACCAACGAGTTGTGGTATTTCCACAAGCCCCGCAAGACCGATGTGAACGCTGTGGACCAGATGTGGTGGCACCGACTGATTTCCAAGATGGGGTGGAGGCTTTGCCGTAACAATTCCTATAGCGGTGCGACCATTTCCTATACAGGATACAGCGGCAACGACTATTCCGACCGCTCCTTTATCACCCGTATGGATGACCTCGGTTGTCCAGATATCATCTTTGTGCTCGGTGCGACCAACGACAGTTGGGCTGGCGCACCTATCGGAGACTATAAATGGCAGGATTTCACGGGAGCTGACTTCTACAATTTCCGCCCAGCCATGGCCTATATGCTTGAGCACATGACTCTTCGCTACCCGAATGTGAAGTTGTACTTCATCTTGAACGATGGCTTGAAGCCCGCCATCAACGAGTCGGTGGAAACCATCTGCAAGCACTATGGTGTGGAACTGATCAAGCTCAGCGGCATCGACAAGCAGTCGGGACATCCCACCATCAAGGGACAGGCGCAGATTGCCGACCAAATCATGGAAAAGTTGAAAAAGTAAAAGATATATTTTGCGGTTAGGATATTTAGCCGTAACTTTGCAGTTCTGAAAACAGTGACTCGGTTCTGTCGCTGGCATCCAGTGGATGCGAGAGGAAAGTCCGGGCAGCATAGGACGCTCCACTTCCGAAAATAGAAGCTATTGGCAACAGTAGGAGAAAGCAGAAGAAAACAACCGCCTTGCTTGACAAGGTAAGGGTGAGAAGGTGGTGTAAGAGACCACCAGCCGATGGGCGATCATCGGGCTGTGCCATCTGGAGGCTGCAAGTTCGCGTATACCGTCGATTGAGGGTTGTCCGCCCGAGCAATGCGACGGAGGGTAGAATGCTAGAGCCATCGGGTGACCGGTGGAGTAGATAAATGACAGATGCCGGTTTGCACCGAGAGGTGCAGACAGGAACAGAACCCGGCTTATAGAGTCACTGTTTTCTTTTGAAGAAATATTCCTTTCTGATATAGCGCATGTCAACAGATGGCATGCGTTTTTTCATTCCCGATAGAACCATGAAAGAAGACTGTTGACCCAACGGATGCTGAACCTGAACCAACGGTAGGAACTGACAGGCTTCCCGCCAAAGCCCAAAACGAACTCGCGGGTGTGGCTGCGACTGAACGGCAAGCCGGCATCCATGAAGTAGAAATGCTCACAACCATCCAAATGGGCGGTCTTCACACAATGCCACAAGAGCATCGTCTTGGGGTGGAGCAGGGGATTCACCTTGCTCTTGGCGGCAAAATACCATAGGTAGGCGTCGCCTTCTGAATAGATGACGGCACCGCTGCCGATGACCTTGTCGCGTTGTTGACAGACATAGAGACGGCAATGGTCTTTGTGGCTGACCATCTCCCGGAATTGCCGTTCGTCGGGCAGATAACTGAGAAGGCGAAAGCGTGTGTGGGCGTGGAGCACTTGGTAGAAACGTTTCACGTTGGCTTCATCTTTGACTTCCCGCACGGTCACACCCAGATGAGTGGCATTGGTGATGCGTTTCAAGAATTTCTCCGACAACCGGTCTTCGGGGCTGACACTGTGCAGTGAGTTGTGTATCTGCATCCACTGCACAGGAAAATAGTTGACCTGTCGGAATTCCTTGTAAGCAAACATCTTTCTTGGCAAGTTGGAAAACTCTATATACAGACACAGTTTGCGCTTGAGCGTCTGGTCCAATTGGTTGAGCATCAATCTGAAAATGCGTTCCCGGTCGACCCCTTTCTCGTATTCGCCCTCTCCGTAGACCCTTCCTTGGGTGAACAAGTAGGGCGGCATCAAGGCACCGCGTCGACGCAGCACCACCAACATATGGCCGACTATATGTTCTTGTCCATCGGTGGCAACAAGCATATAGGGCGTCTGTCCCGGCGTTTTCTCGATGATATGGAAGAGGTCGGGGATATGGAAGAAATTGTGACACACCAGGGGCGGCATGTCTTTACTGTGTCGGATGATGCTGATAGAATATTCCATACAACCGCAAAATTACTAAATCTTTTCAAAAAAAACATATTGTTCAACCTTTTTCAGCGGAAAGTTTGTAATTTTGTCTATGCTAACAAAAAGAGATAAATCTAAGATATGAAAATAGTATTGATAGGA
>CAKPTK010000111.1 GCA_934190685.1 uncultured Prevotella sp.
GTTAATGGCGGACTAATCAATTTTTCACCGCGGTGAAAATTTCGTTAGTGGCACACTAAGCAATCGCTAATGGCAGACTAACGAACCATTAATGGCGGACTAAATTTATTCTACACTGACAGAAAGACAAAAAAACTTTAGAAGACGAGCAAGTCGGAACCCTTGAGCGATACCTTTACCTGCTGCATATTGTTGAGTGACTCGATGACCTCCTGCACAGAATCTGTGCGGCGCACGAAGAAACGCATACGAAGGGTCTTGGCTGAATCGTTGTAGCATTTCACGTTGACCTTGTAATATTCGCTCAGCGTTTTGAGTATTTCCGACAACGGAGTGTTGTCGAAATAAAGATAGCCGTCGCGCCACATGGTGTAAGCTTCGGTGTCCACAGGACGGACAGTCACAGACTGGGAGGAAACAACCGCCTGGCTGCCAGGGGTGATGTGGTGAAGCTGCGACTCGGCATCCGCCTTGAGATGTCCGTCGGACTCCAGACAATTCAGTCCGCCCACAGCCACTCGACCACTGACAAGGGTAACAAGTTCCGGTTTGCCGGGACGAGAGGTCACATCGAACTCGGTTCCATAGACCCGGGTCAGCGAACGTTTCGTGATGACGACAAACGGTTTCTCGGCATCGTGCGTCACGGAGAAATAGGCCTCACCTTCCAAATGCACTTCACGCAAATCATCGGCAAAATGACACGGAAAGACCAGACGGCTGCCTGGATGCAGATAGACCTTGCTGTTGTCTGGCAGACAGACGACAGCCTCCTTGCCGTATGGGATGGTGATGGAAGCGGCACGAGTGGAATTGTCCAATTGGGTGGCGTCCACCACCACCTGCTTGGCGGTAGTGAGAATGGTGGGGTGCGATTTGGTCTGCGGAAGTTCTTCGCCATCGGCATCCGTAATCTGAACCACGCTGTCCACCATCGGCACCTCGCACACTTGGCGCAAGTCCACAGGCTTGGGTCTCATCAAAAAGACAACAGTCGCCAACATGGCTGCCACCGCCAGCAAACTGGCGGACAGTTGGATAATCCGGCGACGGTTTCTCCACAAAGGTTCCGCATCATCCTTTCCACCATCTTCTATCCGAGAGGACAACGAGACCACGGACTTCTCCTCATGCTTTCGCTTGAAAATCCGCAACGCCTCCTCCACATCGGCATGAGGACGGGACTGTCTCACAAGTCGACGGGCTGCCAGCAGCGACTTGCAGTCTTCTGTCAACTGCGGGTCGTTGAGCAAATCCTCCACTTGTTCGTCTGTCAATTGTTGAGGATGGTTGATGATGGTATATAGTTTTTCGTCTGTTGTCATCAGGAAAACATTTTTATTATTGAAAACGTTTGAAATGGAAATGTGGTACGCTATTTACCTATTTTTAAAACTTTATCACTTATCTTTTCTCATCTGACGGAACAAGGACAGGGCTTTCGACACATGCTTTTTCACCGTATTGACCGATATGTCCATCTTTTCCGCCACCTCTTTATAAGTGTGGCCATCGACATAGCACGCCACAAAGATTTCTTTGGAAGGAGACTTGAGCATCGACAGCGCCTGCCGGACATACCGCTCGCGTTCCTCCACCTCCAAATGAGCCTCCAAGTCGTCGTATTCCAAGGTCATGGCTTGCACATATTGCACATAGGCCTGTGCATGGTGCTTGCGCCGCAAGGCATCCAAGCATTTGTTGCGCACATCTTTATAAAGGAAACTTCTAAGGGCTTCAGGTTTGATGTCGTGGAAATTGAGCCACACGTCCTCAAAGGCCATACTCACCACATCCTTGCTCTCAGTCTCGTCGAGAAACTGCATGGCAAAGAAATATAGAGCCTCGTAATATTGTCTGAATATGGTGTCAAAATCCTTGATTTCTTCCATACAGCGCTGCTGACCAGAACATTAAACCTTGGCCGCCTTTGTCATAAGGGCAAGGCGGCGTTTACTCTCTCTCGTATTTATTTTATACACAAAAGTCTGGCTGCAAAGATTCTAAATCCCCACAGACAGACTTTCTTATGATTCTTCCTTGAAATCGACATACTCTCCCTCGTCCTTCGAGAAGATTTTGCGTTCCGCTTCCTCGGGACTCCGTTCGTCGATGATTATCTCGTCACAGTCTTGACTTTGCTGACGCTGATACTGGTCCGACGCAGTTTCCCGCGTGTTGGAGCTTTGTTGCTGCGTGTCAAAACCGCCCATTTGCTCTTGAAACTTCCTTGCCATGCCGTGCAGCCTACGATAGATTGTGAAGGCAATCACCAATACGGCTACGACAGCGAAAATGATGACAAAGAGAATGAAATGCAGTATTGCGTACATAGTTGGTTATCCTTTGATTTTGTCGGGGCGGGCGTCTTTCTTGTCGAGGATGACAGAAAGCGCCACATAGCAGGCTATGACCACCGCAAAGCCGGTGATGCCGAGCATGCCGAGCACGATGGCGCTGAAGATGATGAATGAATATTTCACCTCATTGCCCTTCCAACCCCATTGTTTAAACTTGAGTGCGAACATCGGAATCTCCGCCACAAGCAGCCAACTGGTGAGGAGAACCAACACCAGCATGACGGGCAGCATCCACTTGGTGGACTCTATCATCTCGCTTCCTCCCACGATCAAGGCTCCCCAGAACAGGGCATTGGCTGGAGTGGGCAGTCCGATGAAAGATGTGGTCTGACGTTCGTCAAGGTTGAACTTGGCAAGACGCAGAGCGGAAAAAGCCGCCACGACGAATGCGAAATAGGGCAAATAGGGACGCAGGGGCTCCAACATTGCCGGATAGTCCATCACGGCAAGTTCGGAAAAGATGATGGTGGCTGGCGCCACACCGAAGGTCACATCGTCGGCAAGCGAGTCAAGTTCCTTGCCTATGGGGGAAGAAACATGAAGCAGACGGGCGCTCATACCGTCGAAGAAGTCGAACACGGCGCCGATAATGATCCATGTCAATGCCATCCTCGGATTGTTGCCGAAAGCGAAAGAGGTGGCAATGCAACCAGAAACGAGGTTGCAACAAGTAATTGTGTTGGGAATGTGTTTCTTGATCTGCATGACTTATCCTATTTAAGTTTGGCTATCACGGTCTGGTCGCCCACGGTGCTCTGTCCCATTTTCACGCACACTTCGGTGCCCAATGGGAGATAGTCGTCCACACGCGAACCAAACTTGATGAAACCCAGATGTTCGTCGATATAGCAGTCCTCGCCTTCCTTGGCATAGGTGACGATGCGGCGAGCCACAGCGCCGGCTATCTGGCGGCACAGCACGTCCACGCCATCGGGAGTGGTAATCATCACGTCGGCATGCTCATTCTCCTCGCTGGCCTTGGGCAGCCAAGCTTTGTGGAAGTTTCCACTCTGATGGTGCACGAGTTTCACCTTGCCGTCCACGGGGAACCAGTTGGCATGCACATTGAAGAGACTCATGAAGATGGACACCATCAAACGGCGGTCGTGGAAATATTCATTCTCCTCCACTTCTTCGATGACCACCACTTTGCCGTCGGCAGGCGCCACGACAATCTTGTCGGTGTCGTCTCCGCTGAAATATCTGACAGGACATCTGAAGAAATTGAGCACCACACTATAGACCACGGCAAAGACGACTACAAAGCTCCAAAACGGAATTTTGTTGTCGAATGCTTGCCATAAAACGACTGCGATGGCCACAATTAAAAACATACCATAGATTAGGGTATTGTTTCCTTCACTGTGTATTCTGATGTTCTTTATTTTTCTTATTCTTTTCCCCATGATTGGTAAAGGATTCGTATTTGGGCTACAAAGTTAATGTAAAAAGGAGACAAAACAAAATAAATCACTTTGTTTTTGACATTCTGAGGGAGTTTGACAAGATTTTGCATCATTCTTTTGCATATCTCAAGTTTTCGGTTTAACTTTGACCTGTCTAATTGTTTTTGTATATGCAAGATTTTGTACACCTGCACGTCCACACCTATTATTCCATCCTCGACGGACAATCCAGCATTCCTAAGCTGGTGGACAAGGCTATAGCCAACGGAATGAGAGGTATGGCCATCACCGACCACGGTGACATGTTCGGCATCAAAGAATTTTACAACTATTGCAATAAGGTGAACGGCAAGCTCCGCGAAGAGGGCAAGCCGGAGTTCAAGCCCATCTTCGGATGCGAGATGTATGTGGCGCGAAGAAAGAAGAGCGACCGCAGCGACCCGAAACTTGACAAGAGCGGCTACCACCTCATTGTGCTCGCCAAGAATTATAACGGCTACAAGAATCTCATCAAACTCGTGTCACGGGCATGGGTTGACGGATTCTATATGCGTCCCCGTACAGACCGGGAGGATCTGGAGAAATATCACGAGGACCTGATTGTCTGCTCGGCCTGCATCGCCGGCGAGGTGCCCGCAAAAATTCTCAAAGACGATATCGCCGGCGCCAGAGAGGCCATAGAGTGGTATCAGCGGGTTTTCGGCGGCGACTATTATCTGGAGTTGCAGCGCCATGAGGTGAAGGATCCCAATATTCGCGCCAACCGCGAGACGTTCCCCTTGCAGCAGAAAGCCAACCGGGTGATCATCGAACTCGCCAAGGAGTATGGCATCAAGCTGGTCTGCACCAACGACGCCCACTTCGTGGACCAGGAGAACGCCGAGGCCCACGACCACCTGCTCTGCCTTGCCACGGGCAAGGACTTGAACGACCCCAACCGTATGCTCTACTCCAAGCAGGAGTGGTTCAAGACGCGCGAGGAGATGAACGAGGTGTTCAGCGACGTGCCCGAGGCACTCAGCAACACTTGCGAGATACTGGACAAGGTGGAGACCTACTCCATCGACCATGCGCCCATCATGCCGTTCTTCCCCATTCCTGCTGAATTCGGAACAGAGGAAGACACCCGAAAGAAATATACAGAGCAACAGCTCTATGAGGAGTTCACCCGCGACGAGAACGGCAACGAAATCATGTCGAAAGAGGAAGCCGACAAGAAAATCAAGAAGCTCGGCGGATATGACAAAATCTACCGCATCAAGTTCGAGGCCGACTATCTGGCGAAACTGGCCTATGACGGCGCGAAAAAACGCTATGGCGACCCGCTGCCGGAAGAGGTGGCGGAGCGTGTGAAGTTTGAACTCCACATCATGAAGACCATGGGATTTCCCGGCTACTTCCTCATCGTGCAGGACTTCATCAATTCCGCCCGCGACGAGCTGGGCGTGATGGTGGGTCCCGGACGTGGTTCGGCAGCCGGTTCGGTGGTGGCCTATTGCCTGGGCATCACCAAGATAGACCCAATTAAATATGACTTGCTGTTCGAGCGTTTCCTCAACCCAGACCGTATCTCCTTGCCTGATATTGATACCGACTTCGACGATGACGGTCGAGGCAAGGTGCTCGAATGGGTGGAAGACAAGTATGGACACGACAAGGTGGCACACATTATCACTTACGGCACCATGGCCACCAAGAACGCCATCAAGGACGTGGCGCGCGTGGAGAATGTGCCACTGCCTGTAGTCAACGAACTGTGCAAGCAGATTCCAGACAAATTGCCCAACGGCAAGAAGATGAATCTGGCTAATGCCATCGAGTGCATACCGGCATTGCAGAATGCCGAGGCGTCAAGCGATATCAGACTGCGCAACACCATGTCGTACGCCAAGATGCTCGAGGGCACCGTGCGCGGCACCGGTATCCATGCCTGTGGAACCATCATCTGCCGCGACGCCATCAGCGACTGGGTGCCTGTGTCGACCGCCGAGGACAAAGCGGACCCAGGACACAAGTTGCTTTGTACGCAATATGACGGACACGTGATCGAGGAAACAGGTCTCATCAAGATGGACTTCCTCGGATTGAAGACCTTGTCCATTCTGAAAGAGGCGGTGGAGAACATCCGCCTCAGCACGGGCCATGACATCGACCTCGACACCATCCCTATCGACGACGAACTGACCTACCAACTCTACAGCGAGGGCCGCACGGTCGGCACCTTCCAATTTGAGTCTGCCGGCATGCGCAAGTATCTGCGCGAACTCCACCCCACGGTGTTCGAGGATCTCATCGCCATGAATGCCCTCTACCGCCCGGGACCTATGGACTACATTCCTTCGTTTATCGCCAGAAAGAACGGTAGGGAGCCTATCAAGTATGACATCCCCTGCATGGAGAAATACTTGAAAGACACCTATGGCATCACCGTCTACCAGGAGCAGGTCATGCTCCTCAGCCGCCAACTCGCCAACTTCACCCGAGGCGAAAGTGACGCCTTGCGTAAGGCCATGGGTAAGAAGAAGAAGGCCATCGTAGATGCGATGAAGCCGAAATTCATCGAGGGCGGCAAGGCCAACGGACACGACCCGAAAGTGCTTGAAAAGATTTGGGCAGACTGGGAGAAATTCGCTTCCTATGCTTTCAACAAGTCACATGCCACCTGCTATTCCTGGGTGGCTTATCAGACAGGTTATCTCAAAGCCCACTACCCTGCCGAATACATGGCAGCCGTGATGAGCCGAAGCTTGAGCAACATCACCGACATCACCAAACTGATGGATGAATGCAAGGCGATGGGCATCCAATGTCTGGGACCCGATGTGAACGAGAGCCGCATCAAGTTCAGTGTCAACTCGCATGGCGCCATCCGCTTCGGTCTCGGTGCCATCAAGGGCATGGGCGACGCCGCCTCACAGAACATCATTGCCGAACGGGAGAAGAACGGGCCCTATAAAGACATCTACGACATGCTCCAGCGTGTGGACTTGAAAGCCTGCAACCGCAAGGCATTCGAATGTCTGGCGCTGAGCGGAGGACTCGACAGCTTCGGCATCTCCCGCGAACAATATGTCTGCAACACCGGCAACGGCTCGTTCCTCGACACCCTGGTGCGCTATGGACAGCTCTACCAACAGGAGCAATATCAGATGAAGACCTCGCTGTTTGGAGGAGAAAACGAAGTGGAGATAGCCCACCCACAACCGCCGACCGTCGAGCCGTGGGGTCTGATCGAGAAATTGAACCGCGAGCGCGACCTCGTGGGCATCTATCTCTC
>CAKPTK010000112.1 GCA_934190685.1 uncultured Prevotella sp.
TTGCATCGCGTTCTGTGAAGTCCATTGACTATGAAGCTCCGTTCAACTACCGTCCTTTGAAAGAGCGTCAGTATATGTTTGACCATGTGTGGCGGGAGGTGAAAGATAAATTCTATGATCCTCAACTTCACCATGTGGACTGGGCTGGCTACCGCAAGGTGTACGAACGCTATCTTCCTTACATCAACAACAACTATGACTATGCGGAAATGCTCAGCGAGTTGTTGGGAGAGTTGAACGCTTCTCACACAGGCGGAAGATATTTCGCTCCGGGAGCCTCGATGAGTACAGCCAACTTGGGACTGTTCTTTGACGACACTTGGCGGGGAGACGGCCTCCGTGTGGAGGAAATCATCAAGCGTGGTCCGTTTGCCGTGCGCAACACTGGAGTCACTGCCGGATGCATCATCGAGAAAATAGAGGGAGAACCTATAGGGCGCAACACGGACTATTATCCCATGCTCGACGGAAAGGCCGGCAAGACGATTCGGGTGTCTGTTTATAATCCGAAAACCAAGAAACATTTTGATGTGTCTGTCAAAGCCATCAGCACAGAGGCGCTCAACGAGTTGCTCTACAGACGCTGGGTGGACCGCAATCGCGCTTTGGTGGACAGCCTTTCACACGGCAGATTGGCTTATGTACATGTGAAGGCCATGAACAGTGACAGTTATCGCACTGTCTACAACGACTTGCTCAACGACACCAACCGCAATCGTGAGGCAGCTATCGTGGACGAACGCCATAACGGTGGCGGTTGGTTGCACGATGATTTGTGTACCCTTCTCAGCGGTAAACAATATCAGACGTTTGTACCTCATGGTAAGAAGATTGGCATTGATCCGTTTAACAAGTGGACAAAGCCTTCTTGTGTGATGATTTGTGAGGACGACTATAGCAACGGCCATGGTTTCCCTTGGGTGTACAAGACACTGGGCATCGGCAAACTCATCGGTACACCTGTTGCAGGTACGATGACGGCTGTGTGGTGGGAACGGCTCATCGACAGCAGTTTGGTGTTTGGTATTCCACAGGTAGGATGTCAGGGAATGGATGGCAAGTTTGGCGAGAACAACACCTTACATCCTGATGTGGAGGTGTACAACACGCCTGAAGATTGTCTCAAGGGCAATGACGAGCAGTTGAAGGCGGCCGTCAAGGAAATGCTCCGTCAACTCGACAGCAAGAAATAGGTTTCCTGTCAGCACAATACAATCGGGCAAGGTTTCTGCTTTTAGCGATGGAAGCCTTGCCCGGTTTTCTTTTTCTTCATGTCCTTGTGGTTTTCTTGTTTGTCACTTCTTTTGTCTGCCACAGTATTCATTTGTAAAGATATTTATAAGTGGAATTATGCTACTGGCCGACTAAAGGTTGCTTAGTATGCCATTAGCGACCCGTTAATGGCATACTAACGAGGCGTTAATGGCGGACTAATCCATTTTTCACCATGGTGAAATTTCTCAGAAACGAAAAGTCTTCATTGACAGTGAAATAGCGTATTTCGCCATCATAGAGCGTTATGCTTATGCTTGTCAATAATTTTCAAATAAAGATAAGCAAGAGAGGCTATTGTGCATCCTTGCTTTCACCTTAATTCTATGGATCGAAGGTTCTTTGAAAATGGACAAGCAGGATAATTTATAGACACAAAATTTTTCAATCTCGCTTGCTTGCACTACCTTTGCATAAGGTAGGCTACGCTCGGCAAATTGAAAGTAAACTTTCTTTGCGCTCGCTTGCACTACCTTTGCAAAGAAACATAAAATCAATTGATGACACGAATAGAGGAAGAAAAACGAACGGTGGAACTGATGATACGGCTTTATTGCCGCCATCATGTGGGGAAAGATGGTCTTTGCCGGGACTGTCAAGAGATGCTTGACTATGCTTGGCAACGATTGGACAGATGCAAGTTTGGTGAACAGAAAGGAACTTGCAAGCGATGTCCTGTTCATTGTTATCGTCCGGACATGAGACAATGCATTGCCAAGGTAATGCGATGGGCAGGCCCTCGCATGCTGATTTATCATCCCATGATAGCCTTCAGACATTTATGGAGAGAGCATGGACAGTATGACTAAAGAGCAACGTCATCGTTGCATGGCGGCTATCAAAAGTCGGGATACCAAGCCCGAAATATTGGTGAGGAAATATCTCTTTGCCAGGGGATTCCGTTATCGGTTGAATCATCCTCGTTTGCCGGGACATCCAGACTTGGTGCTGCGCAAATATAGAACCGCAATTTTTGTGAACGGATGCTTTTGGCATGGTCATGCCGGATGTCCTTATTACCGATTGCCCAAGACGCACACGGACTTTTGGAGAGCTAAGATTAATCGGAATTGTGAACGGGACAGGCAGGAACAGCAGTGTTTAGCAGCCATGGGCTGGCATTGTATCACCGTTTGGGAATGTCAGTTGAAACCCCATGTACGGGCACAAACGCTGGATTCCTTGGCGTTCACACTCAATGAAATCTATCTGCAAGACCGCCAGATTCATCCTTACCGATTGCCTGAAGAGGAAAGGCAATCGGCGGCAGAATCCCATCTTGCCGGTCAGTAAGCCTGTGACAAAAGCCAATCTACTGGAGCAAAGGCTTCAATTCTTCCTCGTATTGTTGGGCATTCTTAAAGAGAATGGCTTTCATGCCGACAGCCCTTGCACCTTCCACGTTGGGCAGTTTGTCGTCGGCAAAGACACATTCTTCAGCCTTGAGCGAGAAACGGTTGAGCAGATATCGGTAGATTTCGGGATAGGGCTTGATGAGATGGACATCGGAAGACACCACGTAGCCATCCAACATTTGCAGAATGTCGAACTTGCGCATCACGTCGTAGACCACGCTACACCAATTGGACAAACCATATAGTTTGTACCCCTTGTTGCGGTAACGTGTGAGCAAGTCGCGCATGCCGGGCATCTCTCCAATCACGAAATCAAGATAACGGTCGTGGAAAGTTTGGAGTTGTGCAGCCCATTGGGGATATTGCTGTTGTGCCTCTTTGACAATGTCGGCAAACGGAATGTCCTCCTTGTCACATTTATCGATGAACTCAGGCGACAAGATGACCTTCTTGAACGCCTTCAACTCTTTCTCGTCATTGAAAAAAGTGTCGACAATTCTGTCGAAACTATAGTCGACAAGCACCTTGCCGAAATCGAATACCAAGTTTTTTATCATTTGTTGTTTGCGGTTAAGTCAGCCTTGGGGCATAACTGTTATGGGCAGACGTCCGAATATAAAAAGAGACAAGCGAGCGAGCACCCTCATTCTCGGTGTTCCCGCTCGCTTGTCGGCTTTATAGCGCCTCGTCTTCAGGCTTGTTGATGGAAGGACGTTTGGGGACGATGATGTGCTTTTTCTTCAGCAGCCATGCCGCCTTGCGCTTCTCGTAGTCTTCGCGATGACGCTCTAAAAAATTGTCTGCCATTTATTTGAACTTACTGTAGATGATGGAAATCTGTAGCGGTTTCTCTGTGGCGAATTCATTCTGTGGTCCTCCCACAAGACGTGTGCTCGTCATGCTCATGTCGTGTACCACCTTGACCAATACGTTCTGGTTATTGACCACTGAATAGGTCGTGGTGACGGGAATCACGGCCACTCGGTTCCATTTCTCTGAAGTCTCGCCTTTCTTCTTGGCTTCATACATAGCGGCGATGATGCCGGAAATGTTGTTGAAGGTGTAGCTGTTGAGCGAACTTGAATAGGAGGCGAGGAACGCTCTCTTGTAGTCGGCGATCTTGTTGTTGGCGAAGAAAGTCTCCACACTGTCGACTGGCAACATGAGCAGAGTGGTAGGCGTTGAGAGGGCATACTTGCTGGTGGTCGTGTTGTTGATGCGTGAGAGCACAATCTTGGCCGTGTTGAGCGTGTCGTTCTCGTGACCTCTCATGATGTCTTCGACGGGCAGCGTCAACTCAGTGTAGATGCCGGCAGGTGTCTTGAGGAAGGTGCAGGTTTGGTCACTCGCGATTTCGGCCAACTTACTGTCGTTGGTAATGTTCGTGTTCTGCAGCACCTCTTCTGTACCGGAGAAGGTGGTCACACCCGTGCTTTGCTTCCATTTCACTTTATCATTGTCTGTGGTGTCCACATACTGGTATTGATATTTGAAATAGATGTTCAACTGTGGAATGGATACATAGGCCATGGAGCCGACGCCCTGCTTATGTTTGACATAGATTCCGGGACACACATATTTCGAGAAGAGATAAGTGTTTTTGAAATACTCAGGATGCTCATAATATTGCCGCATCACATAGGTTCCGAAATTCTTGTAAGTCTTACCGTCCTTGGTGTAGGCCTTGTTCATCGGAATGCGGATGTTGTTGGTATAGGATGAGCCAGTGCGGACGGAATCATATTCCGTCATATCGCACAAGGTGTAGACTTTGTCCTGCGCATTGGCACGGCCTGCTTGGGAAACATAGCCTTCTGCAATCGGGTCGAAGTCGGTCTTGTATCGCTTGCTCGCATCGATTGGCTTTTCAAGCTCGTAGGTGGTGAGCTTCATTTGTGCGAGAGAGTCTCCATAGAAAGAAGTGTAGAAAAGTCTAATCTCACAAGAATCGGCAGCCAAAAGTCCGTCGCTGGCCTTGCTGACCACATTGCTTGCCTTAGGGAAAAGGCTGTCGATGGGGAGCGAATAGAATTGGGTGAGGAAATTTCCCGTGATATAGTTGCCCGTCTCGGGGTCCTTCACCTGTCCGATGTATCCTGTATTGTTGCGTGCAAGCACGGCTCCGGCAAGCACCGACTGTGAGGTTACGTTGAACGTGTCGGTGGTGATGTCAATGAGGTCGGCATTGTCCGTCATGGACGAGCCGATGTTCTCCGTGTTGTCGTCGCAGGCTATGAGGCACATCATCGCGCCTAAAACCATAGCCAGAAATCTTGCTTTCATGTTCTATTAAAAGTGTGTTTTTGTTGGTCTTGCCTGTGGCTGATGCCGTCACATCATTCTTCAAGCAGGCTATTGTAGAATTCTGCGTATTGTTCGCTCATCTTCTCCTTGTCTGTGGCGCTGAGGAAGGCTTTCTTTTCCTTGCTGGCATAGTCGATGAGCGCAGGGTTTACATCGGCTGATGTGGATATGATGCCATCCGAATAGTCAATGGCGAGCTGTCCGATAGACTGGCAATTGAAGTTGTCGTCATACTTGTCAAACAACTCTTTGGTAGCGTCTTTGAAAGGAACATACTCCTTGAAACGTGGACCGAACCCATCTTGAAGCTCCTTGCCAAAGAGGGAAGTGACCACTTTTGTGTTGGCAAATGAAGGCTCGTCTTTGTAGGCGGTCTTGATATAGAGGGGGATGACAGAGGTCATCCATCCTTGACATTGGATGATGTCGGGTGTCCATCTCAATTTTTTGACCGTCTCAAGCACACCGCGTGCGAAGAAAATGGCACGTTCACCGTTGTCTGCATATTCTTTGCCGTTCTCGTCTTCGGTCATCTTGCGCTTGAGGAAGTAATCGTCGTTGTCGATGAAATAAACCTGAAGGCGTGAGGTGGGGATAGAGGCGACCTTGATAACCAATGGATGGTCGGTTTCGTCTATGATAAGATTCATACCCGAAAGACGAATCACCTCGTGCAATTGACCTCTGCGCTCGTTGATATTGCCCCATTTGGGCATGAATGTGCGAATCTCAAATCCGGATTCCTGCATCTTTTGTGGCAACTCTCTTCCCATAACGCTGAGTTCGCTCTCTGGTACGTAAGGAGCTATCTCTTGGTTGATGAACAATATTTTCTTTGACATGATATAATTATATTAGTGGGTGCAAAGGTACAAAAAAAAGTTGATAGGGTGGGACTTTTGCTTGCTTTTTCGGGAAATGTGGTATCGAATTGGCATTTTTTTAAAGTTATTCTTCGTTATTTAAGAAATTTGTTGTTATTTTGCACCCGATTTTTAGGTAACGTTTTTAACGTCAGAAAAAAGAATGAAAGTATTTCGTAGAATTGTTGACCTTCAGAATGAGTTGTTTATTGCTTATAAGGAAGGCAAGAAAATTGGCCTTGTTCCCACTATGGGAGCCCTTCACCAGGGCCACGCTTCGTTGGTGGAGCGCAGCGTAAGGGAAAATGACTATACGGTGGTATCCGTGTTCGTAAATCCTACTCAGTTTAACGATAAGAACGATTTGAAAAATTATCCGCGCGACTTGGATGCGGATTGTCAACTTCTCGAGAAGTGTGGTGCCGACTTTGTTTTTGCTCCTTCTGTGGAGGAAATGTATCCCACTCCCGATACTCGCCATTTCGAGTTTCCTCCGGTGACCACTGTCATGGAGGGCGCACATCGTCCAGGACATTTCAATGGCGTTTGCCAGGTGGTGAGCCGCCTTTTCTATATCGTTCGTCCCACACGAGCTTATTTCGGTGAAAAGGATTGGCAGCAAATCGCTGTCATCAAGCAACTTGTGAAGTATCTTGGCTTGGATGTACAGATTGTGGAATGCCCGATTGTCCGTGACGAAGACGGATTGGCACGCAGCAGCCGCAACACGCTCTTGTCTAAAGACGAACGTGCCATCGCCCCCGAAATATACAAGGCGCTCAAGGAGAGTGTGGACTATGCTAAAAAACATACCGTCAAGGAAACTCACGATTTCGTTGTGAACAAGATTAATGCTGTCGATGGATTGGAAGTGGAATATTTCTCCATTGTGGACGGCAATATGCTGACGGATGTTGACTCTTGGGACGCATCTCCTTATGTCGTGGGATGTATCACCGTCTATTGCGGCAAGACGCCTATCCGTCTCATTGACCATATTAAATATAAGGAAGCATGATGATTGAGGTTTTGAAGTCTAAGTTGCATTGTGTGAAGGTGACTCAGGCTAATCTTCATTATATGGGTAGTATCACCATTGACGAAGACTTGCTCGACGCGGCAGGTATGATTGCCGGAGAGAAAGTGCAGATTGTGAACAACAATAATGGAGAGCGCATCGAGAC
>CAKPTK010000113.1 GCA_934190685.1 uncultured Prevotella sp.
GATTGAAAGCCACACTGCCCATGGGATTGATACAGATGAACGAACGGGAATTGTTGGACTCGTGATAGTCGGAACTCTCCATCAGCACACTTTGGGGATAGACATCACGCAAGTGCATGTAGATGCCCACGGGCGTATAGAGGTCAGCCAGGAGTGTGCGGGTGACCGTATGATAGTTGAAACGTTTAGAAATTGCCATATTCTCTCGCCATTTTTTTGTTCTTCAGATAGGTTTCCACATCCTTGTCGCCACGGCCACTGACCGTGAGCACAACAACATCCTCGGGACGGAACTTCACCTTGCTCAATGCCGCCACAGCATGAGCACTCTCGATAGCGGGGATGATGCCCTCCATGCGAGTCAGTTCATAACCGGCATAGATAGCCTCATCATCGTTGACGGCCAACACCTTGGTGCGGCCTTCTTCCGCCATATTGGCGTGCATCGGGCCGATGCCCGGATAGTCGAGTCCGGCAGAGATGGTGAATGCCTCCTTGATTTGTCCGTCCCCGTCCTGCATCACGAGGGTGCGCGCACCGTGGATGATGCCCTCGGTGCCACAGTGGATGGTGGCGGCGGTATAGTCTGTGTCGACACCATGACCACCAGCCTCGGCAAGGACTATCTTCACCCGGTCATCGTCCATATAGTGATAGATGGTGCCAGCGGCATTGCTGCCACCGCCCACACAGGCGATGAGATAGTCGGGATAGTCGCGGCCAATCTTTTCCTCCAGTTGCCACTTGATTTCCTCGGAGATGACACTCTGCATCTTCGCCACGATGTCGGGATAAGGATGGGGACCCATCGTGGAACCCACAATATAAAAGGTGTCCTGTGGATGACGGCACCAGTCACGGATGGCCTCGGAGCAAGCATCACTCAGGGTCATGTTTCCTGTGGTGACGGGATGCACCTCGGCTCCCAGCATCTTCATACGTTCCACATTGGTGTGCTGGCGTTCCACGTCGGTCTTGCCCATGAAGATCTCACATTTCATGTTCATCAGCGCACAAACAGTGGCGGTAGCGACACCGTGTTGTCCGGCACCGGTCTCGGCGATGATACGGGTCTTGCCCATCTTCTTTGCCATGAGAATCTGACCGATGGTGTTGTTGATTTTGTGGGCACCTGTGTGGTTCAGGTCCTCACGCTTGAGATACAGTTGGCAGCCGTATTTCTCACTCATGCGCTTGGCATAGTAAAGCGGAGAGGGACGGCCTACATAGTCACGGAGCAGCTGATGATATTCCTTCTTAAACTCGTCGCTCTCAATGATTGACTCATAGCAATCCTGCAAGTCGTGCACACATTTATATAATATCTCCGGCACATAGGCACCGCCAAACTTTCCGAAGAAGCCATTCTTATCTACACTGTATTTTCCCATGATTTTATTCTTTTCCGTGTGTTATCTGTTATTTTTCCAAGGCATCATAGAGGGCGTCAAGCGCCTTGTCTGGATCCTTGCATTCCTCAAGCAGGGTGACAAACTTACTGCCGATGATGGCACCGGCGGCATTGTTTTGCGCACTCTGGAGTGTCTGTTTGTTGCTGATGCCGAAACCTATCATGCGTGGATTGCGGAGATGCATGGCGTTGATGCGGCGGAAGTAGGCTTGCTTCTGGTCGTCGAAACTCTGTTGTGCTCCCGTAGTACTCGCCGAACTGACCATATAAATGAAGCCGTCGGTATGGTCGTCGATGAAACGGATACGCTCCTCGCTGGTTTCGGGAGTAATCATCATGATGACACGGATATCGTATTTGTCTGCCAAGGGTTTCACATCCTCCAAGTAGTCTTTGAAGGGAAGATCGGGGATAATGGTGCCCGAAACGCCACACTCCACACAACGCTGGAAGAACCGTTCGAAACCATAGTGCATGATGACATTAAGATAACCCATGATGATGAGCGGTATGTGGATTTCTTCCTTCACCGCTGCCAACTGGCAGAAGAGTTTCTCCAATGACATGCCGTTTTTCAGGGCTATTGTTCCCGCCCCCTGGATGACTGGACCATCGGCCAAGGGGTCACTGAAGGGCATGCCCACCTCAACCATAGCTACGCCTTTGCGCTGCATGGCACGCAGCACGTCGGCTGTGCCCTCGAAAGTGGGGCAACCTGCACAGAAATAGAGTGACAGCAACTTACGATTTTCTCGTTTGCTGTCGGCAAACAATTGATTGATTTTATTCATATCCTTGCGTGTTTCGTTGTTTTCTACTGTTAGCTTTTTCTCATTGACGAAGATTGGTAATGAACTGCCGGAGCAGATTGACATCTTTCAACGCTGGAGACACCTCGAACCGGGAGTTCAGGTCGATGCCTATGCAACGGGGATGGTGGAAGGCCTTCACTCGCTCCAAGTCATCGGGACCGATACCGCCACTGAGCAGGAACGGGACGTCACCCTGGTAGGCACCGAGCACCGACCAGTCAAACTGTTTGCCGCTGCCGCCTGCAAGCGTTGTCTTCGTGTCGAAGAGAAACAGGTCAACCACACCTTCATAGTCGGAAGTCCTGTCCAAATCGCCAGCATTGCTGACACTGATGGCTTTGATAATTTTGATTCCCTGACGGATGTCCGGGTTGAGGGTGCGACGCAGATTTTCAATCATCACCCGACTCTCATGACCGTGCAGCTGCACATAGTCGAGTGAGAAATTATAGACACGGGTGATTATGTTCTGGGGCATCTCATCCACAAACACGCCCACTCTACTGGGAGCGAAATGGTTGGAAGCGAAATTTTCCGCTGCATAGTCGGGAAGGATGCCAGCCCTTGATGACCGCATCTCCACATAACGGGGACTGCGGGAATCGAAGACAAATCCTATCATATCCACTCCCAATTGCTCCACAGCGTGAATATTGTCGGCATCACGCATGCCGCATACTTTAATCAGCATAGTTTCAGAAATTGTTTGAGTGATTCACCGGGTTTGTCGGTTTTCATAAAGTTCTCGCCAATGAGGAATCCACGGTATCCCGCGAGTTTCAGTTGGCGCACAATATCGGGATTGCTGATGCCACTCTCGCTCACCTTGCATCCGTCCTTGGGCAAATGGGAAGCCATGTGAAAGGAGTTTTCCACATCGGTCACAAAAGTGCCGAGGTTGCGGTTGTTCACGCCATAAAGGTCGGGTTCCAAGTCAGCATAGTCCAACTCCTGTTCGGCATGCATCTCAAGCAACACTTCCAAGCCCAGTTCATGAGCTGTATGAAGCAAGGTGCGACATTCTGCCAATTTCAAATCCGCCGCGATGAGCAGCACTGCCGAGGCACCACAGGCACGAGCCTGAAAGAGTTGGTATTCGTCCACGACAAAGTTCTTGTACAAGATTGGCAAGGTTACACCCGACTGTCTGGCTTGGGTGACAAATTCGTCATTGCCCCCGAAATAGCGTTCATCGGTCAGAATGCTCAAAGCTGCCGCACCGTTCTGCTGATAGGCCAATGGGATGATATCCGCCAGGCCTTCCTCCTTGATCCAGCCCTTGGAGGGCGACTTGCGTTTGAACTCGGCGATGATGCCAGTTTCCGCCTCGGTCAATGCTTTGCGCATCGACGGCACGGGATGGTCTAGCATCCTCTCCACTTTATTATATATCACGCGAGGAGGCACCTGCGCTTTCATACGCTCCACCTCAATGCGCTTGTAGGCTGTGATTTCTTCGAGTATATCCATCGCTTTGCTTTTTCTGTTGGATTATGAATTCAGAGTCACAAACTTCTTCAGCACCCTCAATGCCTTGCCGCTCTCGATACTTTCCCGAGCTATGGCGAGACATTCCTCCATCGCCTTTTTACCATCGATGACTTGGATGCCGAGTGCGGCATTAGCGATGACCACATTCTTCTGATCGTCCAAAGCCCGGTCTTCCAAGACGCTGTCGAAGATTTCCCTCGCCTCCTCTTTCGTTGTTCCACCCTGCAGGTTTTCAGCCTTCGCCACAGGGAAGCCAAAGTCGGAAGGTTTGTAGATGCGCTCATAGTTGTTGGTGGTCACTTTGAAATTGCCTGTCAGGGAAATCTCGTCATAGCCATCAATACTGTTCACGATGCCATAGTCCACCCCCATCTTCTGGTAAACATTGCTATAGAGACGCATTTGGTCGAGGTTGGCCACACCGAGCATCTGGCATTTTGGCTGGGAAGGGTTGACCAAGGGACCAAGCAGATTGAAGAGCGTGGGAAACTGCAGGGCTTTGCGGATGGGAGCGACATACTTCATGGCTTTGGCGAAGAGTGGGGCATGGAGATAGACGACGCCGCACTCATTGATGGAGCGGTTCAACCGATCGACGTCGTTGGTGAATTTCACTCCGTGTTGCTCTATCACATTGCTTGCTCCGCTGGTGGATGTGGCAGCATAGTTGCCGTGCTTTGCCACCTTGTAGCCAGCGCCCGCAATGACAAAACAAGCGCAAGTGGAGATGTTGAATGTGTTTTTCTCGTCACCACCCGTTCCCACGACATCGATGTACCGGTCGGCTGTGAGCGGAGCCGGCACACCCGTCTCCAACATACCATCACGGAAGCCAAGCAATTCGTCGACCGAAACGCCCCGCATCTGCAACATGGTCAGCAACGCCGTCACCTGCTCCACAGGATATTCGCCGCGAGTGATTCCCAACAAAATGTCGTGTGTCTCCTCACGAGTGAGTTCTTCGTGGTTGAGCATTCTCTGCAATACATTCTTCATCTCCATAGCTTATGTGTTTTGAGTTGTTGTTATTGAAAAGCAATATTTACGAAAAAAGGCCTGTCGTAAGAACGGCAGGCCTTTTGTATCTTGGAAAAGTATCCATACGGCAATGCGACTCACGACTTTTGAAATCTTGAGTTACGCCACCACCATGCATTAGATACTAACTGTTTCATATTGCTTTATTTTATTTATTCGGTTGCAAAAGTAGCAAATATATTTTAACCTGCAAACTTTTTCTATACTTTTTTATCCTTTTGCCGTTATTTTTTCATTTTCACTTACGCATTACATCTTAATATATAATATACCACCAACTGCCGTTCCCTATGAAAACTTGAGACGGAGATGAAAAAAATAATGCCACGAATGTAATAAAGGCAGCAACGGCTCGTTATAAGAATAAAACAGAGAAATAAGCCTATGAATATTTTTACACCAGAAGAAATCAAGCCATCAGAGAAGACCTTGGCAATCATACGGCAGTTGGCTTACACCTATCGTGTCATCAAAATGAACGGCAGAAAGGAGTCGTTCTGTCTCAACTAAACGAATGACCATGAAAACAATTGTCTCTCCTTCCCTGCTGGCCGCCAATTTCGCCAACTTGCAGCAGGATATAGAAATGCTCAACAAGAGCGATGCCGATTGGTTGCACCTTGACGTGATGGACGGCAGCTTTGTCCCCAACATCTCTTTTGGCTTTCCTGTGATGGAGGCCGTGAGCAAGATTTGCCAAAAGCCACTCGATGTCCATTATATGATAGAGCGCCCCGAGCGCTACATCGCACAGACCGCCAAGTTGGGCGCGATGATGATGAACGTGCACTACGAGGCTTGCACCCATCTACACCGCACCATTCAGGAAATCCATACCACAGGCATGAAAGCCGGCGTGACCCTCAATCCTTCCACTCCCGTATGCATGCTGGAAGACATTATCCGTGATGTGGACATGGTGTTGGTGATGAGTGTGAATCCTGGATTCGGCGGACAGAAGTTCATTGAGAACACCATCCGCAAGGTAGCGCGTCTCAAGGATATGATTGCCGAAAGCGGCAGTCATGCACTCATCGAAGTGGATGGAGGCATTCAAGCCGAGACGGCGCCACGAGTGGTCAAGGCTGGTGCCAACGTGTTGGTGAGCGGCAGCTATATCTTCAAGTCGACCGATCCGCTGTCGACCATCCACGCCTTGAAGGAATTGAAATAAAAAAGAGTCTTCCGAATCAGTCTAACTGCAGGATAACATCGTGCTCTTTCGCCATGCGGCGCAGATTGAGCACGGCATAGCGCATGCGGCCGAGTGAAGTGTTGATGCTCACTCCCGTCGCCTCCGCTATTTCCTTGAACGAAAGATTCTGATAAAAGCGCATGTAGACCACCTCGCGCTGGGTGGGAGGCAACAACTCCATCAGCCGTTTCACATCTTCCAACACCTGCTCACGCACATATTGACTTTCCCGGTTGTAGGCATCCAGATGGTTGGCCTTGAGCAAAGAGAGGTCGTTGTCGGGGGTTGCCTCGACAATATGACTGCTGCATTGTTCGCGATACCAGTCCATGATAGCGTTGTGAGCTATACGGGTAATCCATCCGGTGAACTTTCCGGAGTTGACATACCTTCCCTCCTGCAACTTGACGATAACCTTGACAAAGGTTTCCTGGAAGATATCGTCAGCCACTTCCCGATCGTGAACGACAAATAAGATATACGAAAAGAGGGTGTCTTGATTGCGGGCAAGCAATTCATCGAAAGCGGAATTGTCCCCTTGCATATACGCCAACGCCAACTCTTCGTCGGTCATTCCTACGAATTTTTCCATTTTTCTGTTTACTTGTTTTCTAAGTAAAAGTGTGCTATAGGCAGATAATTTAAAAGTTTAGATATGCAAAGGTAAGTTTTTTAAAGCAACCTGCCAAATTTTAAAAGGAATTTATGTGGC
>CAKPTK010000114.1 GCA_934190685.1 uncultured Prevotella sp.
AAAGATAGTTCACCTTAACACCCATTAACCAAATATCCTAACTTGATTCCTGGGTGCAAAGGTAAAAGAAAGAAAGATAATGATGAAAAAGTGGTGCCAAAAATTGCTTGTACAGAAGAATGTTCGTACATTTGCACTGTGTGAGTGTAATACATACAACAATAGAACTAAAATATACAATAAAATGCGATTGTTTCAGAGTTCCCCGTTCCGCGCCTTGTGCGCCATCGTCATAGGTGGTTTGTTGTCGGCTTATCCCACAGAGACCGCCAAGTGGGTTATCATCGTGATAGGCATCATCTTTTTTGTTTCCGGAGCCGTCAGCTGTGGCAGCTACCTTCACTACAAACTCCATGTCCTCGACACCGATGTGACTGTGAGCGACGCCGAGGGCAATGTGCTGCGTCCTGCCGCTCCCATGTTCCCCATTGTGGGCATTGGAAGTCTTGTTTTCGGCCTGGTCCTCACCTTACTCCCCGACACTTTCCGCGACCTGTTGGTCTACATCCTGTCCGTGGTGCTCATTCTTGGCGCCGTGCAGCAGTTGGTGGTGCTCGACCGTGCCCGTCGCATGGGTTCTCTGCCTTGGATGTTCTGGGTGTGTCCGTCGTTGGTGCTTGTCGCTGGCGTGGTGGCCATCTGTCGCCCATCTTGGGCAGTGGCGCTGCCCATCTATCTTGTCGGCATCTCCATGATGCTCTATGGCGTGGTCGAATTTATTAATTTCTTTAAGATACGCAAGTTGCGCAAAGCTCTCCAGCAACAGTCTGAGCCGGAGGAAGTACAGGAGGTGGAAGAAGAAAAATGATTCTGTTCCTTCGATGATAGAATAGCCCAAGAAGCCAATACGTTTCTTGGGCTATTCTCATTTTATAAACTTTATCCATAATTTCATAAAGAGAGACAATGGAAAAAACTTAACTTTGCACAAGAAAAGAAATAGATAGGAAATATGGAAACCAAGAAAACAAATATCCCAGTGCTCGGCATGGGATGCGCCGCCTGTTCGGCGCGAGTGGAGAAAACGCTGTGTGGCATAGACGGTGTGGTGTCGGCATCGGTCAGTCTGCCCGGACGTTCCGCCCTGGTGGAATACGACCCCAAGAAAACCTCGCTCGACGTCATGAAGCGGGAAGTGCAGGCTGCCGGCTATGACCTTGTGATTGACGATACCGAGAGCGTGGAGCGCATCGAACGGCGGTCCATGCGCCTGCTCCAGCGGAAGGTGGCTGGCTCATGGATTTTTGCCCTGCTGACCATGAGCGTCTGCATGGGGTGGGTGAGTGTAGGCGACGAGCGGGCTGCCAACCAGACCATGCTCATCCTTGCCCTGCTCAACATCGCTTGGTGCGGTCGACAGTTTTTTACCGTGGCATGGAGGCAACTGCTCCACCGATCGGCTTCGATGGACACCCTTGTGGCGTTGAGTGCCGGTGTGTCGTTCCTCTTCAGTGTGTTCAACACCTTTCGGGGCGACGCCTTCTGGGGCCGTTACGGCATTGCCTCCAACACCTATTTCGACGCTTCGGTGATGATCATCACCTTCGTGCTCACCGGCCGTCTGCTTGAGGAACGCGCCAAACATTCCACAGCCTCCGCCATCCGCGGACTCATGGCGCTCGCTCCGAAAACCGCCCGCCTCGTCACGGCTGACGGCCTTCTCGACGTGTCCATCGCTTCGCTTGAGAAAGGCGACGTCATCGAGGTGCGCGAGGGCGACAGTATGCCTGTCGACGGCACGGTCTGCAGCGGTGAGGCTTATATAGATGAAAGCATGATTAGCGGCGAGCCTACTCCCGTGTGCCGACAGTCTGGCGACCGAGTGTTGGCTGGCACGATGACAAAGCGCGGAACTCTGCGTTTCCGTGCCGACAAGGTAGGGCGCGATACGGTGCTCTCGGGCATTATCCGTATGGTTCAGGAAGCCCAGGGCTCCAAGGCCCCTGTCCAGCGCACGGTCGACCGCATCGCCCTCGTTTTTGTCCCCGCAGTGGTCCTCGTGGCGGTGCTGACTCTCTGTCTTTGGCTTGCCTTTGGCGGCATGGTGGAGTTGCCCCGTGCCGTGGTGTCCGCCGTGTCGGTGCTTGTCATTGCCTGTCCCTGTGCCATGGGACTTGCCACTCCCACAGCCCTCATGGTGGCGATGGGCAAGGCTGCGCAGATGGGCGTGCTGGTCAAGGATGCCGTGGCGCTTGAGAATCTGCGCCGTGTCGATGCACTCGTCATCGACAAGACCGGCACGCTGACCATTCCCAATCCGAACGTTGATTTCACACAGTCCGACCATCTCTCTTTCGGTGACCGGGAGACTCTCAAACCTCATGCCCCAGAGGCCATGGAATGCTTGCGGAAGATGGGCATAGAAGTGTATCTGATGAGTGGCGACCGTGATGATGCTGTCGGTTATTGGGCAGAGAAGGCTGGCATCAAACACTATCGCAGCCAGGTGCTTCCGCAGGACAAGGAAGACCTTGTTCGCCGCTTGCAGTCCGAGGGCCATCATGTGGCGATGGTCGGCGACGGCATCAACGACTCCCAGGCATTGGCGCTTGCCGATGTCAGCGTGGCGATGGGCGGTGGCACCGACATTGCCATGGATGTGGCGCAGGTGACCTTGATGGGCAGCGACTTGCGCCGTATTGCCGACGCCGTGCGCTTGTCCCACCGCACGGTGGGCATGATTCGTCAGAATCTTTTCTGGGCTTTTGTCTACAATCTCGTCTGCATTCCTTTGGCGGCAGGTTTGCCCGCCGTTTTCGGGTGTGACTTCCAAATCACACCGATGTGGGGCAGCGCGTTGATGGCCATGTCGAGCGTGAGCGTGGTGCTCAACAGTCTCCGCTTGAAGCGCACGTCGCTCTCCATCCGGTAAACGTGAAAAACAAAAAAACAACCCTTGGAACGTTGCAATAGCGTTTCAAGGGTTGTTTCATTCTCCTTATTGGAATCCGCCTTCGGGTGGCATGTTGTCCCAAGTGTGGAAACCGCGGTAGACGGGTTGGCGGCTGCCTTCCACGTTGATTTGTATACTGAAACTGGGACTGAAGTTGTATCTCACGGCAGCACCAATGCGGTCGCCACCATGGCTGAGATCGTAGAGCGGATAGGGTAGGGCGGAAGTTTTGCCCACCAAACTTTTCTGGGCATAGATGTAACCTTCCCAGTGGTCGTCAAATTTATAGCCGAGCACGGCACTCAGACCTGCTTGCCGGCAGGAGTAGCGTCCCCAGTCCATGTTGTTCAGCCATCCGCCCACGGCGAGCGAGAGCTTGTTGGTTAGCGGCACGGCATACATCATCGAGAGATTCTGGGCGAAGCCGGCACCGCTCAGACCGCCCCGTCCGAAAGTCGTCATGACCGAGGCTCCGAGACTGACGTTGAGGCCCGGATGCAAGTCCCAGTTCTGATAGCCGCCCCACCATGAGTAAGGATAGCGTGCGACAGGCATCACCTGTCCGTTTTGGTTGACGCTCGGCAGATGGAGTGTGCGTATGGTGTCGGGCGCCGCCTCCTGTCGTGTCACCGGTGCCGGTGCGGGGATTGGCTCGCCGTCGTGGAGAGGTGTGGCGAGGAACCCGTCGTCCTCCGCATAGGTGGTCAACGGGCGTGGCGTGGCGGTCAACTTATTGTTGCCGGGCAGCCGTCCGGTGGTCTTTTCCTGGGCCTTGAGAGGCAGCACGGCGAGCACCGCCAACAGAAGGAATAAATGTCTTTTCATATGAAAGTCCTTTCCTGAATGTATCTTTTGCAAAGATAATGCCAATCGGGCAAAGGACAAACATTATTCATTCTTTTTAAGCCTTGATGAACAATGTTTACCTAAAAATCCCTCACGGATGAGAATTTAGACTAAAGGAAATTGCAGTTACCGACTTTTTTGTCTAAATTTGCATTCCATCAACAAACAGAAAAACATCAAGCCTATGAAACGAACATACATATTGCTGGCAGCAGTCCTTCTGTGTGGCGGTGCGGTGCGGGCACAGTCAGACGCCTCCTCGCAGGACGGAAGCGTGGCACGGAAAATGGCCAAGTTCTGGCAACAGGTGAAAGACGAAGTGACCTACACCGCCGACGGACTCTTCTCCAAGAAGGGCAACTACAAGGTGCTCGTAGACGGCAGCTACTACATGCCCGTTTACGACACAAACCTCTACAAGGGCAAGGACGGACGGGAGATGCGCGACGCATGCGGCACCCAGTTGCTCCGCAAGTATCCCTCGGCGGAAATCGTAACTTGCGTCATTCCACAGACCGACTGGCTGACGGAAACCGAGGAGAGTGGCGGCAAGGTGGAGGGCTACAAGCAGACTCTGTACTGCTATGTGGTTGCCAAGGACGGATCGGAAGGATACATCAACCAGCGCTACATTTTCGTCAGGACACGCAAGGTGGGGCAGGACTATGTGAAAGACTCTTCCTGCTGGGCAAAGCTCCAGGACACGAGCGTGATGACCAACGATGTATATAATAAGGTGAAAAAACAAAAGAAAAAGAAATGAACATATTCAAAAAGCTCTTCGGAGGCAAGAGCGAACAACCTGAGGCTTCTCAGGAAAACAACGGGGAGAAGGATTTCGACGTGCTGAAATACGACGGTGTGCGCGCCATGCGCACCCATCAGTTGGACTACGCCGCCAAGTGCTTCACTCATGCCCTCGACATCAAGGACGACCTTGAGACGCGTGACTATCTCTCACAGGTCTATGTGGGACTGAACAATCTGCCCGACGCCTACGAGCAGTTGCGGCAAATCGGCGAGGCGTGTCCCGACAACATCCAGGTGTTCATCCGCATGGCGCGTGTGGCCTATATGATGGAGGACTACAAAGCCATGGGAGAGGCGACGGAGAAGGCGATGCTCATCGACCGGGACAATGCCGAGGTGAACTATCTCTATGCCCAGTCGTGCGACGGCATGGGCGACGGGGTCAACGCCATCGCCCTGCTCACCAAGGCCATCTCCCTCGATGGAAACTATGTGGAGGCCTATCTGCTGCGCGGTGCTGTGCTGCTGAAGATGGGCGACAAGAAGGGCGCCTCTGAAGACGCTGACGCTGCAGTCAAGTTGGCGGCAGACAACGAGGACGCCCTGCTCTTGAAGGCGAGGGTGGAAAATGCCTTGGGCGAGAAAGACAGCGCCCTCTCGTGGTATGGCAAAGTCATCGATGCCAACCCCTTCCGTCTGGAGGCCTACAAGGAGCGTGGAGCCATCCACTACGAGCGCGGCGAGACACAGGCGGCGTCGGACGACATGAAGAAGGTGCTCGAGCTGGAGCCCGAGAAGACCGCTGACGTGACCGGTGACTTCTCCGCCGAGGGCATCGAGGACAAAATCAACCGGAAATACAAGGAGATGAACCCCTACGGCTTCTGACCGTTTGGATAAAACAACAACTCCCGCCATGCATTCATCAAGCATGGCGGGAGTTTTGTTTTTTGTCGGCCGTTTGCCGTGGGGAGCTTATAACTCTGCCACGCACTCGATTTCTACCAGGGCGCCTTTGGGCAAATCCTTGACAGCCACTGCCGAACGGGCGGGGTAGGGCTGCTGGAAGAACTCGGCGTATACCTCGTTCATGGCGGCGAAATTGCCCATGTCTGAGAGGAACACAGTGGTCTTCACCACCTTGGTCAGGTCGGTGCCGGCCTCCTTAAGGATGGCCTGCACGTTGGTGAGCGACTGGCGTGTCTGTCCCTTGATGCCGCCCTCGGCAAACTCGCCTGTAGCTGGGTCTACGGGAATCTGACCTGATGCGAACAACATGTTGCCTACTTTGATTGCCTGGCTGTAAGGACCGATAGCCTTAGGAGCCTTTTCTGTGTGGATTGCTTCCATTGTTTTTCTGTTTTTATGAATTTGATTAGATGTTGTCTCTGATTTTCATGCCGTTGTCGACGAGCGCCTTCTTAATGGCCTCCACGTGCTCGATGTTCTTGGTTTCGGCGGCGAGGCGCAGCACGCAGTCGGTCACATTCTTGCTGGCGGTGTTCCGCTCGTGGTGCACGCTGATGATGTTGGCGCCCATGTTGGCGATGACCTCGCACACCTTGACGAGTTGTCCCGGCTTGTCGGCCAGTTCGATGGTCAGGGTGCAGATGCGTCCGCTCTTGGCAAGTCCGCGGTTGATGACACGGCTGAGGATGGTCACGTCGATGTTGCCTCCGCTGACCACGCAGACCGTCTTCTTGCCCTTGACCGGCACCTTGTCGAACATCACGGCTGCCACGCTGGCTGCTCCCGCTCCCTCGGCGACCATCTTCTCGCTCTCGATGAGGTGGAGGATAGCGGCGCAGATTTCGTCCTCGCTCACGGTGACGATGTCGTCGACATAGTTGGAGCAAGTCTCGAAGGTCAATTTGCCCGGCTCCTTGACGGCGATGCCGTCGGCGATGGTCGCCACGGAAGCGAGCTTCTCCTGCTTGTGGTCGTGGAGACTGGTCACCATGCTGGCCGCTCCTTCAGCTTGCACACCATAGACTTTTACCTTGGGGTTGAGCGACTTGACGGCGTAGGCGATTCCGGAGATGAGTCCGCCGCCACCTACAGGCACGACGACGGCTTCCACGTCGGGCAGCTGGTCGAGCAGCTCCAGTCCGATGGTGCCCTGTCCGGCGATGACGTTTTCATCGTCGAGGGGGTGGATGAA
>CAKPTK010000115.1 GCA_934190685.1 uncultured Prevotella sp.
GACTTGGGCATACGACTTTGTCTCCATGGTGGTGGTGCCGGTGATCGGCGTGTTCTCCATCTTCTTCTCCATTTGGTGGGCTGCCGATGTGTTCGACCTCACCGAGACCGTGGTGAAGATCATGATGACCAACTTCCTCAATGTGCCGGATGTGGTTCAGCTCTCGTTGTTCAAAATCGTGATGGTGGCTTCGCAGTTCTTCCTGTTCCGCTATCTCAACTATCTCATCAAGGCGCTCTATCACAAGTACCACAAGTCCAAGATTGTGGTCAACGGCAAGCCCAACTTCACCTTGGCCAACAATGTGATTGCCATCTTGGTGTGGGGCACCTATTTCATCATCTCCATCAAATTGCTCCGCATCCCCTCCACGGCCATCGCCGTCATATCCGGAGGTCTTGCCACTGGTGTCGGTTTCGCCATGAAAGACTTGCTCGAGAACTTCTTCTACGGCATCTCGCTGATGACCGGACGTGTGCGTGTGGGCGACTTTATCGAGTGCGACGGCATTCGCGGTAAGGTGGAGAGCATCACCTACCAGTCCACTCAGGTGGTCACCGCCGACGGCTGTGTCATAGCCTTCTTGAACAGCTCCCTGTTCAGCAAGAACTTCAAGAACATCACCAAGAACCACTCCTACGAACTGGTCGCCGTTCCTGTCGGTGTGGCGTATGGTTCCAATATCGACGAGGTGAGAACAATGCTGATTGAAGCGGTGAAAGGACAGATGGCGAAGAATGCGGATGGCCGCGACTTGATTGATTCCAAGAAGCCTGTCGGCGTGGTGTTTGACGATTTCGGTGACAACAGCGTCAACCTGTTTGTCACCTACTGGGTGCTCGTGGAGCAGAAGTTCATTGTCACCGGAAAGGTGAAAGAGGCGATCTACAACACGCTCAATGCCCACAATATCGAGATACCGTTCCCGCAGCGCGACCTTCACATCCGCAGTGTCGAGGTGCCTGTGCAGGTAAAGACGAAATAAGAAATTCCCATAAACGCAATCGTCCGTCCACCGCATTCAATGGTGGACGGACGATTGCGCTTATAACATCATTCGCCACAGCCAACTGCGTGACCATGACAACCGATGCTGCCCGAGCTGTTGAGAGCAACGGCTATGCCTTCACAGGTGTGTGCATCGGAGAGTATACCTGTGGGCAGCTACTACTTCACCATGAAGAATAATGTTTCGGGCATCTTGCAAGTAGGAGGTAAACACCCATGATTAGTGCTTGCCTCCTACTCGATTTTACAACTATATAATAAGGTGTTTCGGCTAAGCCAACTGTATGCCGTTGTCGTTGAGGGTGATGAGGTGGCGCTTGTAGAGGTCGCCGATGGCACGCTTGTACACCTTTTTGCTCACTTGGAATCTTCTCTTGATTTCCTCGGCGTCGCTCTTGTCTCCCAAGTCACACTGGCCGCCGTTGTCCTTCAGATATTGCAGCAGTTGCTCGGAGAAATCGAGTGTCTGTCGGCGGCCTGTTGGCTGCACCGTCACGTCTATCTTTCCGTCGGGGCGGATGTTGGCGATGTATCCTTTCAGTCGGTCGCCCGTCTGGAGATGGCGGAACACTTGGTCCTCGTAGACCAAGCCTGCATATTGGTTGTCGATGATGACCTTGAATCCCAGTTCCGTCTTCTGCCACACCAGCAAGTCCACTTCCGTCCCATGCTTGTATTGAGGACGCTCCTTGCTTAGGAAATGCTCTACTTTGGCGGATGCCACGATGCGGTAGCTTTCCTCGTCGATGTGTACATAGACCACATATTTGTTGCCCTTGACCATCCGCATCTTTTGTTCGCGGAACGGGCAGAACAGGTCTTTCATCAGTCCCCAGTTCAGAAAAGCGCCGTATTCGTTGACCCATGCCACTTCGAGACAGGCGAACTCGCCCACTTTGGCCAGCGGCTCTTCTGTGGTCGCCACCAGCCGTTCGTCTTGGTCGAGATAGAGGAAACACTCGATTGTGTCGCCGGGGCGGATGCCCTTGGGCACATACCGTGCCGGCATGAGAATCTCGCCCTCGTCACCCCCGTCGAGATAGATGCCGAAGTCCACGGTTTTCACGACCTTCAACTCATTGTAGTCTCCCAATTTGATTTTGCTCATATTGTATCCTCCTCGTTGTTTATGGCAGACATCTCTGTTGTGGCTTGCGCCAGCTGCTCCTCGTTGACAATCATTCCGTCCTTCAGATGGATGGTGCGGTCGGTGATGCTGGCCAGTCCCTCGTCGTGGGTGACGATGACGAAGGTCTGTCCCAACTTGTCTCTCAGGTCGAAGAACAGTTGGTGCAGTTCCTGCTTGTTCTTCGAGTCCAGACTGCCCGAAGGCTCGTCGGCGAGAATGACGGCAGGGCGGTTGATGAGGGCGCGCGCCACCGCCACACGTTGTTTTTCTCCGCCCGACAGCTCGTTGGGCTTGTGCTTGGCACGGTCGGCGAGCCCCATGAAGTCGAGCAGCTCCGAGGCACGCTTTTTCGCCTCGCCGGGCTTCACGCCCGCAATGAAGGCGGGAATCATGATGTTCTCGATGGCGGTGAACTCGGGCAGCAGCTGGTGGAATTGGAAGACGAATCCGATATGCTTGTTACGGAATTCCGACAACTTGTTCGTCGAAAGATGCATCACGTCGATGCCGTCGACGGTGATGCTTCCCGAGTCGGGCTTGTCGAGTGTTCCGATGATTTGCAGCAGGGTGGTCTTGCCGGCGCCGCTTGGCCCGACGATGCTCACCACCTCGCCTTTGTCTATGTGCAGGTTGATGCCCTTGAGCACTTGCAGCGAACCGAAGTGCTTGGTTATTCCTTTGATGTCAATCATAATAGTCGTTCTATTTTATTTCTTGAATTTCTTGTGAATCCATTCACTCAACGCATCGTAGGCGCTGCGCTCCTCTTGATGTTGTGGCTCGGCGAAAGTCATGGTCTCCAGAGGCTGCTCGCCAAACTGCTCGGGGAAGATAATCATCACGTTCTTGCCGGTGAAATGCTGTGTCAGCTCATAGGGCAGACGCTCGATGGCAGGCTTGTAGGAGACCGTGCTCTTGCGTGCCGACACCACCACCAGCAGATGGTCTTCCTTGACGGTGGATGCCAGCATGGGCAATTCGTTCCAGTGTGCCATCAGGGTGTATTCCGTCCTTACGCTTGCGTGCCTGTTCCTTATATATTCGTTGATGAGCGAGAGCGACTCCTGCCTGCCGTGGAACTGGATGCGGCATTCGAGGTTCTCCGCCAGTCGTGCCAACCGTTCCACCCATCGGTAGAATCCAGACTCAAACTCGGCCCTCGACGGCACCACCACTTGGATGCGGCGCAGCGTGTTGAGTGGTTGGTTGAACCGTGCAAAGATGATTTGTCGGTTCATTCCGTTGTAGAGGCTCTGTTGGAATTCCCCCCAGAACGCCTTGTTCACATCGCCGTGTTGGTGCAGTCCGAGGATGATTTCCGAGGCCTCGAACTCCTTGAACGCATGCTTGATGCCGTTGGCGATGTTGGCGGCGATGCGCACTTGAGTCTGCATCTTCACATCCGCCGCGCTGGCAGTGTCTGCCAGATGGGCCAGCAGCCGCCGTCCTTTCTCCTGGTTAGTCCGCACATTCTTGTCGTCATACACCACGTTCAGACAGACCAATCCTCGGTTCAGCTTCGGATTGCGCATCATGATGGCGAGGTGGATGAGCGTGTCGGCATATTCAGGATATTTCACGGGGATGATGATTTTCTCGTCATCCACCTTTGGAGATTGCTCGATGTGCTCGTCCTTGTCGCGCAGGGCTATCTGCTGGGCGGCTCGCTCGGTGAGCAGCGAGCTGATGATGCACGTGAACAGAATCATCAGCACCACGCAGTTTAGCATGTCGTTGTTGACCAAGGAATTTCCGTCCGGCATTTTCAGGTTCATGCCCACCATGACCATGGCGATGGCGCCGGCGGCATGGGCGGATGTCAGACCGAACATCATATTGCCCGAGGTGAGGGGCAGCTTGAATCCGATGCTCGCCGCATAGGCGGCGATGCCCTTGGCGAGCGTTCCCAACACAACGATGACCACCGTCGCCCAGATGACGTCGCCTTCGGCAAACAGCAGTTTCACGTTGATGAGCATGCCCACGCCTATCAGAAAGTAGGGGATGAAGATGGCATTTCCGATAAACTCGATGCGGTTCATCAAGGGTGATACCTGCGGAATGTATCTGTTGAGCATCAGTCCGGCGAAGAAGGCACCGAAGATGCCCTCCAGTCCGATGGCTTCAGACAGGGCTGCGCAAAGGAACATCACCGCCAGGACGAAGATGAACTGCATCACGGCGTCGGAATATCTGCGCAGAAACCAACGGGTGGTCTTGGGGACAATCCAGACCAAAGCAGCGCAGAACAGGGCGAATTTCAGACAGAACCAAATCCAGTAGGCCACGCCCGTTTCTCCACTTGCCGATCCCACAATGGCGGCGAGCGTCACCAGCGCGATAAAAAGCGAGAGCATCGAGGCACCGACACTGAGCGACACACTGGGCTTTTTTTGCAGGCCGTAACGACATACGATGGGGTAGGCAATCAGCGTGTTGGAAGAAAGGATGCATCCCAAGAGCAGCGAGGCTGTCGGGGTGTAGTCCAGCAGCAACATGCCCATGGCGTAGGAAAAGGCGAAGGGGATGCAGAAGGTCAGCAAGCCGAACACCAAATATCGGGTTTTGTTTCGCTTGATGCCCCCTGTGTCCATTTCCAGGGCAGCCAGAAACATGATGTAATAGATGCCCACCTTGCCGAAAAGCTCAAAAGAGTCGTCCCGCGCCAGAATGTTCAGCCCGTATTTTCCCACCAACATTCCCGCCAGCACCATTCCGATGATGTGCGGAATGCGCAACTTGCCCATGATAATTGGGGCAAACAGAATGATGAGCAGCACTACGAAGAAAATCAACGTAGGATCGGATATGGGGAAATATTGTGATATATCAGGCATTTTCGTTATTTTGTTTGCAAAGATAGTGCAAGCGAGCGCAATGAAAGCTTGCTTTCAAATTGCCGAGTGCAGCTTATCTTCTGCAAAGGTAGTGCAAATGAGCGGAATATAAAACAAATTTATTTGTTTTTATTCCCGAGTGTAGCCTACACTTTATCATTTTTGTCACAATGGCAGGGGTAAAAGTGGGCGAATCTGTCAAAAAGTACGCAAGAACGAGAAAATTTATAACATTTGTTGCCGAATTTAAATATAAAGTATTAATTTTGCAGCCGTAATCAACTAATTAAAAGGATTAAGATATGAAAGTAGCAATTGTAGGTGCGAGTGGAGCTGTCGGACAAGAGTTCCTTCGCGTACTCGCAGAGAGAAATTTCCCCATCGACGAACTGGTGCTCTTCGGCTCCAAGCGCAGTGCTGGACGAAAGTACGCATTCAAGGGTAAGGAATATGAGGTGAAACTCTTGCAGCACAACGATGACTTCAAAGACATCGACGTCGCTTTCGTATCTGCAGGTGGTGGCACATCCAAGGAATTCGCCGACACCATCACCAAGTATGGTGCCGTGATGATCGACAACTCCAGCGCATTCCGCATGTGCGACGATGTGCCATTGGTCGTTCCAGAATGCAATGCCGAGGATGCCCTCAACCGCCCCCGCGGCATCATCGCCAATCCTAACTGCACAACGATTATGATGGTCGTGGTGCTCAATCCGTTGGAGAAACTCAGCCACATCCGCCGTATCCACATCGCCAGCTATCAGAGCGCCAGTGGTGCCGGAGCCGCAGCCATGGCTGAACTCCAGGAGCAATACAAGGATATTGTGGAAGGCAAGCCTGTGCATGTGGAGAAATTCCCTCACCAGTTGGCTTACAACGTGATTCCTCAGATTGACGTCTTCACAGACAATGGCTACACCAAAGAGGAGATGAAGATGTTCAACGAGACCCGCAAGATCATGCACAGCGACGTTCGCTGTTCCGCCATGTGTGTCCGTGTCAGCTCGCTCCGTGCGCACTCCGAGAGTGTTTGGATTGAGACCGAGCGTCCGCTCAGTGTCGAGGAGGCGCAGAAAGCCATCGCCGCCGCTCCGGGTGTGACTTTGGAGGACGATCCAGCCAACCTCGTCTATCCGATGCCGCTTGACACAGCCGGCAAGGACGACGTCTATGTAGGACGTGTACGTAAGGACTTGGCGGATGACTGTGGCTTGACCTTCTGGCTCAGCGGTGATCAGATTCGCAAAGGTGCGGCTCTCAATGCTGTACAGATTGCGGAATACCTGCTCAAGGTCGGCAACATCAAGTAGGAAGACATCTCTATAAGATAGAAAAGGGTCGGAACCATGATGGTTCTGACCCTTTTTGTTCCCTGTCAGTCCTCTTCTTTGTCGCGCCTTGAAAGAATCGCAAAGGGTTCTGTCGCCTTGTGCCGGTAGCCTTCTGTATCCTTGAGCTTTTATGATGAGTTTTGGGACTATACGCGCGCACGCGCGCGCAGGAAAATTTTCATGGAAAATCATACATAACCTACACGTGTGTATGATAACTGTCTGATTACCAATGTAATGATATAGCTTGCTTACATACATGAATCATACATAAATCATACATAATCA
>CAKPTK010000116.1 GCA_934190685.1 uncultured Prevotella sp.
CTACGAGAATTTTTTTCACCTCCTTACCGTTGATCGTGATCTTGCCGTCATCGCTGACCGTAGCACCCGGCAGACGCTTGACCAGTTCCTCGATGGCAGAACCTTCCGGCACACGATAGGCCGACGCGTTATACTGGAACGTATCCTCCTTGACCACCACCTTGGCGGCATGTCCCTCAACGGTTGCGCCCTTGAGCATGATGGCACTCTCGGTCATCGTCACATGCCCCAAATCCACATTCTTCGCATTACTGACGGTCACCTTCTTGGTGTAGTTTTTAAAACCCACACTGGTCATCTTCACAATGTAAGTGCCGTCAGCTGGAGCCTTGAGGGTGAAGCGTCCGTTGTCGTCTGTGGTGGTACCCTTCAAATAGGTGCTGTCCGATTTGAGTAGCTGCACGGTCACCAGACTGAGTTTCTCCTTAGTCTGCCCGTCGGAAACGACACCGCCTATCAGTCTTCCTTGTGCCATTGCCGTCACGGTGACGAGGAACAACAGCAACAGGAGTGAAATAGTTTTTTTCATCTCTGCTTTTTCTTTACTGTTTGCAATTTCATTTTTATGTTTACGCTTTCTATGACGTGAGAAAAGCGAAAAGGTTTAATGGTATAACAAGAAATGTGCCAACGTCGTGATTTTCTTGACAAACAGCACTTTTTCATTGATGTTCACACCCTTTTCCCGGCATGAAATAGAGCAAGAACAACCCTTCTTTAACATACTTTTGCATGGTTTACATTCAGAATTGTATGAATAGCCTTAACTTTGTGCAAGTTTTTAAGTAGAAGGAGAAAGTATATCATGAAGCAGAAAGTCATCATATCCCGGCATTTGGAGAGTGAGATAGCCACAGCCTTGACTGAGTGTGAACACGACAAGCTATTCATTCTCACCGATGAGACCACCCACGAGAAATGCCTGCCTGTCATTTCCGGGTTCCGATGTCTGAAGGGAGCACAAGTCATCACTATTGGCGCCACAGACCAGCACAAAAACCTCGAGACGCTTGCCCATGTATGGACAGAGCTCGGCAATGGTGGCGGAACACGCCATTCGTGCCTCATCAACCTCGGCGGCGGCATGGTGACTGACCTTGGAGGATTCGCCGCTTCCTCTTTCAAACGCGGCATCAATTTCATCAACATCCCCACCACCCTGCTCGCCATGGTCGACGCCTCTGTGGGCGGCAAGACCGGCATCAACTTCAATGGACTGAAGAACGAGATTGGAGTGTTCAACGACGCGCGTTTTGTACTCCTTGACACAGAGTTTCTGAAAACACTGGATCATGAGAATTTCGTATCGGGCTATGCTGAAATGCTCAAGCACAGCCTCATCAGCAATGAAAAGATGTGGACGGAACATGTGGCATTCGACCTCGACAATCCCGACCTTGCCCACTTGCTCCGCATGGTGGAAGACAGCGTGAAGGTGAAAGAGCGCATCGTGGAGGAAGACCCCCACGAGAAAGGCATCCGCAAAGCGCTCAATCTCGGCCATACCATCGGGCATGCTTTCGAGGCATGGGCCTTGCACACGCAACATCCCATTCTCCACGGATATGCCGTGGCTTACGGTTTGGTGGCAGAACTCTACTTGTGCGCCAAGAAGACAGGATTCCCGACCGACAAGATGCGTCAGACCGTCAACTATATCAAGGAATACTACGGCCAACTGCCCATCACTTGTGACGACTACCCCGCCCTGCTCGACTTGATGCGCCACGACAAGAAAAACACTGCCGGCATCATCAACTTCACCCTTCTCTCCGGTATCGGTGACATCGTCATCAACCAGACCGCCGACGACGAGGAAATCAAGGAGGCCTTGGACTTCTACCGTGAAGGCATGTAGCAGGAATCGGACACGATACGAAAGCGGCACGCCAAGAAAAGTTTGGTGCGCCGTTTTTCATTTTCAGCCAATGGAAATGGCTCCTCACGCACGCGCACGCGCATACGCGCGTATGAGTGTTTTTTCGAGAAGCATCATACACACCTACACAAAATCACCATAACTATCTGATTTTTAGACAGTATGATTTGTGTATGATCCTACATTTATCATACACAAATCATACATTATCCTACATCGGTACATCTCTGTTTTTCCGTCCTAAGAGGTCTCAGAGCAACAATATTTTGTAAAATAAACTCACACCAAAGAAAAACTACTCGCCCGCTAACGAATCATTAGTGTGCCATTAGCAAGGCGTTAGTGTGCCACTAACGGAATTTTCACCGTGGTGAAAAATTGATTAGTCCGCCTGTTCTCTACAAGCAGTCCCCTTGTAGCTTGTGAAGAGTCGGCCAGTAGAAACGTTCTGGAAATATTTGTAAAATATATTCAACATCTCCGATACATTTCTTACCCTCCCTGAACATCCGCTACGTGCAATCGCTCTTCTGCTATTTTCTCAGCCTTTTTTCGCGCTGGCTTGCCCGTCTCCGTAAGTGGAAGGGACGGTATTTCAAGATAATGACGAGGAGACCAAAAACGTGGTAGATGGGACTCGCAAATCTCACGGAGAGCCGTCACCGAAAGGGCTGTTTGTTCATAGAGCAAGGTCACCGCCTCACCATATTTGGCATCGGACACCTTGGTAATCATAAACGGTGTGGACAGATGGGAACGAAGCAAGCGTTCAGCTTCTTCTATCTGTATCTTGATTCCGCCACTGTCTATCACATTATCCATGCGCCCGAGAATACGGAACTGTCTGCCGTCAGGCGACAACTCGGCAATGTCATGGGTTGTCAGTCGATGTGCACACACTTCGGGAGCGTCAATGACCAGACACCCATCGCCATTGAGGCTGACGGAGACAGACGCAAAAGGCGTATACCACAAGGACGCCTCATCTCCGTTCAACCGCCGCAAGGCAATGTGCGACAACGTTTCCGTCATGCCGTATGTACTCCACACGAAATTGGGAAAATCCTTTAGTTGACAAGCCAAGTCATCGTCGATGGCACCACCGCCGATAATCAGATGCCGGATGGCGCGCAAACGCTCACGTTCCTCAGCTACCTGCAATGAGTTATATACTTGCATGGGGACCATTGCGGCGAATGTTGGTGTTTCGGTCAGTCCTTTCAAAGGATGTCCGCTCGGCGGCACATTGATTAACCGAAGATGCCGCACAAGACTTCTTACCACCACCATTTTTCCAGCAATATAGTCAAGGGGCATACAGAGCAACGCCGTGTCGCCAGGCTGGAGATGGAGGAAGTCGCACGTGATGCGTGCCGACGCTTCCATTCTGCGTTTCTCCACCCACAAAGGCTTGGGAGCACCTGTGGATCCACTGGTATGCACCAACACCTTGTCCTGTTCGTTCCGCCATTCTTCTAAAAACTCATCTAATGTCATGCTTGGATTGTAAGTCTCATGAAAAATCCCCGACCGCCATGAAAGCGTCGGGGATTCACTCGTTATTGAAAGATATCTATTATTTCTTCGTTATTTCTCTGCAGCGAGACGCTCTTTGATGGCCTTGCTCTCCGCCTCGTAACCAGGTTTGTCGAGAAGGGCGAACATGTTCTTCTTGTAAGCCTCCACACCAGGCTGGTTGAAAGGATTTACGCCGAGAATGTTGCCACTGATACCGCACGCCATCTCAAAGAAGTAGATGAGCTGACCGATATAGTACTCATTGAGTTGCGGCACACTGACATGGATGTTTGGCACACCGCCGTCCACATGAGCCAGACGAGTGCCAAGTTCTGCCATTTTGTTCACCTCGTCCACACGTTTGCCCGCGAGGAAGTTGAGTCCGTCAAGGTTTTCATCGTCATGCGGGAACAGGAGTTCACGATTCGGCTGCTCTACGCTGATTACCGTCTCATAGATAGTACGCTCGCCCTGTTGTATCCACTGCCCCATGGAATGAAGGTCTGTGGTGAAATCGCAGCTTGCGGGGAAGATTCCTTTTCCGTCCTTGCCCTCACTCTCGCCAAAGAGTTGTTTCCACCACTCGCTGAAGTAGTGGAGCTTAGGCTGGAAATTGACCATGATTTCTATCTTCTTGCCTGCCTCTGCATAGAGAGCATTGCGCACGGCGGCATATTGGGCAGCCATGTTTTCTTCGAAAGGCACGTTCTGTCCGCAAGCCTTCTCCATGGCGCGGGCACCCTCGACAAGCTGGACAATGTCGAAGCCGGCACAAGCGATAGGAAGCAAGCCTACCGGAGTGAGCACGGAGAATCGTCCACCCACATTGTCGGGGATAACGAAGGTCTTGTAGCCTTCCTTGTCGGCAGCAGCACGGGCCGCACCCTTGTGAGCGTCGGTCACAGCCACGATGACGTCCTTGGCCTCAGCCTTGCCACGCTGTGCCTCGCACTGTTTCTTGAGCAGACGGAAAGTGAGGGCAGTCTCTGTGGTAGTGCCGCTCTTGGATATGTTGATGACGCCGAATTTCTTGTTTTTCAAATATTCGGTGAGTTCAGCCAAATAGTCCTCACCGATATTGTTGCCGGCGAAAACGATGGTAGGATTCTTCTGGCCATCATTGGTGAGCCAGGCAAAGGCATTGCCGAGTGCCTCGATAACCGCACGGGCACCGAGATAACTACCGCCGATGCCTGCCACTACCACTACCTCGCACTTGGCGCGCAGGGTATCGGCACAAGCCTTGATTTCAGCGAGAAATTCGGATGTGATGCTGGATGGCAGATGGAGCCAACCGAGGAAGTCATTGCCGGGACAAGTGCCTTTTTCAAGTGCCTCCTGGGCAGCCTTCACTTGCGGTTCGTAAGCCTTCACGGCGCCCTCCTTGAGGAATTGGGCAGCCTTTGTGATGTCTAAACTGATGTTTTTCATTGTCGTCAATTTTAGTATTGTTTGATTGTTGATTGCGTTGTTATCTGAACGAGTCGGTGAGCAACTTGATTTCTATCTGCGGACTGATTCGTTCATAGAGGATGTTGTAGACGGCGTCGAGGATGGGCATGTTGACGTGCATGTGGCGGTTGATTTCCTTCATACACTTGGTACCGAAGAATCCCTCGGCAATCATTTCCATTTCTATCTGCGCACTCTTCACGCTGTAGCCCTTGCCTATCATGGTGCCGAAGGTGCGGTTGCGCGAGAAATTGCTGTAGCTCGTGACGAGCAGGTCGCCCAAATAGACGCTGTCCTCGATGCTGCGGTCGATGGGATGCACACTCTTGACGAAGCGCGCCATCTCCTGAAGGGCGTTTGCCATGAGCACGGCCTGGAAATTGTCTCCATATTTGAGTCCGCTGCAGATGCCGGCAGCTATGGCATACACGTTTTTAAGCACAGAGGCGTATTCGATGCCGATGACATCGCTGCTGGTCTTGGTCTTGATATAATCGCTTGCGAGCACTTCGGTGAAAGCCTGTGCCTTCTCGCGGTCGGAGCATCCCACGGTGAGATAGCTCAAGCGTTCGAGTGCCACCTCCTCGGCATGCGACGGTCCGCCAATGCAAGCGAGATTGTCATAGGGCACGTCGTAGACTTCATGGAAGTATTCCGAGCACACCAAGTTCTCATCGGGCACGATGCCTTTGATGGCGGTGACAACAAACTTGTCACGGATGCGGGCCTTGAGTTTCTTGAGATGGTTTTTCAGATAAGGCGAAGGAGTAACAAACACGAGGGTGTCATAGGCCTCGACAATCTTGTTGATGTCGCTCGAGAAGAATATCTCGTCGCAGTTGAAATGCACGCTGGTGAGATAGGCGGGGTTGTGGCTCATGCGCCGGAACTCCTCGATACGGTCGTCCCGTCGCATGTACCAGCCGATGTGGTGGGTGTGCCCCACCACTATCTTGGCTATAGCCGTGGCCCAACTGCCACCGCCTATGATTGCAACCTTGCCTACGTTGAACATACTTTGTATGATTACTTGTTAGCGTTTTCTATCCAAGCCGCAAACTGATTGACTTTTGGATTCTCATAGCCGAGCTTATATTTCTTGTTTACACCGCAAACGTCCATCTGCAACTTCTGCGCCTTCACATTCTTGATGTCGGAGACGAGGTTGTAGCCGGCCTTGTTGAATACGGGTACCCACTCTTCGCTCACGCCGATGGCAGCCCATTCTGCGACCGTGCTCTTAGGCATGGTCTTCTCTGGACGCATCTGTGGGAAGAGGAGCACTTCCTGGATATAAGTCTTACCGGTCATGAGCATGGTCAAACGGTCGATGCCGATGCCGATGCCGCTGGTAGGAGGCATACCATACTGAAGCGCACGGAGGAAGTCACGGTCGATAACCATAGCCTCGTCGTCGCCCTTGTCGGCCAGTTTCATCTGGTCGATGAAACGCTCTTCCTGGTCGATAGGGTCGTTGAGCTCAGAGTAAGCGTTGGCAAGTTCCTTGCCGTTGACCATCAACTCGAAACGCTCGGTGAGTCCGGGTTTTGAACGGTGCATCTTGGTCAATGGAGACATCTCGACAGGGTAGTCGGTGATGAAGGTAGGCTGGATGAAGGTACCCTCGCAGAACTCGCCGAAGAGTTCATCGATGAGTTTACCC
>CAKPTK010000117.1 GCA_934190685.1 uncultured Prevotella sp.
GACCAAATCGCCCGACAACAGATATGGATAAACTGTTGTCGGGCGGTGATGTTCAGTTCCTTCTCCAACAATCTGGACAAAGGATATATTTCACATTATTCCTTGCTACGCTTTTTGCGCTCTTGATGGTCAAGGACAATCTTGCGCATACGGATGCTCTTCGGTGTCACCTCCACAAGCTCGTCCTCCTTGATATACTCAAGGCACTCCTCAAGTGACATAACCGTCTTAGGAATCACACGCGCCTTTTCATCAGAACCACTGGCACGCACATTGGTGAGCTGCTTAGCCTTGGTCACGTTGACCACCAAGTCGTTGTCGTGCACGTGCTCGCCAATAACCTCGCCTGCATATACGTCCTCACCTGGATCGATGAAGAACTTGCCACGGTCCTGCAACTTGTCAATAGAATAAGCATAGGAAGTGCCTGTCTCCATGGCAATCATAGAACCGTTCATACGGCGGGTAATCTCGCCCTTATAGGGCTGATACTCCTTGAAGCGGTGGGCCATGATGGCCTCACCCTGAGAAGCGGTGAGCACATTGGTACGCAAACCGATAATACCACGAGAAGGAATGTCGAACTCGATGTCCACACGGTCGCCCATGCTCTGCATAGAAGTCATCTCACCCTTACGGCGTGTCACCATATCAATCATTTTGCTGGAGAACTCTTCGGGCACGTTGATGGTCAACTCCTCGATAGGCTCACACTTCACACCGTCGATTTCCTTGTAGATCACCTGTGGCTGACCCACCTGCAGTTCATAGCCCTCACGACGCATGGTCTCAATGAGCACAGAGAGGTGAAGCACACCACGACCGCTGACAATCCAGTGATCGGTTGTGTCCTCGAAAGGACGGACACGAAGAGCGAGGTTCTTCTCCAACTCCTTCTGCAAACGATCGTTGACGTGACGGCTGGTCACGAACTTTCCTTCCTTACCGAAGAAAGGAGAATCGTTGATGGTGAAGAGCATACTCATGGTAGGCTCGTCAATAGCAATAGGAGGCAGTGGCTCAGGATTCTCAAAGTCGCAGATGGTGTCACCAATCTCAAACTTCTCAAGCCCCACAACAGCACAGATGTCACCACTATGCACCTCGTCCACTTTCTTCTGCCCCATACCGTCGAACACATGAAGTTCCTTGATCTTGGTTTTCTCCTGAGTACCGTCACGATGGGCGATGGTCACGTTCAGACCCTCCTTGAGGGTGCCACGATGTACGCGTCCCACAGCGATACGGCCTGTATAGCTGGAGTAGTCGAGTGAAGTGATCAGCATCTGCGGTGTGCCTTCAAGCACCTGAGGAGCAGGAATCACCTCAACAATCTTGTCGAGCAGATAGTCGATATTGTCTGTAGGCTTCTTCCAATCCTCAGCCATCCATCCGTTCTTGGCAGAACCATAGACTACGGGGAAATCCAACTGGTCTTCTGTAGCGTTGAGGGAGAACATCAGGTCAAATACCATCTCGTACACTTCCTCCGGGCGACAGTTGGGCTTGTCCACCTTGTTGACAACAACTATCGGCTTCAACCCGATTTGCAATGCCTTCTGCAACACGAAACGTGTTTGAGGCATAGGACCCTCAAAAGCGTCGACGAGGAGGATACAACCATCCGCCATATTGAGCACGCGCTCAACCTCGCCACCGAAATCCGAGTGTCCCGGAGTATCTATAATATTGATTTTTGTACCTTTCCAGTTGATGGACACGTTTTTGGAAAGAATCGTGATACCTCTCTCACGTTCCAAATCGTTAGCGTCCAAAACTTGTCCGCTGTTATCCTGGCCGTCACGGAACAGTTTACCTGCCAGCATCATCTTGTCAACCAATGTAGTTTTTCCGTGGTCGACGTGTGCAATAATTGCAATGTTTCTAATGTCTTGCATCTTGTTTACCTTAAATTACGGCTGCAAAGGTACGAAATATTCTGCATATCCCGCTCCTTACTATCCATATTTTTTCGTTATCACCTCTCATTATTAATGATTTATGGCTTTGCCATTTCCTTTTCCACCTCCTCTATGCACTGGAGGAGCCGTTTGGGTTCTGTGGGGCGAGGAGCATTCTTGGTGACAAATTCCACACAAAGCAATTTTCATGTAGCATGGAAGTAATCTAAAAATAAGTTAAACTTAGAAGATTAAGCATGTGATAATGAGCGGAATGTGGTGAAAAAGTGTTACCTTTGCAGCCGATTTCATTAATTCACATATAAACAAACAGTACAAATGTATTTAGATCAAGCTAAAAAACAAGAGATCTTTGGACAGTACGGAAAGTCTAACTCTGATACTGGTTCTGCAGAGAGCCAGATTGCATTGTTCTCATACCGTATTTCCCACTTGACGGAACACTTGAAGAAGAACCGTAAAGATCATACTACCGCACGTGCTCTGACACAATTGGTAGGTAAGCGTCGCGCTTTGCTCGACTACTTGTACGACCGCGACATCAATCGCTATCGTGCTATCATCAAGGCTCTCGGTCTCCGTAAGTAATCGGAACCGCCTTTATGGTGAGCAATTCGCTAAAAAGACACAAGGCTGCATCGTTTCAACAACGTTGCAGCCTTTTCTTTTTCTTCCCCAAAGCAAGACACATGACAACCATGTAGCTTGCATGTATGATTTTCGTCCCATCATACATTGCCAAACTCCGCATAAACACAGGGCTGCGGACAATTCGTATAGGAATGTATGATAACTGCCGAAAACTTTTTTTCGGAAATATTTTACGGGAAAGCCGGTGCAACCATCACGGTTACGCCGGCTTACATTTTACCTAATTTGTGTCTAATAATCAAAGAGTATGTATAGTTAGGGGTATATAGCTGATTATTTCTCCAATTTGTCGTACTCCTCGTCGCTTACAGGTTCAAGCCATTCATTGCTTGCACCCTCTTGCGCCACTGCAGTGGCGATATGCTGGAACCAAGAGCCTGCGGTTGCGCCATGCCAATGTTTCACTTCGGCAGGAATGCTCACAACATCGCCTGGCTTCAAACGACGGGCTGGCTTTCCCCACTCTTGATACCATCCTTCACCGCCGACACAAATCAGAATCTGTATGGCCTTATGATGGATGTGCCAATTATTGCGGCAACGAGGCTCAAAAGTGACATTGGACAAATTCAATCCGTCCTTGCAAAGAGACGCAAGATAACTATTGCCTACAAAATACTTGGCATAGGCAGTGTTCGGTTCGCCCTTGGGAAAAATCATGTTCTCTACAGGCCGACCTTCTGTAAACGCCTCACCGAAAACCTCCGCCACAGCTTTCTTGGCGCGGAATGCTTCCATCTCTCCCACACGCTGCAGCAGAACCTGTGGAAGCGCATGCAACTGCTCATCGGTCACTCCCATATGGCGAGCGCCACTGACATGGGCCTTCAGCTGAGGTTCAACACCCTTGACGGCTGACAGTGCGCTGACCGTGACCAACTCACGCTCGGCAAAAGAAAGAATGTCACGCGCAAAGATGTCGCCGAAGAGATGCGCCTTGAGATAATAGTCGGTGGCTGGAGCGAAAGCGTAGTTGAAAGGTTTACCCGAGAGTTGCGTCTGCACCTTGGTGCCCTGCTTGAGTGCGTCATAGTCACTCGCCATCGGGGAAGCGTCCTTGCCTTCCTCATCCGTAATGCCACGAGCCTTGCGGTCAGCAATCACTGCTTGCAGAGTGCCGAGCCCATTGAGACTGCGGGGAAAACCTGTATAGGCATAAAGTTGGGAAAGCGCCTCCTTCACCTCGTTGATCGTGAGGCGAGCATCCAGCGCACTGTTGATGGCCGTTTTGAGTCCTGCCAAGTCGCCTTTGGCCTCAAAAGCAGCTACGGCTATAAGGTTCTGCTGCTTTTCATTGAATACATTGTCCATATTGCTTTGTGCTTTAAGGGTCGTACCTGCCGTCAGCAACAGGGCGACAGCGAGCACGGCTTTTTTGATTTTATGTTTCATTGTCTATGATATTTGGAATGTCCTCATTGAAACAGACAGCGCATATTCCAACACCGCCATCCTTATCCTGCGCAAAGGTAGAACAAATTCGCAATACAACAGATACCCTATTTACGGATAGAATGAACCGTTTTACATTTTCTTATATAAGTCGTTCATCACCAGTCCGGCAATGGTAAATCCGAAGATGGCCGTGATGTGAGCCATGGTGCCATTTATCTGTGCCTTGGAACTGCACCATTCGTGATTGACGAGGTTGGGATCACCGGGACCAATCTTGGCCTTGGGACACATACAAGCGGAAGTTCCGCAAGTATGGTTCTCGCCTTTGTTTTCCAGCACTTCCTCGCTAAAGACACACTGGAACTTGCGGGCAGGCTTCTCCTTCATGCGCTTGAAACGCTTGCGCAGAGCGGAGCCCAACGGACATCCTCTCACCTTCCAAAACTCCGCCACTTGTATCTTGGTCGGATCCATCTTGAGGGCGGCGCCCATAGAAGAGAAGAACTGCGCCTTGCTTCGGCAGGCATTGCGAATCAAGAGCACCTTATCTTTCAAACTATCGATACAGTCGATGACATAGTTATAGGAGTCGAGGTCGAAATCCGCCGCCGTATTCTCGTCGTAGATTTTCTGCTGAGCCACCACGTCCGCATTCGGGTTGATTTCAAGCAACCGGTCGCGCAGCACATCCACCTTTACCTTGCCCACCGTCTTGGAGGTTGCCTGCAACTGCCTGTTGACATTCGTCATGCAGACACGATCAGAGTCGACAATGGTCAGATGGCCGATACCGGAACGTACAAGACTCTCAGCACACCAACTGCCGACCCCTCCGACACCGAAGATGATGACACGCTGTGCCTGTATTCTATCCATCAACTCGTCGCCGACAAGCAGACGAGTTCTATTAAACAATCCTTTTTCTATTCCCATTAGTTTTCTTTGTTAAGTTGCCGACTTGTGCCGAACCATATTTCCCGAAGCGGGCTCATTACGAAGTCGCGTTCATGCATCAGCGGATGCGGTATCTTGAGGTCGGGGTCGTCGATGTGCTCATCGTCATAAAGCAAGATGTCGATGTCGATGATGCGGTCATGATATTTTCTGTTCACAGACTTCTCCTTGCGCCCCATTGCTTTTTCTATCCGTTGCGTGGCGACGAGCACCTCGCGAGGAGACAAAGCCGTTTGCACGCAGGCGACGGCGTTGACAAACTGATGAGGGGACTCAAAGCCCCAAGGCGCCGTTTTATAAAAAGCTGACTGGCGCACCACGGTGCCAATCAGCTTTCCTATTTCGTCTATCGCCTTGAGGATATTCGCATGCTTGTCGCCGAGATTGGTGCCCAAGCCTAAATACACCTCATGCATATCTTTAATCGTCTACAATCAGCATGGCGTCGCCATAGCATCCGAATCTGTAACCATGCTTCACAGCAAGCTGATAGGCTTCATAGACCACATCGTAGCCGCCAAAGGCTGCCTCGTTCATCATCAGTGTGGACATGGGATGATAGAAATTGCCAATCATACAATCCGCCATTCCAAAGTCGTAAGGAGGGAAGATGAACTTGTTGGTCCATCCCTCATATTCCTTCAGCAAGCCATCTGTGCCGACGGCTGTCTCCGTGGCCTTGACCACACTGGTGCCTACGGCGCAAATCTTGTGTCCCGACTTTTTCGACTCGTTGACCGTCTTGCAAGCCTCAGCCTCCACAAACATCTGTTCGGAGTCCATCTTGTGCTTGGTCAAGTCTTCCACCTCGATATTACTGAAGTTGCCCAGTCCGCAATGCAGCGTGATAAAGGCGAAATTGATGCCCTTGATTTCCATTCTTTTCATCAACTCGCGGCTGAAATGCAAGCCTGTGGCAGGAGCGGTCACAGCGCCCTCGTTCTTGGCGAAGATGCATTGGAAATCCTCCAAGTCCTCCCTACGGCAGAGGCGGTCGTATTTCATGACGGGCTTTCCGTCTTTCATTATCTGTTGTCCGTTTTCGTCAAGAGCCGGACCAACATGGTCTATAATATAGCGTGGCAGTGGTGCCTCGCCGAGTGCAAAGAGGTCACGTTTGAATTCTTCGTGGGGACAATCATAGAGGAAACGGAGCGTGCGGCCACGACTGGTGGTGTTGTCGATAACCTCAGCCACCATCGTTCCACTCTCATCGAAGAAGAGTTTGTTGCCGATGCGGATTTTGCGGGCGGGTTCCACAAGCACATCCCACAAGCGCATCTCCTGATTGAGTTCGCGAAGCAAGAACACCTCAATCTTGGCGTCGGTCTTCTCCTTGGTGCCGTAGAGACGGGCGGGAAAGACTTTTGTATCGTTGAATATGAAGGTGTCGCCTTCATCAAAATAGTCGAGCACATTGCGGAAATCGAGAAATACAGGATTGCCTTTCTCGTCTTTCAGAGGCTCGCCTTTCTCGTCCTTGCGGTACATGTCGATGGTCTGCGTCTTCTTGTGAATGACCATCAGTCGACATTCGTCACGATGATAAGATGGATATAGAGC
>CAKPTK010000118.1 GCA_934190685.1 uncultured Prevotella sp.
TAGGTGTCGTTCATCTTCTGCTTCCACTCCTTGCCGTCTGCATCCTTGCCCTTTCGGTAAGAGCCTTTCGGATTCTCAATCGTGAAGTCATAGCCACCGAACTTCACATGACCCTTCTTGTAGTTGCCCGACTCCTTCTGTGCGTCAGAAGGCTCCGTCTCCGTCTCGTCAATGGCAGACTGCAAGCGGAGGGAGAAACTGTTGCCGTTGTTCTGAGCCTCCTCTTCAGCCTCAACCTCCTCCTTCGGCATGGTGTCCACGTATGCCTGTGCGATGGTGTCACGCACATCACGGAATTTCCCATACAGAGGTGATGTCAAGCCGAGCTTGCCCAATATCCGTGTCAGCACACTCTGTATATGTGCGAGCACAGGATGGCTCAGGCGGAAGGCGATGCCCTTGGCAAGTCCAAGGTCGTTAATCATGTCACCGATTGTATCTGCGACAACTTCCTCCTCCGACTCGTCAAGAGCCTTCTTGGCGGTTGTGACTGCATCGTCCACAAGTTGCCGTGCGTCCTCACCGAACTGCGTGTCATACAATTCTGCCGTCTGCTCTGGTGTCATCTGCGAGAAATCCGGATTGCCGTCCTCACGCATTGGCACAGGCGTGCCGTTCTCAAATGTTAATGTATCCACGTTCTCTTGCGAGTTTGAAGAATTGTCACTATCTTTACCATTGGAATCGTTGGGCGCAGCAGCAAACTCTGGCTCCTTAGCATCATGAGAGGTTGACGTGGGATTGGTGGCGATTCCTTTTCCTTCTTGAGTTCTGTTGAAATCTATAGCAGTAACAACCCAGTTCTTTTTCTCACCATCGAAGTCCTTACGAATGCCAACACCTATGCCATCAAGCATAAGCGTGTATCTATTCTCTGTGTCTTGGAATATACGGCCTTTCTTTATAACCTCATTTATCATGTCGACAGCGTCATCAGCAGTTTCAAAGTCCTTGCCTTTACCCACGTGCTTGCCAAGAATATGAGCCAAGCCCATATTCACATCGCCCCAAACCAAATCTATGTCTCCGATGTCTTCTCTGTGGAAGACTCCAAGCAAGTCTCCACTTTTTTTGTTCATAAGGAAGTGGAACGCTTCTTTTACCTTTCCCTTGAATTGGTCATAAATATTTCCGAACACACCTTTTCCTATAGGTCGGACACCTTCTTGAGCAGACTCTTCCACACCGGAACCATGAATACCATCAGACACACTCTCGTCATTTCCTCCTTCATTGGCAGACATACGGGACTCCTTGTAATCGTCAAGGCTCATAGCTCCGTCAATGGATACATACTTGCGCTTGATTGCATACTTGGTTGCCTTGCCGTTTTTGTCAACCACGACAATGCCGAGAAAGTCGTTAGCGTTGCCCCTCCCTTTGCCGTTATACAGGAAGACTCCCTGCGCATCAGCGAACCGGGGTGCGCCATCCTCACCAAGGACGTGGTACGTGAACAAATGGCATACTAAGCAGACGTTAATGGCACACTAACTAACTTTTCACCGCGGTGAAAAATCAAAAACTCGGCAAGTAACACATCCTTTCTCTCCTTTTCCTCCTCACAAGAAGCAACCATCGGAGAAACGTTGTAAATATTCTTCTATCCAAAGGCACGTCTTTCTTCCAGTTTTTTGTAATTTTGCAGAACTGCTGTTTGAAAGCTGCGACAAAGCCACTTGGCCTGGCTAAGCGCTAAGACACGATGCCTAAAGTGGTCCATATAGCCACGGCAGAAGCCTTAGACAACAACCGCAACCACAACGCTCAAACTCGACAGAAAAATAAAAGACAAGGAAAAACAACAATGAAAAGATTCTCCCCTCTCCTCCTGACGCTCTTCCTCGCTTCCACTACCCTGCAAGCAGAAACAGGGAGCACGCAGCATTTGCTTCCACCCGCCAAGGAAACATCCGCAACACAAACACTCACCCAATGGAAGGCGGGCACACGGGTTTCCGAACAAGCAGTGAAGGCGTTCGGATTGGACAAGTGTTTCTCCATCCACAAGATAGATGACGCCACCTTCAAGCGCATCCACGGCAAATCGTTCCCCGCCAACTGCCGCATCCCGCGTGCCGACTTGCGCTACTTGTGCCTGCTTCACCGCACGCTCGACGGCCATATCCAGCTCGGCGAACTCATCTGTCACCGCCGCATCGCCAACGATCTCGTGACCATCTTCCGCCAACTCTACGACGCCCGCTACCCCATCGAGCGCATGGTGCTCATCGACAACTATGGCGCTGAGGACGAGCCGTCGATGACCGCCAACAACACCTCCTGCTTCTGCTACCGCACCGTGGCAGGCTCGCAGAAACTCTCCGCCCACAGCATGGGACTCGCCGTGGACATCAATCCGCTCTATAATCCCTGTATCAAGACGCGCAACGGGAAAACGAAGATTCAGCCGAAGGCAGGACACCCTTACATAGACCGCAACGGATCCTACCCCTACAAAATCACCCACAGCGACCTCTGCTTCCGTCTCTTCCGACAACACGGATTCACCTGGGGCGGCGACTGGCGCTCGCTCAAGGACTATCAGCATTTCGAGAAGGCAAAGTGAGAACAGCGCCAAGGCGATTGTCAGGAAACTTTTGTGCACTTTTGCGACAACCGCATACAGTTTTAAGGTTTATTGTTTGTACAGGTAATAAAAAAGCCGTATTTTTGCAAAAGCTAAAAAGAATTTCACCATGAGACAACTGAAGATAACCAAATCTATAACAAACCGTGAAAGTGCGTCGCTCGAGAGATACTTGCAGGAGATTGGCCGTGAGCCGCTCCTCACACTCGAAGAGGAAGTGGAACTGGCGCAACGCATCAAACGGGGAGACAGAAAAGCACTCGACAAGCTCGTCAAAGCCAATCTCAGATTTGTCGTGTCGGTGGCCAAACAATACCAAAACCAAGGCATCGGCCTCATCGACCTCATCAACGAGGGCAACATGGGACTCATCAAGGCTGCCGAGAAGTTTGACGAGACGCGTGGATTCAAGTTCATCTCCTACGCCGTGTGGTGGATTCGGCAATGCATCCTCCAAGCCATCGCCGAAAAAGGATATATCGTCAGAATGCCGCTCAACCAAGTGGGATGGGTGAACAAAATCAACCGCACCGTCAACAAGTTTCTCCAGGAACAGGAACGACTGCCCAACCTCAAGGAACTGTCCGAACTGCTGGACTTGCCCGAGGACAAGATAGAAGAAGCCATGAAGGCGCCCAAAGGGCAGGTGTCGGGAGACGCGCCCATCATCGACGGAGAGGAAGGAAAACTCTTCGACACCATCCCCAACACCGACTCACCCGACGTGGACAACGACCTGGTCTACGAATCGCTGAAGGAAGAAATAGACCTCGCCCTGAGCACACTCAACGAACGCGAGCAACTGGTGGTCAAGGCTTTCTTCGGCATCGGAGAAAAGGAAATGACACTCGAGGAAATCGGTTCGAAATACGGACTCACGAGGGAACGCGTGAGACAAATCAAGGAAAAGGCCATCAAACGGCTCAGAAGCAACGCCGTCACCAGCATGCTCAACACTTATCTGGGACGGTAGACACACATTTATGCATAACAAAAGAGAAAAACAATAATTATGAGACTGTTCAAAATGCTTGCAGTGGCTTTCGGCATCGCCCTGCTCTGCGGAACTCAAGATGCCGACGCCAAAAACAAGATGGTGCCGAAGGTGTATGCTTTCGGCGTCTCCACGTCGTTCAACGACTCCACAGTTTACATCACGGACATCCAGGAGTTGGACAGCGCATGGATAGACTCCAAGACGGGATTCCTGCTCAACCGGGAAGACTATTCCTACCAGATGAACAACTATTTCGACACGCTGGGAGAGAAACACCGCACCTGCGTCATCTTCTGCGAACTGAAAAAGAAAGACCTCGACAGCAAGTTTGAGCGCATCAAGAAGAGATATATGGGCAAAGAGAACTACAACGTGAAATATCTCGCTGACAAGGACTTCCATTTCACGGTCATCCAGCCCGACACCGAATATGTGGAGGAGGAAACGGCACCACAGCCCAAGCCTGCCAAGCACAAGAACAAGGGACCACGCCCAGACAAGAAAGGGGCGAAACCCGAACCCCAAGGAACTAACCCCAACGAGTAACCGTGGACACGAACAACTTCCGCATCGCCGGACTTGACGTGCGCATCATCTTCAATGACACGACGGTCAACAACATGAGTTTGCTGGCGTCGTTCGAGCCGTTCCGACTGTCAACAGACAGTCAGGACGGTTTGTTGTTCCAACTGACAGTGGACGACGCCCTGCGCCCCATCGCCAAGGAACACCGCGAGCGCATACGCACCTTCGACACGGGCAACGGCGACACCATTGTGGACCGACTCGACAACGGAGGCTACCAATACATCATCAAGGACATTGCAGGAAACAGTTGCTGCATGCTCCAGACAGACAAGGATTTCCGCAACTGCCAGTGCGCCCTCAACGGCACACGGGACATGCGGCGCTTCGGACTGAACAACGCGCTGATGCTCGTCTTCGCTTTCGCCGGAAGCCAACACGACGCTGTGCTCATCCATGCCTCCCTCGTCAGACACGACGGACGGGGCTACGCCTTCATCGCCAAAAGCGGTACGGGCAAAAGCACACACGTGGGTCTCTGGCTGACGCACATACCGAACTGCGACTTGATGAACGACGACAATCCTGTGGTGCGCATCATCGACGGACAACCATTCATCTATGGAAGTCCATGGAGCGGCAAGACGCCATGCTATCGCAACACACAGGCTCCACTCGGCGCCATCACACGCATAGACCGGGCAAAGCAAAACAGCATCGAGCGTCTGTCTCCTGTCTTCGGCTTCGCCTCTCTCCTGCCCGCCTGTTCCACCATGAAGTGGGACAAGGATATTTTCAACAACATCTGCAACATCATCACGCGTCTCATCGAGTTGACACCGCTCTTCACCCTGCACTGTCTGCCCGATGAGGATGCAGCAATTTTATGCCACAACACCATATCGACAAAACAGAAGTGAAATTCTCCAACAGCGAATTTCTGCCGGAAGTTGTCCGGATGCTCGACGAGGGGCATACCGTCACGCTCCGGCTTCGGGGCTTCAGCATGCGCCCCTTCCTGGAAGACGGACGCGACAAGGCATTGCTCATCAAGGCCGTGAACCCCAAGAAAGGGGACGCCGTGTTGGCGGAAGTCGGCAATCGCCACTATGTGCTCCACCGCATCATCCGCATCGAAGGCGACCAGGTGACCCTGCGTGGCGACGGCAATTTAGGGGTGGAACATTGCACACTGGCCGACATCAAGGGTTTCGCCATCGGTTTCTACCGCAAGGGACGTTCAAACCTTGACCGCACCAATAGTGCCAAATGGCGCGTCTACTCATTCTTCTGGACCGCCCTCTACCCCATCCGCCGCTATCTGCTCGCATTCTACCGCAGAATTTGGCTGAAATTTTTCAAACCCGTATAATCATAAAAACAAGATAAAATATGAAAGCAAAACCAGGATTCAACCTCCGCGACATCTGCGGAGAGCGCATCATCGTTGCCGAAGGCAAGGAGAACATCGACTTCAGCAGCATCATCAGCATGAACGAGAGTTCCGCCTATCTTTGGCAACACATCGTCGACAGGCCCTCGTTCACCGTCGACGACCTCGCCACCCTGCTCACCGAGGAGTATGATGTAGACAAGACCACAGCCCGCAACGACGCCCAGCAGTTGGCCGACAAATGGCTGGAAGCTGGAATCGTGGAATAAGAACATTTTTCAGGAAACAACAGAAAAGAGAAAAGCCGCATCCCTTGAAGGAATGCGGCTATATTTTTGTAAACTAAACTTAGCGTCTATTTTACTTTACCTTGGCTACGATAGCCTTGAAAGCCTCAGGATGGTTTACAGCGAGGTCAGCGAGCACCTTACGGTTGATCTCGATACCTGCCTTGTGGAGAGCACCCATCAGAGTAGAGTAGCTCATGTTCTCGAGGCGAGCGGCAGCGTTGATACGCTGAATCCACAATGCGCGGAAGTTGCGCTTCTTGTTACGACGGTCACGATAAGCGTAAGTAAGACCCTTCTCCCAAGTGTTCTTAGCTACGGTCCAAACATTCTTTCTTGCTCCGTAATAACCACGGGTGAGCTTTAAAATTCTTTTTCTTTTAGCACGTGAAGCAACGTGATTTACTGATCTTGGCATAATTTTCTTTCTTTAAAATGTTTGTTTGACTTTGATTAACGGAGGCAGAGCAAGTCACGTACCTGCTTCATGTTGCTGTGATCAACGATAGCCTGGTGTACCAGATTACGTTTCTGCTTCTTTGTTTTCTTAGTCAGAATGTGACTGTGGTAAGCGTGATGTCTCTTAATC
>CAKPTK010000119.1 GCA_934190685.1 uncultured Prevotella sp.
CCGTATCACAGCCCTTCCAATGGAGGTTCCCGTATGCTATCAGGAAATTGCACACTGCCTGGACAAGACTGTGGCAAAGATTGAGAACGCCGTGCTCTCCGCTTTGGAGAACACACCGCCAGAACTTTATGCCGACATCGTGAAGAACGGTATCTACCTGAGTGGTGGCGGTGCCTTGCTTCGTGGACTCGACAAGCGCTTGACAGACAAGATTAACATTCCTTTCCACATCGCTGAGGATCCACTCCATAGCGTGGCAAAGGGTGCAGGCATCGCATTGAAGAACGTGGACAAATTCTCGTTCTTGATGAGATAACAAGTGGATTATGCATAACTTAGTAGAGTTTCTTGCAAAATACAACCACTGGTTTCTATTCATTTTGCTCGAAGTGATCAGCATGGTTCTGCTCTTTCAGTTCAACAACTATCAGGGCAGCGTGTGGTTCACTTCGGCAAATGCCGTTGTCGGCAAGGTGTATGAGGCGGACGCACAAGTGAAGTCTTATTTCGGCTTGTCTGCTCTCAATGCCGATCTCACACAACGCAATCTCAAGTTGGAACAGCAGGTGAGATATCTTCAGGAGGCGTTGCTCGACAAAAACACAGACTCCTTGACGATGGTCAATGGGCAAATGCAGTACCTCAGCCAGTTTGGCCTGATTCCCGCCAAGGTAATCAGTAGCAGTGTCGACCGGTTGGACAATCTCATCACGATAGACAAGGGTAGCGATGATGGTGTGCGGAAAGACATGGGCGTGGCTTGTGGTAATGGTGTGGTAGGTGTGGTATATCTCGTGTCTGCACATTATTCCATTGTCATCCCTGTGCTCAACTCCCAGTCGAACATCAGTTGTACCATACAGAGACGCGGCTATTTCGGCTATCTGAGATGGAAAGGCGGCGCTTCGGATGTGGCGTATGTGGAGGATATACCCCGGCATGCCCATTTCCGCAAACACGACAAAATCGTGACGAGTGGCTATTCTTCCATCTTCCCTCCTGGTGTAATGGTGGGCGAGATTGTGCAGGTGTACAACTCGAAGGATGGCTTGTCCTACAGACTGAAAGTGAAATTGTCTGTGGACTTCGGCAATCTCCGTGATGTCTGTGTCATCAACGACAAGGCCATGGAAGAGCGTATCGAACTGCTCCGTGCCGCGCAAGACTCCATAAAACCCAAACAGAATTAAAGGTAACGGGGCTCGCTTTTGAGTCCCCTTCATCAATCAACGAAAGGAATAAGGGCAAATGAACCTGGAACTCGTCAAAGGCGTTCTGCTTTTCTTCATCTTATGTCTGGCACAAGTGCTGGTGCTCAACAACATCCACTTGTTTGATTGTGCCACGCCATTGCTCTATGTCTATATGGTGCTCATGTTCCGCCGTAATTATCCACGGTGGGGCATCCTGTTGTGGAGCTTTGCTTTCGGCTTGGTCATCGACATCTTTTCAGACACACCAGGTGTGGCGGCGGCATCCATGACCCTCATCGGATTTCTCCAACCCTATATCATCGAGCCTTTCATTCCCCGCGACAGTGCTGAAGACCTAAAGCCTTCGATGAAGACCTTGGGCGTGGCGTCCTATGTCTATTACACCATCATCATGGTGCTCGTCTATTGTCTCCTGTTCTTCACATTGGAGATGTTCAATTTCTTCAATATCCTTCTTTGGGCAAAGTGTGTAGGCGGAAGTGCCGTGCTGACTATAGCCATGTTGCTTGCTATAGAGAAAGTGAGAAATTGATAAAGGCAAGGATAGTTTGACATGAAGGACTATAATCTCGAAAAACGACGCTTTGTCATTGGTGGTGTGGCGGTTACGATAGTGCTGATTTACATCATCCGGCTCTTTACGCTCCAGGTGATGAGTGACGACTATCGGAAAAGCGCGGACAGTAACGCCTTTCTCAAGAAGGTGGAATATCCTTCGCGTGGTGTCATCTATGACCGTCATGGGAAGTTGTTGGTCTACAACCAACCTGCCTATGACATCATGGTGGTGATGAACGAAGAAAAAGGTCGGCTTGACACCTTGGACTTCTGCAATGCCTTGGGCATCACCAAGGAGTTTTTCATCAAGCGTATGAACGACATCAAGGACCGGAGCAAAAATCCAGGCTATTCCCGGTTCACCCAGCAGTTGTTCATGAGCCAACTTTCCGACAAGGACTTCAGTGTGTTTCAAGAGAAACTGTTCCGCTTCCCCGGCTTCTATATCCAGAAGCGCAGCATCCGGCAATATCAATATCCTTTTGCCGCCCATGTGCTGGGCGATGTGGGTGAAGTGTCGGAGTCAGACATTGAAGACGATGATTATTATCAGCCAGGAGACTATATCGGCAAGTTGGGTATTGAAAAATATTATGAGAAAGACTTGCGTGGTGTGAAGGGTGTGCAGATTCTTCTGCGAGACGCTCATGGAAGAATACAGGGCAATTATCAAAATGGAAAGTATGACCGTCGTCCACAACCTGGACGTAACCTCACCTTGTCTATCGACGAGAAACTCCAGGCACTGGGTGAACGGTTGCTTGAAGGAAAGATAGGATCCATCGTGGCTATCGAGCCATCGACAGGCGAAGTGCTTTGCATGGTCAGTTCTCCGACCTATGATCCCCGTAATCTTGTGGGAAGAAAGCGCAGCAAGGAACATGTGCGGTTGTCGAAGAATGTGTGGAAACCCTTGCTCAACCGTTCCATCATGGGACAATATCCTCCTGGTTCTACGTTTAAGACCACGCAAGCGTTGACCTATTTGTCAGAAGGCGTCATCACGCCCCACACCATGTTCTCCTGTAATCATGGCTTCTATTACAAAGGCTTGCACGTTGGCTGTCACGGACATGCGTCACCACTGAATCTGACCGAGGCCATCAGTACCTCCTGCAACGGATATTTCTGTTGGGGCCTCTTCTATATGATGTCCAACCGCCACAAGTACAAGAATGTCCAACAGGCGATGAACACTTGGCGCGACTATATGGTCAGCATGGGATTTGGCTATAAGTTGGGTATCGACTTGCCGGGAGAAAAACGAGGTCTGATTCCCAATGCGCAATTCTATGACAAGGCTTATAATGGCTCTTGGAACGGACTCACGGTCATCAGTATCTCCATCGGGCAGGGCGAGGTCAACCTCACTCCGTTGCAAATAGCCAATCTCGGCGCCACCATCGCCAACCGCGGCTACTACTACACACCCCATGTGGTGCGCAAGGTGGAGGGAAAACCCTTGGATGCGGCTTTCCGTGAACGCCACTACACCAAGGCCAAGCAAAGCGCCTACAACTGGGTGGTGGCTGGCATGAAGAGTTCTGTGCTCAAGGGAACCTGTAAAGCGCTGGGACACTACGACTATGACGCTTGCGGAAAGACCGGAACAGCGCAGAACCGCGGACAAGACCACTCCGTGTTTATGGGATTCGCCCCGATGAACAAGCCGAAGATTGCCATCGCCGTCTATGTGGAGAACGGTGGTTTCGGTGCCGACTTCGGTGTGCCTATCGGTGGATTGATGATGGAACAATATTTAAAAGGAAAACTCACACCCAACGAAGAACGGTTGGCTGCGGAGTTCCAGCATAGAAGAATAGCTTATGGCTCAAGAAACAGATAAACAAGCCAGTGTGCTCCGGTCGCTCGATTGGTGGACTATCGGCATCTATCTTGCATTGCTCGTGTTCGGATGGGTTAGTGTGTGTGGCGCCAGCTACACGTATGGCGACAACGACATTTTCAGTCTTGCCACCCGTTCGGGCATGCAGATTGTGTGGATAGGCACCTCCATCTGTCTTGGCTTTGTCCTGCTGATGCTCGACGACCGGTTCTACGACACCTTCGCTTATATTATATATGGTGTGCTGTTGCTCTTGCTTTTTGCCACCATCTTCAACCCGCACGACATCAAGGGGTCACACTCGTGGCTTGTGTTGGGCCCTTTGCGCTTGCAGCCTGCCGAATTCGGTAAGTTCGCCACGGCGCTTGCCATCAGTAAACTGATGAGCACCTACGGATTCTCCATGCAGCGTTGGAAAGATTTTGCCGCCGCCGTGACCATCATCCTGTTGCCGATGCTTTTCATCATCGGTCAGCGTGAGACAGGATCGGCACTCGTCTATCTGGCCTTTTTCCTGATGCTCTATCGGGAAGGAATGCCGGGAAGCATCTTGTTTACGGGCGTGGCGATGGTCATCTACTTTGTGGTGGGCATCCGCTTTGAGAACACATTTCTGTGGGACACTCCGACTTCTGTCGGCAAGTTCACCGTGCTGCTTCTCGTGCAAATCTTCACTTCAGTGATGGTGCAGGTCTATTGCGATGACAAAAAGAAGACCCGCTTGCTTTTGGCCTATTGCTTGGGCACGACTCTTGTGTTCCTGCTCTTCTCCGAATATGTCATCCCGTTCGATATTGTCTGGGTGCAAATCATCATCAGTGCCGCTGTGATTGGCTATTTGCTCTATCAAGCCCTGAGCACCCATCTTGCCAACTACCTCTATATTGTGATGTTCGCATTGGGATCCATTGCCTTCTTCTATTCGGCAGACTATGTGTTGAACAATGTGATGGAGCCACACCAACGTGTGCGTATCAACGTCCTTTTGGGATTGGACGAAGACTTGGCAGGAGCAGGCTATAATGTCCATCAGAGTGAGATTGCGATTGGGTCAGGTGGACTGGAAGGCAAGGGATTCCTCAATGGAACGCAAACGAAATTGAAGTTCGTGCCAGAGCAGGACACCGACTTCATCTTCTGTACCGTTGGTGAGGAAGAAGGATTCTTGGGCTCAGCCGCGGTGCTGTTGCTGTTCTTGGCATTGATTTTGAGGCTGATTCACCTTGCGGAGCGACAACCCTTCAAGTTTGGCAGAGTCTATGGCTATTGTGTGCTGAGTGTTTTCCTGTTCCATGTTTTCATCAATGTGGGCATGGTGCTCGGTCTTACTCCTGTCATCGGCATCCCGCTTCCTTTCTTCAGTTATGGCGGGTCTTCCCTTTGGGGCTTCACCCTTCTTCTCTTCATCTTCCTCCGTATAGATGCGGCGAGGAACATGGTTAGACAATGATTTGTAACAAATAAATATAACATTATCATAATAAATGTCGGTGAAAACCGACATTTTGTTTTATATTTTCTCTCATTGTTTGGATTTTACATCCGAAAGAATTATATTTGCAGCGTAATGCTTTTTTAGATGCGACGTATATGAGGAATATGAAAACAGTGGTATTGATGGCTTCTCTTGCAATGGCCACTTCCACATGGGCACAATCAGTGACTGACAAATCTACTGCAAATGGACTTCCAACAATAGATGGTAAGTCCGTTGAACGGAAAAGTCCACAAAGCGGGCTTCGTGTTACAGGAAATGTTACGGATGCCCAAGGTGAGGCCTTGCCGGGCGTAACAGTGACTGTGAAGGGAACAAAGAAAAAAACGTTCACAGATATTGACGGTAATTATTCCATTGATGTGGACAACTCGCAAGCACTTGTGTTCTCTTATATAGGCATGCAGCAGCATACAGAATCTGTAAGAGGACGCAAGGTCGTCAATGTCCGTCTCGCAGACAACACACTCTCTTTGAACGATGTGGTGGTCGTGGGTGCTTATGGCACTGCGCAACGCCGTTCAGACCAAGTGGGTAGTGCCTATCAAGTCAACTCAAAAGATTTGCAGAATATGCCGCAGATGCGGTTGGACAAGATGCTTGATGGACTTGTCCCCGGTGTGAAAATTGACATCAACAGCGACTCTCCAGACAACAGTCGGCCACGCTACAATGTCCGTGTACGTGGTGACGCATCTCTTTCTGCGTCCAATGAGCCACTTTGGATTGTGGACGGTTCACCGCTTTATACAGGTGAGTCGACCAATCTTATGCCAGGTATTAACTATACAATCAGTCCGCTGTCGTTCATCAATCCTGAGGATATCGAGTCTATCACGGTGTTGAAAGATGCCACCCAAACCTCCATCTATGGAGCAGACGGTGCCAACGGCGTGATTCTTGTGACGACAAAGCACGGCAAAAAAGGCAGGATGAATGTGCGCTTGAATGCTCAGTTCGGTATTGCGCAGATTGACGAATCCACAGCTCCCAAGGTGCTCAATGCATCCCAGTATCTGGAGTTGGCTCATGCCGCCTATATCAATGCCGGGAAGAATCCGTCCGCTTTCCCTTTTCTTGATAATGACATGAATGTTTACAGTAGCACCAATACTAATTGGCGTGACGTGTTCTATGGCACAGGCAATACCTTCCAAACAGATCT